>JBFXGD010000071.1:0-15808 GCA_050178385.1 Calditrichaceae bacterium
CGTCATAAACATCAATTTATTTCTTCATCACAATTTGTGCTTTATATGATATTCTAAATATAGAAAACCTACATCTGCCGATATAGAATGACAAAAATGATGCCAATTAAATGAAAAAAAGCACAAGTGACTTAATTTGTTATTTTTATGTGGTTTATAGGTTTTGATCCATTTGCGGTTTTTCTCATTTGTCGGAAACTCATGTGAAAGATTTCCATAATTGCGAAAATATTGTCATCTCCGTGAACTGATAATTTTTTTAATCAGGATTCATCCAGGCGAAGCTTAGAATTAGATTTCAGGACCATTTTATTCTATATTTGTGTTATGAAATGAGTCACGAAAAATCATGCTAAAGGAAAATCATGCGACTGAGAACAGATCAAATAAATTATATTTTGGCGGTTGGATTTATAGCGAGTCTTTTGCTTCACATTTTTATATATCTTGGACTTTATCTGCCTCATAATTGGGTTGTTATAATTATGACGTCAGGTATCATCCTTTCATGGTTGTATTCAAGCAGAATTATGCGGCAGCACAAAAGTGAATATCCCGAGGGAAATCCATGGGTGGATGTATTAAACTTAATCCCTGTGTGGTTAAAATATTTTACTTATATGATTATCGTATATTCCTTTATTAATTTTATTTCATCCATGTCTTTTAGTTCGGGAGGCGGCTATATTAATACCGATGTTTCAGCGGTTAAGATCAGGGGACTATCGGGTTTCTGGCTGGCGTTTTATGCCATTGGATTTTCACTGGGAATCGGATCGGTTATCCACAATAAAAATAAAATTGAGAATATTGGATCAGGAGAAAAAACGGAATTATGATTGCGTCTTCTATAGAAATTCACTCGAAACAACCGGATTTAAATCTATCCATTTTTGCGGTGATGTCAAAACTGGCTTCTGAACATCAGGCTGTGAATTTATCTCAGGGTTTTCCTGATTTTGATCCCAGTCCGGAACTTGTCAATCTTGTTGCAAAATATATGAAACAGGGTTACAATCAGTATGCTCCCATGCCGGGGGTAGCGGCTCTCAGGGAGGCAATCGCCCGAAAAACAAATGATTTGTACGGTACTTCTTATGACCCGGGGAATGAAATAACCGTAACCGCCGGAGCCACAGAGGCGCTTTATGCCGCCATCACTTCCACGGTTCATCCTGGTGATGAAGTCATTGTATTTGAACCCTGGTACGACGCCTATGTGCCCGTAATCGGATATAATGGCGGGAAACCGGTCTTCATAAAAATGAAATTACCCGATTATCATATTGACTGGACCGAGGTTAAAAACGCGGTTACCGGGAAAACCAGGGCAATCATTATTAATTCGCCACATAATCCCAGTGGAAAGACGCTAAGTACTAGTGATATACAATCCTTAAAAAGTATAGTCTCCGGTACCAATATCATTATCATCAGTGATGAAGTGTACGAACATATCATCTTTGACGGACGGGACCATCTTAGCATGAGCCGATATCCGGATCTGGCTGCCCGAAGCATGGTCATTAGTTCATTCGGTAAAACTTATCACACGACCGGGTGGAAAGTAGGGTATTGTCTGGCTCCAAAGGAATTGACGGATGAATTCAGAAAAATACATCAATTTATCACCTACGCGGTCAATACCCCTGTACAGTACGCGTATGCGGAGTTTTTGAGCAAAAAAGATCTCTATATGGGATTGTCTGATTTCTATCAGAAAAAACGCGATCTGTTTTTGGATTTGATCAAAGGTTCGCGATTCAATGTTTTATCATGCCGCGGAACGTATTTTCAACTTTTAGATTACTCCGGAATCAGTGATGAAAAAGAAATGGATTTTGCCATCAGGCTGACAAAAGAATATCAGATCGCAAGTATTCCAACCTCCGTATTTTATAACCAAAATGATAATAATCATGTGTTAAGATTTTGTTTCGCCAAAAAAGAAGAAACTCTCAAAAAAGCCGCGGAGAAGTTATGCAGGATCTAAATATAACAATCATCCAGGCCGATCTGGTGTGGGAAGATTCGGCAAAAAATATCTCCCGATTCGACGCGAAAATTGAATCGATTACGGAGTCCGTCGATTTAATTGTTCTTCCGGAAATGTTTACGACAGGATTCAGCATGAAGGCGCGGCAGCTGGCGGAACAAGCTGACGGCTCATCGGTAAAGTGGATGCTTAAAAAGTCCGCTCAGAAGAAAGTAGATCTGGTGGGAAGCCTGATAATCAATGATAACGGGAAATTCTTTAACAGATTGTTCTGGGCAAAGCCGGACGGACAGTTGTTTTCATATGATAAGCGCCATTTGTTTCGTATGGCGGACGAACATAAAACGTATTCCGCTGGAAATAAGACCTTAACGGTCGATCTAAAAGGATGGAAAATCCGCCCGTTTGTATGCTACGATCTCCGCTTCCCGGTTTGGTGCCGCAACAAAAACAATGAATATGACATGGCGGTTTTTATCGCCAACTGGCCGGAACGCAGGTCAAATCACTGGCGCGCGCTTCTGGCTGCCCGGGCGATAGAAAATCAATGTTATGTTGCAGGGGTAAACCGCGTTGGGCGGGATGGAAATGGGATAGAATACATCGGTGATTCTTCCATAATTGATCCTCTTGGGAATGAGCTGGTTCATCAGCGATTGAATGAAATGATCAGTTCTGTGAGACTATCACAACATTCACTTTCCGGCTACCGGGAGAAATTTCCCGCGTGGATGGATGGAGATTCTTTTGAAATCAGGGATTAATTCTTTTGATGTGAAAACAACAGTTAAATTAGCGGCAATCTTATTCATTTTTTTGAACAGTTCCGGTTTATTCGGACAAATAAGATATTTTGATCCCAAAACATACGGGTTACAAAAATTTGATACTATGGAAGAACGATTTCCGGTTCCGGCGAATTATGAACGGTTACAGGTTGAAAAAGACAGCTTTGCTGATTATTTGCGAAATCTGCCTTTACTGCCGGGCAGTACAGCTGTTTTAGACTATCGTGGTAAAATTAGTGTCAAATCCGGTGATACGACTCTAGCGGCCGTGACAGCCATAGATATTGCCGGCAGAAATCTTGAGCAATGCATGGATATCCTGCTTCGGGTCAGGGCGGAATTTCTTTGGACCAGGGGATTAAAAGAACAAATTAATTTTCCTTTACCGGACGGATTGACTCTTTCGTGGAAGCAGTGGGCTAAAGGGGATCGCCCTGAATTTGCGGGTTTACATTTTTTCTTAAAACGATCTTCAGGTCAGGATTCATCCCGTGGTAATTTAGAAAATTATCTTCGGGTGATATTTGAATATTCGGGAACACAGACCTTTTATCATTTTTATAAAGATATTCCCGCGAATGAATTGCAGATTGGAGATTTTATTGTAAAAAAGGGGCGAAAAGGTCACGCGGTTATGATCATGGATCTTGCCAGAAACAAGGACGGAAATCTGGTTGCCCTGATCGCCCAGGGAGATACGCCCGCCTGCCAGTTGTATATCTTGAAAAATCAAAAAAACGAGGCCTGGTTTCCAATCGATTTCAGCCAAAAATATTTACCTTTACCGATAAAAAAGAAGATGGGTTGGGATGGATTGCGGAGGTTTGACAAATAAATCTATTCAGAGAAATAAATTGCCGCAAATAAAAATTACCGGACATTCTCATATAAAAATATCCGGCTTAAGGCTAACTTATAGTCACTGAATATTATTTCTCAACAATATCATCTACCCAGCTTAATGCGGCGGAGACGTTTGGAAATCCGATTGTCGGAGTCAATAAAATAACCGCGTGATATATTTCCTCTGCAGTGGCTCCCGCTTCCAAGGCTCTTCTGGCATGACTGTGAACCGCACCTTCTGATCGAAGAGTCGCGGCACCGGCTAATTGAATGAGATGGGTGGTCTTCTCATCTATGGGACCTTCTTTTCGAACCGCTTCACCGAGTGATTCCATAGCCATGATGTAATTCTTTCTGTTTTCTTTCAGCAGGCGATATTTTTCGGGTAAATTTTCGCGGTCCATATGAACTCCTTTGGATAGATTTAATTTAGGAAACTTAGCGATTTTTATACCTATCGGCATAAATTTAGGATTATTGAATTTATCTATAATCAAATCAAACATCGAAAATGCTCCGGTATATTCCAGAATGAATTAGTTTTAATATGCAGTTTTTCCGGACAATCTTTAAGAAATGATATCAATCAGACCGGTTGAAAAATTATAAAAAGCGCTTAGAACTGTTAATTTGCCTGAAGAAACGAGATCCGCGATGAGAGGCCCCGATGAACGGATTTGTTCGGCAACCATTTGTGCATTTTCCCTGATCACCGTCTCCAGATCGTTCTTCTGATGATTGTCAAGGCGATCAATTGCCGGCTTTATAGCTTTAGCGACACTGAGAAACTGACCCGAAATTCCGGAAATATTCATGGCCCCCTGCACGGCGGCACAGGAAGAGTGGCCAACAACAATCACTAAAGGCACGTTTAACTGGATGGCGGCATACTCAATCGTTCCCAGCGCAAAGTCACTTGCTACATTTCCCGCAACCCGTGTGACAAAAAGATCACCCAGTCCCTGATCAAATATGATCTCAGGGGATACTCTTGAATCGGCGCATGTCATGATAACGGCAAAAGGACTTTGCGTCTCCAGCAGGGCTGTCCGGTGCTGTTGTGACTGATTCGGGTGAATAGGGCTGCCCCCGGCATATCGTTTGTTACCTTCAAGCAGTTTTTTTAAAGCTCCTTTGGCGGTCATCGGATCGGAAGACATTTAAAAATCTCCATGTTTTAACGGTTTGGTTTTATAATGATCACTCAGTTATGAGAATGTTAAAATGTAATGAACTTCTACGACATGGTAGTCATTGGTTTAACAAAATAAAAAATATGTATAATCATGTCAAACAATGATTCCCTTCAGATTAAATTTTGTTTAGTTCTTATCAGGGAAAATGTTGATTTTTAATTAGAATAATCTAATTTTATAAGGTGACACAAACCTGAACTTTTAATTCGGAAGTTTCTAAAATCAGTATTTAATGGTCATTTATACGAATTTGTGTCACGGATTAAACATCAGATAACGGGATATGATGATGAATCCAAACTATTCAAAGATTCTTTGCCGGATATTCATTCTGACAGGCATATTGTTGACCGGTCTGCGCGCCGGTAACGACTCACTGGTGACACTCATACCCGGTGCCAATTATCAGGCGGGAAAATTACACGGGATGGTTTTAGGCAATGGATACCGCGGGGTTTGGAGTACGCCTTTAAAAGTACGGCAACTGGATCTAAATACATTTGCGGGAGGATTGACGCCTTTGAAAAGAGGTGGCGGGCTTCAAACAAATTCATTGAGATTTAAAGGAGCTGATGGGAAAACATGGGTATTTCGTTCCGTAGATAAGTTTCCGGGAAGGGCTCTTCCTGAAGAACTGAAAGGCACGATCATTGAAACTTTCGGGAAGGACCAGATCGGCCTGATGCTTCCTTTCGGCTCGTTGATCGTCGATAAGCTGGCCGACACATTAGGTGTCCTCCATTCAAAACCTTATTACTTCGTAATGCCTCATGATACGCTCCTGGGAGAATATTACAAGGATTTTGCCGGTTTATTGGGTTCAATCGAAGAAAGAACCGATGAGAACGAGGAAGATATTCCGGGATTTGCGGGTTCCGATAAAATAATCGGTACTGAAAAATTCAGCAAAAAACTGGATGAGGATCCCCGTGAAAAAATTGATGCCCGGGCATATCTCACCGCCCGGCTTCTTGATATCTTTGTGGGAGACTGGGACCGTCATGCGGATCAATGGCGTTGGGCGCGTTTTAAAAGTGGAGACATTCATTTATGGAAGCCAATCGCGCGTGACCGGGATTTTGCCTTCGTCGTTTATGACGGAATCATTCCGTCGATAATCGATAAGAGATGGGTGGACAGGGGAATTGACGGTTTTAACAAAAACATACCGGATATCATCAGCCTCACACATAAGGCGCGTTATCTGGATGCCAGACTCTTAAGTTCTCTAACAAAAGACGACTGGCGGCTGATTTCAGAAAATTTTGTCCGGCTTATGGATGACCGGATTTTGGAAGACGCGGTAAAAACACTTCCTGAAGAAATTTATAATCAGGTCGGGAGAACAGTGGTCGAGCGTCTAAAAATACGCCGTGATCAAATGATTGATTTGGCCTTGTCCTATTACCGCCATCTTGCGAAGGCGGTCGATATCCAACTGACAGACAGGCCGGAACTGCTGGAGATTTCAAGGTTGGATAAGGGTGATGTCCAATTGACAATCTCAGAGCGGGAAAAGCAGAACTCGGTTTTTTACAGCAGAATTTTCACACCGCAAGAGACAGATGAAATACGGATTTATATGCTGGGTGGTGATGATGACGTGAAAGTCCTTGGAGATGGGGATGAACGGATAATCATCCGAATTATTGGGGGAAAGGGAGATGACCAGCTCTCCGCAGGAAAATCTGAGGGGAAAATACTTTTTTATGATACGGTAAAGGGCTTTAAGGTCAAGAATGGCGGGGACGCAAAAGTAATAAGATCAAAAAAGAAATCGGCATATGCGCGTCCCCCAATCGGTTATCCGGAATCACGCCTAACGCATACACTTCAGGGAAAAGAGCTTCAGCCTCCGTTTGATTACGGATCGGTCTGGATGCCGGTTCCGATATTCGGGTATGACCGGGACAACGGCCTTTTTCTCGGAGGTGGCGCCCAGGTAACCAAATACGGATTCAGAGCCGATCCGTATGTAAGCCGCCACAAATTATCGGGAAGTTATGTTTTTCGCACTACCGCTTTTCAGATTGAATACAATGGCGATTTTTATGAATTAATCCCCGGTATGTGGTTAAAATTTGATGTCAAAACCGCGGTTCCGGAAGATAAACCGAATTATTTTGGTTATGGGAATGATTCAAAAAAAGATGAAAACCTTGAAGAAGATCACTTCTATCGCGCCAGAAATAATCATTTCCGTGTGGATATAAAAGGAATCAGAAAAATCTTACCATCCATATCGGTGCGATTCGATCTTTCATATCAATATCTGTTTACGGAGCTTGATGAAAAATCCCTGATCAGAATAGAGAAACCTTATGGAATTGATATTCATCATACCTTTGGATTAGGCGCCGGATTTACTTATGACACCCGGGATAATGAGATTGCCGCGAGGCGCGGGTTATTGCTGGATGGATCAATTACATACTATCCGGAAATGATGGATAATAACCAAGCTTACACGCGTGTAAATTTGACCGGAAAATCGTTTTTGCCTCTGAGTACAAGAGCGACCATCGCATTGCGGAGTCAAGTCCGGCAAATCTTGGGTGAATTTCCGTATTATCATGCCGCGTACATCGGTGGGGTGGAATCATTGCGTGGATATAATATTCAGCGATTCGCGGGAGATCTGTCCGCAACCGGCGGCGCGGAGATCCGCTTCTTTCTTAAAAGAATGCGGATTATTTTTCCATCAGATGTTGGAGTAATTGGTTTCACAGATGCGGGACGCATATGGTATGAAGATAAAAGTCCGGACGGATGGCACAGCAGTTTTGGAGGAGGTGTTTATTTCGCGCCGGTAAACCGCAACTATACGGCTTCATTGAACGTAGCCCGATCGGATGACGGAGTTTTTACATATTGGAAAATCGGGTTTGCTTTTTAGAAAGGGCTCAGATGTGATGAATGCTTATGTTTTAAGGAAAACCGGTTCCCCGCAAGTCATAAAGATGTCCCGTACAGATGAGCCTAGGCCTTCAGCCGGCCAGGTGCAGGTTACGGTTGATTGTATTGGAATAAATTATGCTGAAATATTATCCCGGAAAGGTCTTTATGGCTGGGCGCCAAAACGGCCCTATATTCCGGGAATGGAGGCAAGCGGGACGATTACGGCAGCGGGAGAAGGTGTAGATTCTTCACGAATCGGTGAGAAGGTCGTGGTAGGCACACAGTATGGCTGTTATGCAGAGAAAGTAGTCGTTGGCTCGCAGAGGGCGCTAAACAGCATAGACACGTTCTCCGCGGAGGAAAACGCCGCGTTTCCTGTCAATTATATGACCGCCTGGGTAGCATTATTTGAAATGGGAAGAATACGTCCGAATGAATCTGTCCTTATAACCGCGGCGGCAGGAGGTGTTGGTACGGCAGCCGTTCAGCTTGCATCAGCGTACGGATGTAAGGTGTACGGAATGGCCGGCAATGATGAAAAAATTGAGCTGATCGAATCGCTTGGCGCGAAAAAGGGATTTAATTACAGGAAGCAGGATTATTTTAGGGAAATTTCAGAAACGCTGTCCGGTGTGGATGCCGTTCTGGATCTTGTCGGAGGTAATGTCTACAAAAACAGTATGAATCTACTGAATCCTTTTGGCAGAATGATTGTTGCCGGATTCGCCAGTCTCGATCTGAAAAAATGGAATCCGGTCTCTTGGTGGCAGACCTGGAGGGATATTCCCTCCGCGAGTGTGGTTAAAATGGCCATGAAATCAACCGGTGTGATGGCTACGCATCTTGGCTATCTGTTGGATGATCCTGATAAAATGAGCGACATATATGGGGAGTTAAGAAGTTTTGTGATAAATCATCATATCAGGCCGGTCATAGGCAAGGTATTCTCATTCAATGATTTACCGGAATCTCACCGGTATATTGAATCCCGTAAAAGTATGGGAAAAGTCGTTGTTAAATTCTGGAACGAAAGCACCGGATAAACGATTTTTATTTAATAAAAAGACTAATAAAAAATGGTTAAGGATTATGCGAATAAGTAGAATAATATTATTACTAATGATTTCCTGCTCTCTTCTGAAAGCACAGGTAAATACGGAAGCGCTCAGAAAGTTTGAATTATCCCCGGGGCTGCACAGCAGAGTAAATTTTAGTATATCATATCAGTCCGGGAACACGAATCTGTACAAAATCAGAACGGGATTGCGTAGCGATTATTTGCGGGGTAAGTACCATTTTTTTGGGGTTTTGGATTACCAGCAGGGTGAAAAAGATGACAGCCGGTACACGAACAAAGGATTTATACATTTAAGAGGCCAAAAATCCATAAATAACAGATTAGCAGTGGAATCTTTCATCCAGAAAGAGTTTGATGAATTCATTATGCTGAGTGACCGTAATTTAGCTGGTTCAGGATTGAGATACAGCGTAATTCAAAAGAAATCCGACGGGAACGGTTCGCGGGAGCTGAAAACATATCTGGGCACCGGAATAATGTTTGAAAATGAATCGTATAATGATGATATCGAACCAGAACAGAATCTGCTTCGCACAACCAACTATGTAGGTTTGATTTGGAAGAAGGATGAGAATGTGCGGTTTCAATTAATCAGTTATTTTCAGGCGGCTTTTGAAGATTTTTCTGATTACAGGGTGCTTTCGGAAGGGAATATCTCATTCAATGTAACCAGCCGCCTGATTATCGCGATTATGATAAATCACAGATATGATAATAATCCCCTTAAGGAAGTAAAAAACAGCGATCTGGAAATAACGAACGGGATCGAGTTTTTGTTTTGATATCGTTGATATATACGGACTCAGGGGCATCTGATAAATTTGCATTTAGCCATGATTAAAGCTAAATTACTAGATTGATTTTAATTAATACTTTCAGGAGGAATTTGTAGGAATGGTCACCAGTGAAGTTAAAAAAATATCCAGTTGCAGAAAAGAACTTAACATAAAAATGGATAAAGATGATCTTGAACCGCTTCGCGTAAAAGAAACAAAGCAGGTTCAGAAAGAAGTTCAGTATCCGGGATTTCGTAAGGGAAAAGCGCCTCTTTCTATGGTAATAAGGCAATATGCGGATGCGATTGAAGCATATACCCTGGAAGCGGCAGTCCAGGAAGCGCTGCAGCGGTCGGTCGAAGAACATAAGATTGATGTGGTTGGCACACCTGAAGCCAAAAAAGTAGAGTATAACAAAGAAGGTAATCTGGAGATTACCATTGATGTAGATACTTATCCCGAAATCGAACTGAACGGATACAAAGGATTTGAATTCACAAAAGATAAGTATGAAATAACAGACAAATTTGTGGATGAAACAATCGGAAAATTGCTAAAAGAAAAAGCAACCAGGGTCCCGGTGGAAGCCGCGATTGAAAAAGATCATATCGTCACTCTGGATATGCAGGAATTAGACTCTGAAGGCAAACCGGTCCCCGGCCGCAAATATAAAGATATTCAGGTCAGTATTGGTGAAGGGCGGTTTGATCCGGATTTGGAAGAACAGTTGCTGGGGCTTAAAAATAGCGATATTAAAACGATCAGCAAAACATATCCTGAAGATTTTCCTCAGAAGGAAATGGCCGGAAAAAAAGAATCCTATTCAATTACAATTAAAAATGTCGTAAAGGAAGAACTGCCGGAGCTTAATGAGGCATTTGTAAAAGAGCTGGGCGGAGAAATGCAAACGGTTGACGAGTTGAAAAAGTTTACCCGGGAACGTCTTGAGCATGATTATCAACATGAAGCTGACGCGCGTTTCGCACAGGAATTGTCGCAAAAACTTCTCGATGAGAATCCGTTCGATGTGCCAAAAGCCTTGATAGAAAATTATTTAAATCATATCGTAAAGGATGTGAAAACCCGTGACCCAAAATTAAAAGAAGATGTGATTCGTCAGCACTATGAGACAGAAGCGCTTTTCAATATCAAATGGCATTACCTGAAAGATCAAATTGCTAAAGAAGAGAAGATTGAAGTCGATGACACAGATATCACGAAATTCATGGAAAATTTAAAGGATGAAAAAGTCCGGGAAATCTATGAATCCAATCCGGGTTTGATGGAAAGAGTCAGAGAAGACCTTGCGGACAAGAAAATCTATGATTACCTCGTGGAAAACAGCAAAGTCAAGGATAATGAGATCAAGCTGGATTAAACATCTTGATTCTTTTTATATTTGAATTGAAGTGAATATTGATGAATTATGTAAGATGTACTAAAATGAATGCAGGAAAGGACTGAGCATGACTCTGATCCCCATGGTTATAGAGCAAACAGGGCGTGGTGAACGCGCCTATGACATTTATTCTAGATTGTTAAAGGAGCGGATCATATTTTTGGGTACGCCCATAGATGATAATATTTCAAGTCTTATCATCTCTCAGCTTTTGTTTCTCGAAGCGGAAGATCCGGATAAGGATATTTTTCTTTATGTTAATTCGCCCGGTGGCATTGTTTCATCAGGACTGGCAATTTATGATACAATTAAATATATTAAACCTGATGTTGTGACCACTTGTATGGGACAAGCCGCGAGTATGGGCGCGGTATTGCTTGCAGCTGGAACCAAGGGGAAGCGATATGCGCTTCCACATTCCAGGATTATGATTCATCAGCCTCTTGGAGGTGCGGAGGGCCAGGCATCGGATATTCAGATCGCTGCGAATGAGATCATACGTATCCGTGCGATCCTTAATAAAATTCTGGCAGAGTCGACAGGAAAAACCGCAAACCAGATTGAGAAGGATACGGACAGAAATTATTTTATGTCTGCTCATGAAGCTCTGGATTACGGAATTATCGATAAAGTGCTGGAACCCAGATCGAATTCAAAAGAAAAGGGAAAGAAAAAGAATGAGTAGAAGGAATCTACGGAATCCCGTCTATCGTTGTTCATTCTGCGGAAGATCGGCCGAGGAAGTTGAAAGTTTGATTTCTGGTCCGGACGTACATATTTGTAATGACTGTGTACGCAGTGCTACAGAAATTATTGCAAGACACAAGAAAGAATCGAATTTGCTGGATGAACACCGTCTTGTGCCACCGGCTGATATCAAATCGGAACTTGATAAATATGTGATCGGGCAGGATCGGGCGAAGACAATATTGTCCGTCGCGGTCTATAATCATTATAAAAGAATTAATACCGGGACTGAAGTATCTGACATTGAGATCGAAAAGAGCAACATTCTTCTGCTTGGTCCGACAGGAACGGGAAAAACTCTGCTTGCGCAAACGCTGGCCCGTGTTCTAAAAGTGCCGTTTTCCATAGCCGATGCGACGGTGCTTACCGAGGCAGGATATGTTGGTGAGGATGTTGAGAATATACTGGTCCGCTTATATCAGGCGGCGAATTATAATCTTGAACAGACCCAGCGGGGCATTGTATATATTGATGAAATTGATAAAATAGCCCGTAAAGACGGAAATCCTTCCATTACGCGTGATGTTTCCGGTGAGGGTGTTCAGCAGGCTATCTTAAAAATGCTGGAGGGAACTGTGTCCAGCATACCGCCAAAGGGCGGAAGAAAGCATCCGGAACAAAATCTCATTAATGTTGATACAAAAAATATACTTTTTATTTGCGGCGGCGCGTTTGAAGGGCTTGAAGATATCGTCCGTAGAAGGGTTGGCGAAAAGAATATCGGTTTTGAAAAAGATATCAATAGTAAGAACGCCCATTCAAAAGGGCAATTATACAGCATGGTCGAGCCGGAAGACATGTTACAGTACGGTCTGATCCCCGAGCTCATTGGCCGACTACCGGTTTTGGGCTCATTGAGCGAACTGGACGAAAAAGCGCTGTATTCCATTTTGACTGACACGAAAAACGCACTGGTTAAGCAATACAAGAAACTGATGGAGATGGAAGGTGTTGAGCTGATCTTTGATGATAAAGCTCTGCATGGCGTTGTCACGTTGGCAATGAAACGCAAAACCGGGGCACGCGCACTTCGTTCGATACTTGAAAATATTATGCTGGATGTGATGTTTAAAGTGCCTTCAATGCCGAAATTAAAATCAGTCACAATTACCTATAATTCGGTTATGAAGCAGGAAGAGCCGAAATTCGAATATTCTTCTTCAAAGCAAAGTGCATAATTTCTATTTGATGTTAATACAGAGCGGGGCTTGGCTCCGCTTTTTTTTTAAATAAGAGGACAAAGAACATACATGTCAAGAGAATCAAATCTCCCTAACAAAAAGATTTTTCATGTATTGCCATTAAAAGATCTTGTTATTTTTCCGCACATGGTTGTTCCGCTGATTGTCGGCAGAAAACAGTCCATTGAGTCCATCGAACTGGCCATGCTGAATGATAAAAATATATTTTTAGTGGCCCAAAAAGATTCGCTATTGGAAGATGTTCATCCCAAAGATCTGTTCCGGGTGGGCGTTGTCGGCCAGATACTCCAAATGGTGAAATTGCCGAATGGTTTAATCAAAATCCTTGTTGAGGGTACAGCCAGGGCAAAAGTTTCGCGTTATCGTGAAAAGAAAAAATTTATCGAAGCAACGCTGGATTTACCTCCGGATATTATTGATGTAACAGAAGAGATGGAGGCGAAGAGACGTCAGCTTAGTGAACTTTTTAAAGATTACATCAAGATGAATGATGAGATCCCTGAAGAAATTCTGTTTTCTTTTAATCAATTGGAAGATGCAGAAAAAATCATTGATTTTGTCGCGACATATCTTGATGTGAAAATTGCAGAAAAACAAAAACTTCTGGAGAGATGGAATTACGAAGTCCGTCTGGACCATCTTTTGCAGCTATTAAGAAAAGAAAATCAGGTTCTGACAATTAAAACGGATCTTGATGGCAGAGTTCGCGATGAAATGATGAAATCGCAGCGAAACTTTTATCTTCAGGAACAGATGAGAATCATCCGGGATGAACTCGGCGAAGAAGATGAAATCGCGCTGGAATTACATCACTTAAAGAAAAAAATAAAAAGCGCGGCCATGCCAGCTGATGTTCATGCCAAGGCAATGGAGGAACTGCAGCGTTTTGCAAAGATTCCGCAATTGTCACCGGAATCGAATGTGATTAGAACTTACATAGAGTGGCTGGTTTCGGTCCCATGGAACAAAATGACAAATGACACTACAAACATAGGCATAGCTCAAAAAATCCTTGATGAGGACCATCACGGATTGGAAAAGCCAAAGAAAAGAATTTTGGAATATATTGCGGTTCTGCAGCGGGTAAAAAAAATGCAGGGTGGGATATTATGCCTTGCCGGCCCTCCTGGTGTCGGAAAAACGTCGCTCGGGAAATCAATCGCGCGTTCCATGGGCAGGGAATTCATCCGGATATCGCTCGGTGGTGTCCATGATGAGGCTGAGATCAGAGGGCACAGGAGAACGTATATTGGTTCAATGCCCGGGAAGATCATTCAGGGGATGAAGAAAGCAGGTGTGAAAAATCCGATATTTTTGCTGGATGAAGTTGACAAGCTCGGACATGACTATCACGGTGATCCCGCCTCGGCTCTTCTTGAGGTGCTTGATCCTGAGCAAAACAGGACATTTATGGACCATTATCTTGAAGTCGAATACAGTCTTGCCAATGTTATGTTTATCGTTACAGCAAACAATCCGTTTGATATACCCGATGCGTTACTGGACCGTATGGAAATTATTGAACTGCCGGGATATCAGGATTTCGAAAAACTTCAGATTGCCAGGAAACATCTCATATCCAAGCAAATGAAAATTCACGGGCTGGAAGAGGGTGAATTAAAAATAGATGATGAGTCAATTAATGAGATAATTGTCAATTATACGATGGAAGCAGGCGTACGTAATTTAGAGCGGCAAATTAGTAAAATTTGCCGGCAAGCAGTCATGGAACTGTTAAAAAATAAAAGAAAAAAAGAAATTAATCTTGGTATGAAAAACCTGAAGAAATATTTAGGGGAACCCAAATATCCTTCAAGGGGATTAAAGAGCAATGGTGAAATAGGAGTCGCGACCGGACTCGCCTGGACATCCTATGGCGGAGATATACTTAGAATCGAAGTGAACCTTCTTCAAGGTAAGGATAAATTGACTCTTACCGGTAAACTTGGGGATGTGATGCAGGAATCAGCAGTGATAGCGATGAGCTATATCCGGTCCCGCAGTAAAAAATATGACATAGATCCGGACTTCATAAACAAATACGATATCCATATCCACCTACCGGAAGGCGCTGTCCCTAAAGATGGTCCTTCAGCGGGCATCACACTGACAACAGCGGTTATTTCAGCATTGAAAAATGATGCCTACCCAACAGATATCGCCATGACAGGTGAAATAACACTTCGCGGCAATATACTTGCTGTTGGCGGTTTAAACGAAAAATTGCTGGCAGCCAAAAGACATGGGATAAAGACAGTTATTCTTCCTGAAGAGAATAAGAGTGATATTAAGGATATGGAAGCGCAGGTTTATGAAGGGATTGAATTAAAATTTGTAAAGCATTTTGATCAGGTATTTAAAATGATATTCAACAATAAAAAATCCGCGTAAAAGCGGATTTTTTATTGTAAATCACTGATAAATTTAGCCAGACGGGATTTTTGATTCGCAGCTTTATTTTTATGTATGATGCCCTTTGTGGCTAATTTATCTAAAAGAGCATAAGTTTCTTTTAGTCTGGATTCACCGGATTCTTTGTTCTCTGCGCTTAATACCGATTTAATCGCGGTTTTGATACGACTTTTGTGCTGCCGGTTTACCAGGCGTGCTGCTTCAGAAGTTTTAATTCTTTTGATAGCTGATTTATGGTGAGCCATGAATCCACCTTCTCCCTTAAAAATTTGAATGTAAATTTAAAAAATAATCAATTAATTTAAATTAATAATACTCTCATGTCAAATAATTATTGTGCAGTCTGATCTTCTTTTAAGGCTTAGATCGTAAAAATAAAAAAAGGATTACGAAAATTTACGAAATATATAAATATGGTGTATCATAAACCAAATGTTGCGGTCAGATAAATATCTATTTAAATTAAACCTTTT
>JBFXGD010000072.1:0-15791 GCA_050178385.1 Calditrichaceae bacterium
CTTTTCTCTTAACGCTCTTTAATTCTTACTTCCTACTTCAAGCACAGCGTGCTGTACCTCTACTCTTTTTTCTTTTTTCTTTTATCTTTTATCTTAAACTTCTTACTTCCTACTTCTCACTTCTTACTTATCTCCTCCCCCTACTCCCTGTTTTCCCTGATCAGCTTCTCTGCCAGTTTCTGCATATCCACGGCGGCCTCTGCGGGTGTCACCCGGCCTGTAAAAATTCCCTGGTATGCCGGCCGCATCGCGTCCCATATCCAGCGCATTTCAGTAACCACAGGCATTGGTTTACCCACCATTAATTGAGTAATGGCATTCTGAATCAATGGATTATTGGTAACAAGAGTATCATCATAGGCGGATTGTACCGATGGAATGGAACCTCCCAGCCTGGTAAATTTTAATTCCACTTCTTTTGTTGTCAGAAATTTGATCAACTCGACCGTTGCCTCCAGTTTTTCACCCTGCAGATTTTTATTCAGGGAAAAACCCATCGGCGAAACAAGAGGAGTCGGCCACAAACCGGTTTCATCAATTTTCGGAATATTTGCCAAACCGATATTGATTCCACTCTTCATATATGTTCCCCAGGACCATGGCCCGTTTATAATCATGGCAGAGATTCCGTCCTTGAACAGCGCGTTTGATAATTCGTAATCACATTCCTTTGGGATAATCTTGTATTTGTTCGCGAGATCATAGATTAACTGCGCCGCTTTAACAGTGGCATCTGTATTTAAGGTCGGATTATAGTCATCGTCAAAAATCCATCCTCCGTAACCGCCGATAAACGGTACGGCGAAGAAAGGTTCCGTATAATTCCAGGCCAGTGCATATCTGTCCGGCCGGCCGTCTCCGTCAAGATCCTTCGTCAGGGTTTTGCCAAGAGTTATAAGCTCAGAAATGGTTTTTGGGGGTTCTTTTATAATGTCTTTATTATACACCAGACAGAGATGATTCCCGACTCGATCCGCTATTTGATACAGATGTCCGCGGAACCAGGTATTTGCCTCCAATGGCTGACTTAAAAAACCGGATAGATATTCTTTGTCAAAATAAGGCTCCATCGGTTGTATCACACCGAGTTCGACAAGCGGCCCCACATTATCACTGGCGCCGTGCAGAACAGCCGGCCCTTTTCCGGCCAGAGCACTGATAATAAAATTTGTCCGTGCCTCCTCCGGCGCGTAAAAAAGCTGATTGAACTCAAATTGTGGATATCTTGTGGAAAACTCGCCTAACAGTTGATCCAAAAGATCTCTTTCCACAGGTCTTAACGATGACCAAACAACAATTCTTTCTTTTTTTTCTTCGCAACCCATTAATATTAAAAGGATTACAAAAAATATCATCGAAAATGTCAACTTTTTCAGTTTTTTTGACCACATGTGGATAAATTGTTAATTGTTGTCATAATTTGTGGATAACTTTTTGTTTTTACTCATCTACGCTGACTTTCTGGCTCAAATGACGAAACCATGTGAAATAAAGGGTGGTAGATATGGCCACGAGCAAAACGAGTAAAACGCTCAGTTTTGTCCAATCCCTAACCAGCAGCATCATCCAAGATAAAAACAGAATTAACTGCCAGGGAACCGCTAAAAAGATTGAGAATATATCCCGTTTGTTTTCTTTTCTTATTTCTCCCAATTTTTGATCAGAAAGCTTTGCGCGAATATGTCCCCAAAATCCAAAAGGACGAGTCACTTTGTAAAAATTGAGAAGAACCGAATCGTTTGTCGCGGGAGTGGCATATGTCCCCACAATAACACCTAAAAGCGAAATTCCGCTTGCAAAAGCGAAGGAAATATATTCCGGAACTTCAGGAAACAATAATTTCTGGACAACCGCGGCAAGCATACCTGCTACAGTTCCAATGGCAAAGCCATATCCGTTTAACCGCCACCAGTACCACCGTATGAGCATGGGGATAATCATACCCGCGCCGATACTCATGGTAATCCAGCCCCAAATTTCATTTATATTTTTAACTAGCAGACTGAATCCTAATCCCAGAATTACGATAAGAATACTTGACCAGCGCGAATGCTGCATCAATTTTTTCTCAGAGGCGCCGGGATTAATATACGCCTGATAAATGTCTTTCACCCAATAGGCCGCGCCGGCATTAACCGTCGAATCGAATGTGGACATGGCTGCCGCCATCAAACCGGCCACAAGAAATCCTTTTACCCCTATAGGCACAAGTTCATTTATCACCACGGGCAGCACTTTTTCCGGATCACCGATAACTGAATGAGTCGCGCCGTATCCAATACCCATCATGGCAATGGCGATGATAAAGGGCCAGCGGAAAGACAGCAGAAACGTCCAGAACAGAGACAGCAGACCCGCTTCACGATCATCCTTCGCGGCAAAATACCGTTGGATCATATAACCGGAAGTTCCACCGCTGCCTTCAATGGTTACTTTGATCAGGTAAAATAAAATAGCGAGACCAAACAGATTATAAATAGAATAGGCTGAGTTCGGATCAATATTAAGCTGCCATTGGGGAATGATGTTCGTCCACGCGTCACGGGTCATTTCAAACGCCTGATAGCTGCCGTCTTTCATTGGCAGCGAAATCAGAAACGATTCCGGAAGCGCGTATTTGGTGAAAGCGATAAATGAGACAATTACGATAGTACCAAAAATGATTGTCCCCTGAAATACATCTGTCCAGACAACACCATACAGACCGGATGCCACTGTATAAATCATTGCCAAAACAATCATAAGCGTAGCGGCCCAGAATTCGGATGGCAAGCCAAGCATGGCCGGGATGCCGAGAAATTCGCCGATAAACTTGCCTGAACCGACTGCAAAATATGTGATCATGGCGATCGTCACTATGATAACCGAAATAGCCGCAATCAAACGGGCCACGTGACCGTCCCTGGAATCACCGAATCGTAATTTCATCCACTCCGCAAGCGTCATGACATGCGCTCTTCTGTTCCATTTTCCCATAAAGATCATGAGAAAAGCCATAATCAGCGTCACACCGCCGCGGATTTCGATAAAAAATCCGCTGATGCCGAGAGCATAAACCAGAGCTGTATTGATCATTGTACCGCTGACATCCAGGTTTGACGACATCCCCGACGCGCCCAGCGCCCACCAGGGGATTCCTCTTCCTCCCAGAAAATAGGATTCGATGCTTCCTGACGCCTTGCGCTGGAAGTAGAAGCCTATTCCAACCATCGTCAGCAGGTAAACGACGACTATTCCATAATCCAGAACGGACATATACCACTCCTAATCGTTTGCGGATGAAATAAATGGGTATAATGACGAATTTTTCAATTAACCGATCGCGCTTCGATTAAGCCAATCCGATAATTCAAAAATTCAAAACATAAAAAACTGTGCCGGTCACCCCAGGGACGACCGGCACAGAAAATCAGGATAGACTCGTTGAGGCTAGCCTTTATTTAATCATGATCATTTTTTTAATGGCTGTGAATTCGCCTGCTTCCAGTTTATAGAAATAAACACCGGATGCCACTTTTTTGCCATTGTTATCCAGACCATTCCATTGATCAACATGAAGACCTGCAGTCGCATTGCCGTCAATCAATGTTCTTATTTTTTGTCCAAGTACGTTATAAATATCCAATCTTACCTTACCTGATTTAGCAAGAGTATAGGTAATCGTAGTCACAGGATTGAACGGATTTGGATAGTTCTGGTTGAGAGTGTACACCTTAGGTAATGTTCCCAGAATATCATCCCCGATAGCTGACGGCATCTGATTTGTATAATCCCATTCAGAATAAAACAGAGGATCGATGCTGCCGAACTGTGAATGGATAAAAGTTGTATCACCGCTCATATCGATATTCTCGACATGGTTATTTCCGTAACCGCCTTCGTTGTCGCCGCCGTGAATACCGAATTTAAATTCCTGGCCAATTGTCGGAACCGGTACAGCTGAGGTCAAATAGGTAATCATCGCGGTATATATTGAATCTCCGGCAACTTCGTCGCCATGAGTTCCGTCATCATACATAGTGCGAGCCTCATTGTCATAGAGCGTTGTACCCCATGTTTCCCATCCGCCTGTTGCCGGGCCATTAATTCGGACACCGTAGGTGATCACATCTTCAGGATCGGTAATATGAAATGTGCTTTGGATATCTTCCAGTGTGCTGCCGCCAAATTTAACCTGATAAAATGCCGGGCGAACATCACATGTATAGACAACAGTAATATCTTTGTCAATCGGAGTTGTATTATTAAAAGTTGGTTTTCTCCTCAGACTTGCAATATCATCCACATTATCCTCGACCAGTACTTCAGCACCAGTCATCAGAAGTTTTCTTCTTTCAGCGGATGACCCGCCATCACTATCGGTAAAATCAAAGAAAATTTCCTTAAATTCCTGGCCGTTTTTAACCAGATAATAACTATACTGCAAATCGTTATCCAAAGAACTTACCACCGTATCAACAATCGCGTAAACAGATGAAATTCCCTGGCGGATCATTTTGCCGGATGTATAAACATTATCCGCTGTGGCATTCCAGCCGGACTTTACGACAACCGTGTCATTTGATGTAAATGCGTTATCGGCAATGGCTTTGCTCATATCGGCTTTGAATGTAACTACAACAGTGTCTTCATTCGGCCTAATGATTGGCTTCATATTGTCAAACCAGAACCATTGAATGGTCGTGTCTTCACCGGTCCATATAAAGGGTACCGCATCTTCCCGACTGGAATTATGGAACATCAAAGACCAGTCTTCATCAATGGAACCGGATACGGTATCATGAACTACCAATTTAAATTGTACTCCAGCGCTATCGTATTTTAACGGTACATGGATTGCGGCAGAATAGAAATTTGAGGCAATCTTGCCATCACCGGGTCCTTTTGTTAACAGATATGATGGCCCCCAGCTTAATTCACCTGTTTGTCCCCAGTCTGACATATTCGATCCGCGAACACCAACGGCATGACGGGATGGATCAAACTCTTCAAATCCCATCATATTTACACGCACATAGAACACAAATGATGAATCATTTGTGGTGTACGGTTTAGCATATTGACCGGGTTTCTGCATAGACCAGCCATTAACAAACTGCAAGTCCAGAACGGTATCCGTTCCAGCGAAGCCTGACAGATCAAGAGTCCGGTTAGTAGTTTTTGCTTCTCCACCAGCTACCGGATCCGGACCCTCTGCAACATCGTTCTCCCAGCCGGTATGTTCCCATTCATCCCCGGATGCGACTGTACTGTGATAATTTGTAAAAAACTTGTACTTTAAGGCTGATCCTGCCGGTACCGCAAAAGTACCTTCCCAGTAATCACCGCCAACATTCTGCAAATACATGGTTGTATTCGCGTTCCAGGCAATCTCGACACCGGAAGATAACACATCAATATTATTATCATCAGTATCGCTTGTTCCTCTGATCTGAACAAGACTTGTTGCCCCAAGTGTGTCGGGAACGGCGGCCACATTGGCCCGGAATGTGACATTAACAGTCTGTGCACTCAGAAGAGCCGTTAACATCAGCAGTACAAAAACAGTAGAAAATGTACGCTTCATGAAGTCCTCCAATTAGTTATGGTTTAGTGGTTTGTTAGAACGCAATTGATAATGCAAACGTTTGTATATCATCCAGAATCCCGTAAGTTGCAAATGCGTAGTCCAGGGAAACCTGCCCAATCCCCGCCATGCGATATTGCAATCCGGCCCCGAATGTCAATCCCTCCTCCGTATCTTCCTGAAACAAGGATTTATAACCGGCCCTTAACGCAACCATGTTTTTCCAGCTATATTCCGCTCCGACATTTACCGATTCCACATTATCCGTCGGATGCAAAGCGTCAGCGGCCAAAGTTACGCGGTTCATTTCCGTATTTATTAAATCATATGCCACCCCGATCCTGAAAAAAATCGGGAGGGGATAATCATCAGTCTTGAGTCTCGCGACAAGCGTTTCATTGTTGCCGCTGTTTTCCGGATCCATATCGATTTGTCTTAAAAGATCATCCCCATCCATCCTCATTTCTGTTCCATAGTTCGAGATGCTCATACCCAGACGCATGTCATTAAAACCGGTGACAAACAATAAGCCAACATCCACAGCGACCGCGCTTGCCGATTCGTTCCAAATATTTTGTCCAATGTATTTTAAACTACCGCCTAATGAGAAACGATCCGTCAATGCTCTGGAATAACTTATTGACGCGGAAATATCCTGGGCATCCCAATATCTTCCGGTACCCTCTTGCTCAGTAGTCGTTGTGATTTCTTCTTCACCATAATCCAGCTGTGTTAAGCTGAAGGCAACAGCATTTCCGCTGCCAAGGTTAAATGTGGCTCCTATCCAGTTAAAATCAGTTCCAAGAAACCATGTGGTATGTGAAATCATTACTTGATTTTCACTAATATTGGCAATGGCTCCGGGATTCCAGTAAGCGGCGGTCACATCGTTTGCTAACGCCACATAAGCTCCTCCCATTGCCTGAGCTCGTGGGCCGACGGCAATGCCAAGAAACGGTGCCGCGGTTGTACCGACCTTATTCTGGGCGAAGCCAAAACTTAATATCAAAAATTGTATTACTATTGCCAGAACAAGCGATCTAAATTTAAATTTCATCTTCAACCTCAACTCAATTTATCCAATTGGTCACCTTAAAGGTCATCATTTTCTGATAGACAATCATTTATAATTCTTATTTAATAATGGCCAGTTTACCTCGTTTTTCACCTATTGGGGATTCCACAACATAGAAGTAAACCCCATAAGCGATATCAAGATTTTCTTTGTTTTTGAGATTCCAATCAGCCGTGCCGTTAAATGAACTTTGACTATCCGGATTTATCGTCACAACATGCTCACCGCGGGCAGTAAAGATTGTTATTTTGGAACCTGTCGGTAAATGTGTGAACGTGACTTTTCTTTCCCCGCGTCCGCTGGTAATCAGCGGCGGCAGCGGCGCTTCATGTTCATGCGCTACAACATACGGATTTGGAACTACTTTTATCTGACTCAATTCCGCTTTTGCCTTAACGACATCTATCACCGGCTTCTCCGCTGTAAAGGTAAACTTATCTCCCGTCCGGAATGGAAGCGTGGAATTGAGCGCTAATTCAACACCGGTACCCGTCGTCATTAATGTCGTGCTCGGCTGACCTTTTATCGCGCCAATTTCCAGGAGATAGGTAAAATAATTTTTACTTTCAGGACCGGCTTCGAAGAAAAGGAGTAAGTCTTTTGGGCTTAGTTTATAAAATCCTTCGGGAGAAATTGAAGGACTAAACGGACCATATACATACTCTACCTGCTTGTTTAGCGTTGTATTCATGATTTTAAAGTTCATCGGATAACTCTGTAGATTTACACCGAATACGGTTGTATCCAACGAATTATAGACGACTGAGTCTGAAAATATCAGCTTGAAATTATGGGGTGTTCTTCTTCCGATCAGGTCCGGTTTCGCGTCACCGGTAAAATCGATTCCTTCCGCTCCAAGAGTAAAAGTATAGGCCTGCGGCACATTCCATCCTGATTGTGAAGCAATAAGATTAATGGCTGAATAATTTATAAAGGACAGTTGAACACCATCAAAAATGTCCGTATCAAAAACGACTTCATCGGCCTGATCCGTCTGAATTTCTCCGATATTTACACTTTTAAAAACCGGATAATACTGGTATTCAATAATATAATTTGTGTTTGGCGCCATTTCGGAGTTCGGATCATCCGGATTTGGACGAATTTCACCAGAGGCATATTTAATTTCATATGCGATGGGGCTGAGCACCGTGCCATCCATCTTTTTGATCACAATCGATTCAGGAGCCAGATTTTGCCTGCTCAACTCCACAAAGATTGTGTCATCAACGAATACTTCTTCCGAATAATCACTCATATCTCTTACAGTATAGTAGGATGTTTTTACAGGCCAGAATTCATCCGGGTCATTTTTATCCATTCTGGGTTCATTTGAATCCGGCTTTCCATTCCCGTTCAGATCATCCGTTAAGATATTCCAGTCTCCGTCATTATCCAGTCCATCTGTACTTGTGTCAAGGAACTCAACCATATATGAATTATTATTAAGTGCTTTTTCATCAACAACCATATATGAAACTTTTCCATTGGAAGGACCTGCGAGATGATCAAGATCCCCTTCCATTGATGGCGCCGTATACCCAGCGACATTAGTTCCCGGCGTTACTTTTACAGTATTCTGCCCTGTTTCAACTATTCCGCTTGGGAGAACTGTCACCAAAAAAGGGCTTTCAGACGGGAAAATGTCTCTCTCTGCTTCCCCTCTGTCATAGGCTGTCAATGCATAATAATAGCTACGGCCGTTTTCCACATCCGTATCAATGTAATAGTGTCTTAATCCGGTATCACTTCCCAGATTCCAGGAATATCCGTTAGCGCTATTCATTAAATCGGCAGAACCGACAAAAATCCCTTTGATGTCATTGACCAGATCCCATTGCTGGATAGGTTTGTAACCGCGTGCTCTTCCATCTGCATCCGTGACAGTGAACGCGTCCTCAAAATTGGCATCCGTCGATTTATAAAGTCGGTACCCTTCAAAATCATATTCTCTTAGCACCGGATCAAATGAAGATTCCGATATTCTGTCCCAATACAATACAACTTTACCATCACCGACTTCTACACTCAGATTTGGTGTATCAGGTTCCTTCGGGAACTGATAGTTTGAATCATATATCTCTTGGACCGTAGTGCGGTTTTTCAGGAGGCTCTCCTTATCCGCATCACGCCCCCCTAAACCGCCGCCATAAACCAGAGCAAGTGAGAATCGTTCTGTTCTCTTTGCAAGCAGGGGAAAGTAACCGCTGGCATAAAAAAAGTCACCGTCTTCGCCCTGAACCGGTTCATTGTTTACGATTGAACTTGGCACATCAAAATCACCGGGTTCAACTCTTGTCCACCAGACTTCATCATCTGTCAGAAGAGTTGTAGGAGCCTGTGCATTTGTAAAATAATCAAAGCTGGTTAGTCCTATCTGATCAGATTCCCTAACATCAGTTATATCAATATTTGGCTCACCGGGCAATCCTGTACCGGTGCCTGATGTCGGAATTCCATCATTTTCACCACGATCTCCCGTATCGGCGACCCCGTCTAAGCCCACATCGTCAGTTTCGGAATTCCAGTCATCATTATTATCAATGCCGTCACTCCGTGATTCGTCGATCATGTTGTCATT
Source organism: Calditrichaceae bacterium (assembly GCA_050178385.1). Lineage (GTDB taxonomy): Bacteria > Calditrichota > Calditrichia > Calditrichales > JBFXGD01 > JBFXGD01. The sequence continues at coordinate 9,223 of JBFXGD010000072.1, forward strand.
CATGCCCTGGCCGGATTTGTAGTTAACAAAACGTAACGGCCGTAATTTATCGATCAATATTTGGCCAGTTGCAGGATCCTGTCTTCTTTGGCGATAATGTAAGAAATAATTCTCATCAATCAGTCCGTCCAGATCATTATCAATTCCATCAATCGCGTTTCGGTTTACGATCTGGCGATTATTTTTGTCCAGAACCACATTGCCTTCCACAAGCTTTGTAACACCGGGAATAATATGGAAACTCTTACCCATGCTGACTAAGGTTGTCTCTGCCGTGATTGTAACTAACGTCCGATTAAAGTTTTTATCAATAAGAACAACCTTATCATTCAGCTTAATAAGAATGCTGTCGAAATCAGCAGGCGCAAAAAACGATGCATTTGTGAAGACACCATTTTGATCCGCATCATTATCATTATCTATACCGTCAAAAGCATTCCCCGGACTTTCAAGAAAAGCATATCCAACCATTCCGACAGGCCCGTCCCACAGTGGATTCCGGACATTGTTATCCGGAAAATCTCCTGTGTATGTTATATCGAGTTCCGCATCAAAGAACGACCAGTCATCGTCATATTCCTTTACGTCTTCAGTTGATGTCACACCGATATAAGTACCCACCAGCATTCCGAATGTTGTCTTATTATAATCGGTCGTCCCCTCATTGGTGATTTCATACAACCAAAAAATACAGTCTTGGGCAAGAAATTGCCGCCATTGCAGCGCTCTAACCTTCATTTCCAGCGCCATCCCGCTCCTTGCTGTATTTAAGGAATCCGGTTTAAAATCAAACCTGTATTTATTATTCGCGGCAAAGTTAAATTCCGCATCCGCATTATCGTCCATGGCGAAATAGGTTTCCTCCGTGGCATTAGATATGCCCTTTCCAAAGTAACCGTTCCACTTACCGGACCAACCCGGGTCGACGACATCATCCATACGATCAGGCCACTGCTGAGGCCAGGTAGATGGATTAGTAAACAAAGCCACTGCCGGGCCTTCTTTTGTTTCATCAAAATAGCCTCTTTTGGGTTCAAAGCCCCAGAAATCACCGGTTGATGAATTTTCCTGACGATTCGGCCGTTTATCGGCCAGGCAGTAAGTTACCGAATGAAAATAGAAGGTACTGTCCGGATTGACTTTATAAGGGATTTCGGCACCCACAAATGGGCTTACATCACCAAGATAGCCGTTATTATCGTTCAGCCATGCGCCGCGGGGACCTTTATCAACCGGGTGTCCAATTACACCACCGTTTGTATATACTGTACTAACCAGATTCTTATTCATAATATTATACCGGCGATACTGCTTTCCGCTCTGCGCCCAAAGATCTGTGAGCATCAGAATTATGAACAGAAATACCGTAATTTTTCTCATTATTACATTCCTCGTCTTAAATCTTCCCTAAAAATTGAAAGTTAAACCAAACTCAACTCTTCGCGGTTCGTTATAATGTGTCTCATCGGTAAACCAATCTTCCAATGAATTTACGACCGTACCATCACTTCCAAGCGTTTCCCCTGCAGTGACTTCATCTATCGTCTGACCAGCCCTACCAGTATCATCGTATACTTCAATTTCGTTAAGCTGATCAAGAAGATTAAAGACACGCAAAAATGCCGTGAAACGATAATCGCTTATTGTAAAATCTTTATATGCCTTCAGATCTATATTATAGGTGGCCGGTTTTGTGCCATTGTTTGTTGAAATCGAGGAGATATCAACCGTTTTTCTCGGTGTGTATGGTAATCCGCTTCCATACTGACCAATAAAACTAACTCCCCAGCTCTGTTTTGAGTAGTTAACGGATGCGTTTATGGTATGTCGCTGATCCCAATCCAATGGCTTCAACTGCACTTCCGGCTCACTATTGCCTTCTATAAGCTTATACGCATCCTGCGGGTCCGATGCTGTTCCATCTGCGATCTGATACGTATAATCAAGTCGAGCGCTGAGTCCGGCGGAGAATCTCTTGTTAAAAGCAACAATAAATCCTTTTATCAAGCCAAAATCACTGTTTACATATTTACTGTATGTCTGCCCAGTGCCGAAGACTGTAATTTGTTCAGCAGTAGTTCCGGTCAGGTCACGAACATCACGAAAGAAAATTGTGGCATCTACCGTAATATCATCTGTAATTTGCTGCTGAATGCCGATTTCTCCCTGAATCGTCTTTTCCGGTTCAAGATCCGCATTACCAACAACCGCGGAGCCTCCGATTGGCAAATCATAATCAGGATTTGTATATAACAGCTCATATTTAGGGCGCTGGAAAAAATAGCCGTAGGAAAAATATACTTTTCCGCCCTCAGACACAGGGAATGCAGCCCCAATTCGCGGGCTGACCTGAAACTTCGCATCTGCGTCTTTGTACCAGTAAGATCTTCTTTCCTCTACGGTTACATTTGGCTCACCCGCGTCCTGAACTCCGTTCCCGTTCAGATCATGATAACGGTTCTCAGGGCGAACCGGATCATAAAGTTCGGGATCCGTAGGATCCGCGAGTACCTGGCCATCGGGATCAAAGTAATCAAAACGAACACCTATATTGAGAATAAAGTCTTTAAACTCCATCTTATCCTGAAGATAAAAAGACGCGTCAACCGGCTTATAATCATAGCGCGCCGCATATATTGAACTGTCAGCGGGAATTTTCGTTCTGATGTAAGGTGAACTCAGATATTTATCAAACGACAAATCTTCATTGACCGGCTGAAGTGTAATATCCTGGAATTTTAAATGATCATTTCTGTATTCTAACCCTGCTTTTATCTGGTGCGTGCGTGAGACCTGGCTTGTTATATCGAATTTCGTTAATACAGAATATGTTTCCCTTTTGAAACGACTGTTATTTGTTCCTCCGGTTTTAAAACTATATGCCAGCTGAGAGCCAAGATCCGGGTGAACATATCGGGAATCATAGGGATCTTCATAAGCATAGTGCTTGTATTCTTTCATAAAATATGTCACACCCAGATCATAAAATGTTGTGGGTGCCAGGGTGTGTGTCATCTTAAACATCTGTGTGAACCCGGTACGGTATCGATTGAGATCACCCCCGGGATTATATTTATAATTCCGGTCATAATCCCGATAATCAACCTGATCATAAATGGTATTTGACAGCAAATTAATTGTGGACATGGGCTTGAAAATAAATTTTGCCTGCGCGTAATTTTTCCTGTTCCAGTTCATTGGAACATAATCACCTTCACCTTTTCCGGAGTCATCCCTGTTTGGTATCCAGGTACCTGTCGTATCATCAAAAAACGAGACATTATTTGGATCATAGACATCTTTCCCCTCATTCCAGCCATGGAAATAGATGTGGCGGGCATTCACATAATAAAAAACCTTGTCCTTCACCAATGCGCCATTTAAACTTCCTTCAAAATTATAGGTTGAGGCGGGATTGAAATCGCTGATATTCATAAAAACATCATCATGAGAGCTAAGATTGTCTCCTATATATGCGGTCATGCTTCCGCCAAAATCGTTAGAGCCTCCCTTTGTTACAACATTGACTATACCGCTCATCGCATTGCCATATTCCGCGTTAAAAGCCCCGCTTACTACCTGAAGTTCCTGCACCATATTTTTATTAACATCGACAACCGTTTCCCCGTCATATGAATCCGTAACTGGGATACCGTCAATCCAGTATGCGACTTCTCCGGATCGTCCGCCACGCATATGCCCGTCAACGTAACCCGCCTGAAGTTCAAGAATTTCGTTGATTTCAGTAACCGGCAAAGCATCGATTTCTTTGTCTCCGACGACGGATGTTGTAGCGGTGAGATCTTTTTTGATAGCCGGACGCTCAGCCACCACTGTAACCATTTCAGTTGCTTCAAGAGTCGTCTCCGACAACTTAACATCTATTTTTGTCGTTAAATCTATCGAAACACGGATGTCTGAAATTTCCTTCGTGTTATAGCCTATATACATCGCCTGAATCGTATAAACACCCGGCGGGATATTTAAAATAGCGTAGTATCCGTCTAAATCCGTTGAAGCGCCCATTGTTGTGCCCACAATGACAATGTTGGCACCTATCAGCGGATCGCCTGTGTTTTCATCCAGTATTTGACCGGAAATCTTACCTGTTGTTCCGGCAAAAGTGTTTATAGCTGATATAAACAAAAAACCTATAACAAAGAGTAAAATACCCCTTCGCATTACATTCCTCCTTAAACTATCGGAAAAGAATTCATCAATTTCATTATTTGCATCTGGCACCGATTGGGCTTTACCCCATCAGTTAATCTCATACCGCCTAAACAATGAATCCATTTTTTTCTGCCATAATGGCAATCCTATCAGAGGCTCCAGGCGGGGTGAAACCAACCGATTGGCAAAATGTGATTTTCTTACAACCATATCCAATTTATTCAATGAAACGGTGTCATAAACCGCTTTGTTAATCAAAATTTTATAATTCTCCGCATAAGATGTCAACTTCGCGTCAAAATACTCAAGACGCTTTTCTTCGATAGCTTGATTTTCGGGCTGCAGATTATTCGACGTAATATTTGAATCTAATTCTTTAAGCAGATCATACCGGAATGAGTTGGCCTGGTAATAGGATTTCCACATTAAGAATTCATCCCGCACCAGCTTATTTTGTTCATAACCATTTTTATTAGCCAGCTTATAGACGGCTTCATGCTCCATCAGTAATCTGACATTCTGAATAAAAGAGTTTATAAATGATTCCCTGTTGCTGAAATCAAATGCGTAAGGTCCATATTTTAACTGAACCATTAATTCCTGAAAAGTCCAGGTTGATCCATCAGGAAAATTAACCGCCGTATTATTTTTTAAATCATTTAAAATTGTTTGCCGGTTCAGATAGATATTCTCGGGCAGAGGCTTATACTCAATCGGACCGGTTTGCACAGGGTCATTTTTACTGAATTCTATTTCATCAGAGACTAATTTGGCAGCTGTTTTCAGATTTTCCCACTCAACATTACCCGATTCTTTCAGGATAGTACGCTGATACACTGCTCTGTATTGTTTTTTGATTTTGTTTCGAAGGATGCGGTCTTCTAAGGCGGGAAGTCTATTTTTATAATCAGCTTGAGATTGTTTACCGATTATTTTTATATCATCAATCTTTATAAGATAGTATTCACCGTGAGCTTTGATAACATTGCTGATTTCATCATATTTAAGTTTATATATTTTTTCTTCCAGATCATAATCTTCATTTGCCCATTGAATCTTTTTAGAAGGAATTGATTCAGCGCTCCATCCCCTGTTTTTCATATAGTCTCTTACAGCGGCTTCGAAGGAGATTCCTGAATCGATTTTTGACTTGACTTCCAATGCGGCATTTAGCGAATCGAAAGCGATATAACGAATATCTATTTCCCGAAGCGATTTTTGATATTCATGCTGAAGCTCCGCATCCGAAATCTCAATCCTGCTTTCAACCGAGTCACGGCGGAATTGTTCGATCATAGCTTCTCTCAAATGTTGTCGAATCAACAGATTGACATTTTCATTCACTCTGGATTTTTCTTCATTCTCCAAACTGAGAATTTTTTCAGCGATCAGCGATGACAGGACTATTTTTTTTGCAATATTGATATCAGTTATGGTCCGCAGATATGGGTTATAGTTAAGCCGGTCCTGAAATTCAGTTGTGGTAATTCCCAAATTGTTGATCTGTGCGATATTCTCTTTGTTGTCAGCTGAGCCGCAACCCGCAACAGTAATCGTAAACATTAAATAGAAAAGGATGAACGGGAACTTAATTCGATCTAATAGTAACAATTTCATTCAATAATCCACGCCTTCAATTTTATTTTACGTGAAATTTTATACAATTTCAACAAAAATCACTCAGGAACACGACAAAAACCCAACTTTGCAAAAAAACAATGGACAAGGATCAAAGATATCGCTTCAGCCCAAAAGAACAAAAAAACACTTTCGTTATTTTAAGGATTCACAATCTCAGGAAGAACAGCATTCCCTGCCACGCAATAGTAACACTAAACTGAGTTACTAATACATTAGTAATAAGAAATATAGTTACTAAAAATTCTAGATCAAACATTTTTTTATAAATATTTTAACCCATTGCTCATAATTATGCCCTATTTTCTAAAGGATTTATTTTCTTGTTCCGGATAATAAAACCAGTCATAAAAATCTTTCCCCACTAAATTCATCGGAAATGGAATTTTTTCACCAAAATATCTCTTTTTATCATGTTCAATTACTATAAATATTTTTATTGCGGATTATGGTCGATTACAGCAAATTCCTTTTATAATATTTTCAAATTCAGGAGGTTAAATTATGCTTGATATAGGTAAAAAGGCGCCCGATTTTTCATTGCCGAACCAGGAAGGGAAATCTGTTTCGCTTTCTTCACACCTTGGTAAATGGATAGTGCTTTATTTTTATCCTAAAGATATGACACCGGGCTGCACCACCGAAGCCTGTAACTTTCAGGAATCTCTGCCGGACTTTAAAAGCATTGAAGCGGTAATTCTTGGGATAAGCAAGGACTCCGTAGAGAGACATAAAAAATTTGCAAAAAAACATGATCT
>JBFXGD010000073.1:0-15744 GCA_050178385.1 Calditrichaceae bacterium
TTCAGACAACTATTTTTTATTGACCTGGAAGATCATTCAATTTATTGTTTTGAATTGATTTAACCATCTTCCCTCATTTGCAATATATAGAATTTTATGACGATAAGCACCGGATGATAACGAATCAGAAATATTTTATTAACTTGAAAAAAGATCAAATACTTTCCGGAATTCATGTTCGGATTTATAGTGGATTTTTTATGTATTCATGATACCGGTTGAGAAACATTTAATAATAGTATAAACGATGATGCGAATAAATGCAAGAACTTTTGAAAACGTTAGAGTACGCCAATCGGATTCATTTTTATAACTTTTTACGGCATGATTATTTTTTATTAGAATATTAATAAAGATAATTGAAAACAGAAAAAATTTATTGTGGATTGTTTAATGGAGTTTTTGCTGCTGATCCTTCTGCGGAATCGTTTTTTGGGCAAGCCAGGCCAACGCTTCATCCTCATCATAAAAGGCCATAAAACTCATATTCTGCATTTCCGCGAAAATAGATAACATCCTTGCCAATCCAAATCTAACTGTGGATTCCCGGCTAACCAATATGGCGCAGCGTCCACGAAAATTCGATGATTTTGAGAAGAGATCGGCAATGAGATTCATCTCTCTGGATGTCCGTATTTCTTCACTCTTTCTCACATCCATTAACACATTTACGCCACAGTCACTTTTTGGATCTTCTAAGGCTGTTTTATAATTATTATATGTTTCCTTAAAAGAATAGTTACCTGACGCGTAGCAATGTACAATATTTTCAGATCGGTGTTCATAGGACGTTGGCATATTTGTCCCGGTTCTATTTTATATTTAGAGTTCGATTAAAGTTCTTACAATGATATTCGATATCATTTATTTTTTCATTAGTAAAAAAGTGAATTATTATATAAAACACTCCCGCGTTGAAAAACTCATTTCGCTGAGTCCGAGTACATTTTATGTATAAAAATTATTTGTTTATTTTCAAACTCCCACCGTCGAATTTACGTGAGTATCATCAATGCCCGGACTCACGTTATTTTGATAAGACCAAAGGCTACTTCAAAATGCTTAGGCGCGGCGCCGAAAAAAAATTATTATTCATATTAATGATTAAATTTTACTTTCATTGCTACCACATAAACAAAAAATCCGGCGCGGACCGCGGTGAAAGGGATCAAACCTGCACTCAAACTATATGAGCAAGGAGTTCCTCAAATTCACCGTTGACCGCGCCGGATCTGTTAAACCATTATAATTAATTTTACAATCAAAACATTATAAACTTTGCCCTATCTCAATAAAAACATCTTTTTCACCTGAACAAATACTCCCGCCCTGAGCTCATAAAGATACATACCGCTGGATACCGCCGTACCGGTTTTGTCTTTTCCATCCCAGCGGACACTGTGTAATCCGGCTTCGTAATAATTATCGGTGAGCACCCTGACTTCCTGACCGAGAATATTATATATTCTGATAGTAACTGATGCCGCATCAGGCAGGCTGAACCGAATGGATGTCTCAGGATTGAACGGATTTGGATAGTTTTGATCAAGAGAAAATTCCGTCGGTAAAGTACTTGATACAGATTCAACTCCCCTGTCTGAATCCGAATCGGATTTCATCGCTTTCTCAGGTTTCCCGCATTCGTTTATGACTTCATAAAGCGGGCCATCGTCAATCGCCGGATCCCCTTTTTTATCTTTTGGAACTTGTACCTGGAATGATGCTCTGCCGATATTTCCGTTCTCATCTTCCGCCGCAACCTGTATGGTATAAACACGCCCGTTACCACTCCCATCACGCTCGGATCTGAGATCAACCGTTTTACAATTCACGATAACGATATCATCATAGGTATCACCGTCACCCTGACCGTTTTCCGGCTCATCACTCGTCACTGAAGTAATATATACATCGGTAAGATCCATACCGGGAGTCACGCCGTCACTTACGGAGACTACAAAATCCCGAATGTTGAATCTCTGATACTTATGATTTGGCGGCCACAGAACCGCCGGTTGCTCCTTTACGACGATTTCGGGCGGTGTCACATCCAGAAACAGGACCAGACCGTCATGATCTGAAGATCTTAGCGGCGTGCTTTCCGAATATATATCATTTACAGCAGCGTCGGCATTACCCCGGCCGTATTCAAATCCCGTCACCGCCTTGTTTAACCCGGACGATGTGAGCGCGTGATCGAGTACCTGCCCGCTTCCCTGAAATATAAAAGAATACCGTTCACCAGCAGGAAGGATTAATACCTGATTCGTCAAATCCGGATTAACCAGATCGGGCCCGCTCAAAAGATTATCAGCAGCAACAAAACTTCCTTTGATCTGACCTACGGCATCCACATAACCATCGGTAAATTCATAAGCGTTAAAATCACCTGTCACCACTAAATGAATATCCGGATTTTGTGTTTGCAGATCCTGTACCTTTTGCGCGATGGATTGCGCCTGTTCCAGTCGTTTCTGTCTGACCCTCGGGCCATCAGAAGGATCATCAATTCCGCCGAGTGAGCGATTGTGAACAGCCATTACTGAAATCGGAAAGGCCGGAACACCGCTTACGATGAATTTTCCTTCGAGAAGCAGCGGCGGACGGTCGTGGAGCAGCGAACCATCTAAACTCAATGTCTCCGTCGCACCAAGTTGCGTTATTGCATCCACCTGAACCGAATTCCGCACCAGGAATCCAACATCTATACCGCCCACATCATTTCCCTCTACCAGATAGGCGGTATATTGAACGGATGAATCATCCGCGTGAATCTTTCCCGCGAGATCGTTGAGTACACCCAGTTTTTCCACTTCCTGCACCGCGAGGATCTCCGGTGCTCCAAGCACATCGCGGATATATATTGAGAATTTGTCCAGCCTGCGGGCGTATTCGCCCGCGCTGACAACCTGACCGTTATCCTCTGTACCCAGATCATCCACATTATCAAAAAGCCGGAAAAAATTCAGCGAGCCAACCGTCATCTCACCTGACTGGCGGGATCTGACCGCTGATGGCAGTGTTTTCGGAGTGACCGTCAGTGAAGATGGCCAGAATTCATATCCGCCAAATTCATAACCCAGAACCCCAATGGCGCTGAATGATGAGCCTGCCGGAATAATTTGATTTGTTAATCCAAGTTTATCGGGATCCAGTTCAAAGACTTCAGGATTACCATCCCAAACCGGGAGGCCGGACAGACCGGGATATTCAATCCCCGGTTCACGAAGAGCGCGGTCTGAACCTGCGGTGATGTACACTTCGGCGACAGGATCCGTTCCGAACCGCTGATTGGCGCCGGTGACCGTACCCGCGTTAATACTGATCAGCATGCCTTCAAAGCGTTCAAGTTCCGTAGCAGGCTGCGGCTGGTTTGGAGACGGGAGAAATGAATCAAACAATACTGCCTGCGGGAGTATATTTCCGGATGAATTGATGGTGACGTTCTCAATCGCTCCCAATTCGGTAAAATTGAAAAATTCCTGTATTTTCCCGGTTACATCCACATTATCACCTACACTTACCGTCGGCGCTGATCCTGTAAACACAAAAATACCATCGGATGTTACATTATCCCCGTCCGTCCTATCCGATGGCGTCTGGATGAAAAATCCGTTCGGCGCTGTCACGGTAACAATGTTACCCGCCGTCAATACGGTCTGGCCTTCAAACGGACTGGCGAGACCGGGCCCCTGGATTTCAAATATTTCTCTTGTTTGAATGACGCACCCGTCAAAGAGAGTGCCGTCCACTTTTGTCCCCGGTGAAAAAAGAGTCCCGCCTGATCCGGCCGCGACCGTATGTTTAACCAGCGGTTCGGGACCGCTAATATCGGGGTCACGCGTGATTGATTGGTTATCCCCGCCTTCGGAACCATAGATGTAAACTGATATATCCGAAACACCGTCGTTTAATGTCACGGTGTCGCCGCTGTTATTCAATCCCAGCAACCCGCTGCTTGCCGTCTGCACGATGGCCCTGCCGAATGTTCCGGTGGGCGTCCCACCGCCAAAAACGACGACAGGACATTGATCAGGTATCACACTACCTGAGGGAAATGTATGCCTTATGGCAACCGCGTCAGACAATGTCCAGCCGGAAATATCAACATCCGCGCCGGAATTATTAATAATTTCCACAAATTCATCCTGACCGCTGTCCCGCACTCCATCACCGTTCGCGTCCCCGGTGATATCACCCGCCGGATCGGCATGGATTTCATTTATAACCCATACACTCGGCGCGCCTGCCGATGTAAAACTAAACACAAAATCCGCGCTCATATTATCAGGCGGATCATCTGAATCCGTATCTGTCACCTGAGCGGCAAAAACAGTAACAGTCACGTTCTCACCGGCTTCGAAATCCGTATCCGGATTGAGTGTAAAATTCATGGGGCCACCGCTAACCGCCGCGGTATGCGATCCGCTTACTGCACCGTTGACAGAGAACCAGTTACCGGTCACAGTGACATCTTCATTAAAATTTATTTCTATATTCGCATCAACAGGAATATTGACTTCCATATTTGCGGGATTCGTTGACACGACCGATGGCGCCGCGTCCCCAACCGCGCCCGGTGTAAAAGTACCTATGGGAAATGGTGTCGCGGCAGAAGCATTCGTCGTCTCATTATCAAGCGCGTTAATTCCGCTGAATATCCAGTTCGTCAGTACAAATGTGGTTCCGTCAGGTCCGGTTCCGTCAACCCGGTATACCCAACCATCCAGATAATCCCAGGACTGACCCGTGCCATCGACGTTGATATCACCAAAAACATCCACGACACTGCCATTTTTAAACAGTTCAATGGCATCATCACCATTTATGCTCGGAGCGCTGCCGCTGGTATAATCGGGAGCAAACCCGAAAAAATTGCTGAACTCAACGCTCTCCGTCGCCACATATAAAAAAGTCCCGCTTGTGACGGAGACCGCGGGGAATGTAAATTCTTCTCCGTCCGTGCCTCCCCCGTTGTTTGCAGATCCAAAACCGTAAATGCTGAGATCAGCGATATTATTGACCGTATAAAATTCAACTGCTTTTGGCAATCCACCTGTTAGCGGACCGTCCACTACACCTGTTATGATCAGGTCTGATTGGGCCATAACCGGAGAGCCGGTTAAAGGCATCATCAGCAGTATCATACCCGTCATCAAAACACCGGATATGGTCTTTTTCCAGTCTGATAACTGCCGTTTCCCACGAATTAAAAACGTTGTACAAGTTTGAACCATGATTATCCCTCCCCTTGATTAAAAATTGTTAATGAGATATGGATTTATTAATCAACTGTTGCATAATCTGCCAATTGAAAATCAGGATATCGTTTGGTAAACATTTAAATTGGATTATTTATGATCTTTAAACATCAGCTTGTAGCCATAACCGGTCGTATTATAAAATGAAGCCGTGTGTCAAGACCGGATTTATTGCAAAACTTAATTTAATAAATTTAAGCGGACTTTAAAATTATAATGTGATCTGTCGCAGAATTGTTCAAAAAAAGCGCGCAGGATTAAACAATTCAACTCCGGCATCCAAAGACACCGGAGTTAAATTATTTTAATGATAGTGAAAATCTTTTTAGCGGTTTAGCGGGATGATTTTGCCAAAGATGTCTTTTTCCGACTCAATTTTATCTTCGTTCCCATAAACGCAAAAGGCATCCTGAGCCAATACTTCGCTAACCATTTTCTCCATACTTCTAATATCTGCCGGGGTTACAGAAAGCACCGCCGAACGTTCTTTTTGCAGGTCGTCTTTTGTTGTTTTTTCAAAATAACGTTTTACGGCCAACGCGCCCTTCTGAGATGGCGTCAGGGGTTTATCCATTCGGGCCACCGTGCCTATGATAAAGCGTGTCATTGTCTGATCGTCCGCCTCGAACGTTTTCATAAATTCGGGTATGGCGTCAAAGTTGACAAGGGTTTCTCTCAGATTCGGGTCACGGTATGATGCAAAATAAACTCTTCCGTCAGATGAGAATGAACTGAATCCGCCATAGGCGCCACCGAGAACCCTGATCCTGGTCTGAAGAAAATCACGCGAAAGTATCTGGGTCAGGACACGCAGTTTTCCGTCCCATTTATAGCCGAGTTTTTTGTAATCATATCCCTGAAGAACATACTGCACTTTTGACGCGGTAAGCAGTCCTTCATTCTTCTTTTCAAATGTAAAGCTCCATTTATTGTATTCCGGCTTTTTCTCCGGCAAAAGTTTGACAAATTTTGCAAAATTCTTTGAAAACACAGGTAAATCCGATTTAGCGCCGGTGACGGATACGATTAGATTATTCTTGCTCAGAAGCAGTTCCGCCGTTTTATTCAGATTGGCGATAATATCACCCGATTTGTCGTCAAAATCGTTTAACAAGTCAGTGATAAACCAGTAATACTCGGCTCCTTCAGTCAATTCGTTAAACATACCTTCATTGCTGTAATATGAAGTCATTCGCTTCATCGCGTAACCTATCCCGTCCCTTTTGATACTCGCGTCAAGACGTGATTGATGGCGTGTAAGAACCGCCTTCAGCCGTTCGGTATCTCCGTAACGGGAATGTTTCACAATTTCCCCAACCAGTTCAAACATTTTGCCAACTTTGCTGTTCATGGATTTTGACGAAACCACAAATTTCGGCATCAGGTTATTGTCATCTTCGTACTCAAGGTAAGTAGCCAGCGATGAACTGAATCCGCCGGTGTGAAGATTGAGAGCTTTATCCAGCTCCCCGTATGTATAATTTTCGGTATTCATGCTTCCCATAATTTCGGCCAGCAGCGCCGCATACGGAATAAGCTCTTTTGGAAGTACACGCGCATCGAAATAGAGGCTGGTATAAACCACATCATTGGTAAATGATTCATGTTGCAGAGCAGGCACATCAGAAATAAGGCTGCTCGATACAGTATACCATTCCGCTACCGGGTTAATATCCTTTAACTCAAGCATGGGGATAGCGGCGAGCGCCTCTGGAGTATCCTCCTGTTTCTGATATTCAACCAGCGCGGATGTCTCTTTAACGAGTGATTCGGCCTCATCGGGAGAAAGTGATGCTTTATATGATTCAAGTTCCGCGGCAATTTGTTCATTGATTTCTGACTCTAATCCTGGTTTAGGCTGAAGACTCAATAAAAGAGCATGTGGATTTTCGACCAGATACTTCTGAATTACCTTCTCCAGATAACCTTTTTTAATCTCTTTTTTGATATTTGTCAGCGTATTCTCATATTCAAGACTTAAAAACGGATCATTGGCAAAAAACCACCCGGAGAGTGTTCTAAAATTATAGGTTAACCCCTTCTGGGCATCATTACCTTCCCGAAGGCTGAATTCGATCCGGTTCAGTGTTCCCTGCACCGCTTCCTGGTCCAAACCTTTCTTTATGACGTCTTTAAGAGTTTTCATTACAACTTCATGAAATTTTTTCATATCTTCAGCGTTGGCATTCTGAACAGAAATCTGGAACACATTCTGTTTTAATTCATCCACCGAACCGCTCACTTCTTTTCCTATACCGGCTTCCTGCAGCGCCAGACGCACCGGCGCGGATTCCTGATTTACCAGGACTTCACTGAGAATATCAAGAGCCATAACCAGGGTCCTGTCGGTACACAGACCTGATACATAGCTAAGTGTCAGATAGGTTTGATCCTTTATATTTCCGCTTTCAGATACCGGATAAAACCCCGTGATTTCTTTCATCTTTTCAAAAGGCTTTTGAACGGGAATGGAGATCACGGCATCTGATTTATTGTAAGATGATAAATATTCGCGATTAATGAATTCCAGTTCTTTATCCACATCGGCGTTTCCATAAAGGAAAATGTAGCTGTTGGACGGATGATAATATTTTCGGTGAAAATTCAGAAAATCATCATACGTTAATGTAGGTGTAGCCGTCGGATATCCTCCTGAGGAATAAACGTAGCAGTTATCGGGAAAGAGATTTTTATCAATCTGATATCCCAGTTCCCGTGAAGGACTCGAAAAGGCGCCCTTCATTTCATTATAAACCACACCCTTATACTCAACAGGCGCCTCAGGGCCCGTTAATTCATGATGCCAGCCTTCCTGCTTTAGAATCCGGGGATCATCGTATATAAGCGGATGAAAAACCGCGTCAAGATAGATATGCATCAGATTAAAATAATCTTTGTCATTCATACTGGCAACCGGATAGATAGTGATATGACTACCTGTCATTGCATTCAGAAATGTGTTCAGAGATCCCTTGGCGAGAACATCAAACGGACTTTTAACAGGGAAATTCCGCGATCCGTTGAGAACGGAATGTTCCATTATATGCGGAGTTCCGGCATCCGACTCCGGCAGAGTCTTAAAAGCGATGCTGAAAGTTTTATTGGGATCGTCATCCGCAATTTTAATCAGACGGGCGCCGCTTTGAACATGTTCAAATAGCAGACATTCCGCGTTAACTTCTTTCACAAATCGTTTTTCAATAAGTTTGAAACCATGATAGGTTTCCCCATTTTTATATTCGGCAAACAGCATATCAGACCACACCACCATTATTAATAAAACAAGAATTAAATTAAGACGCTTCAAAATCATTTACAATTCCTCCGGGTTAAATAAATTATACTGGAGTAAAATTCCTGCGGACTCAGATCTTGCTACGAGGTTCAATCGTGATTGTTTCGTCATCAGAGTGATATTCCTTCTTTTTCCTGAATTTAATTAAATAAGGATGAAGTGCAAAACAGACACCTTCGTCCAGGTGTCAAACCAATACCGGTATTACAACCCTAACCAGAACAGAGCGCCGCCTAAGCAGAGCGCGAAGATCCCAAATACCCGAAACAGCGAATCCGGTTTGTTCATGAAGAATGTTACTATCCGCTCAACTTTTTCCGCTCCAATAACGGGAATTGACAGACCGGCGAGGATTGTGAATATTCCGAGTCCCTTAATAAACCCAGGCATACGTGTTCGGTCCGCTTCGATGATAAACAAAATTCCTACTGCTATTCTGAATAGTGTCGCGAAGACCAACCATTTCTTTGTGATGAATCTGTGAAAAAAATTTCTGAACATTGACGGTGAAATCAGAATCAGAATCCCCGCCACGAAAATAAGACATCCAACAACCATCACTGAAACAGCCATAATTGCTCCAATTTTTGTGATTTGATTTAATATAATAAACGCAGGGGCCCTGAGTATGAGAAAAAATTCAGAATTAACTGCTGCTCCCCCTATCGAGATACAAATACAGACCCCGATTGCAGCAATTAATTTAGAAAATTGTGTGAAAGTAATCCGTTGCAGATGAAGCTATTTACTCTCTTTTTTTATTGTTTTAAATCCAAACGGCAGATATAAGGGGCAGAATGATACCAGGCTTGTAAGTAAAAAAATGACCGCGAATGCACTTAGAATAATGGCGGTTATACCGGATATGACTCCGGTATAATATAATACAACAATCACAACCGCCACCAAAGTTCTGATGACGCGATCAATCAGACCCATATTCTTTTTCATGATTTAACTCCTTGTTACGAAACAATATTAATATTTATTTTCATGACTTATTTTGTTTGATACAAATTTCAGACGCGGTATGTATCCGGCTTCCAGTTTTTGACCGCCTTTTTGATATCTTCTTCACTTAGATTTTCCTTAACAGCGCGTTCGATAAGAGGCTGAAATTCAGCATCCGAAGCAAATCTCAGTCCTATAACTTGTCTCATAGATACCCGCGGATCCATCAGTTTTCCGGTCATCACAAAATGACGAAGGTTTTCTTCCGCGCGTATCGCCCTGTCCTGAGCTTTTAATGCGAATGTCCTCATATATACGAAAATTATGAGCAGCGCAATATTAACGGCTAAAATTAAGGAGGCGCTGTAAAATCCAGCCGAACCGCTGCCTGTTTTAATGAGATTAACTATCGAACCGATTGTTGTCAGAAGGATAAATAAGGATAAAAAAAAGTGATATAAGGGAACCCACCTGCGATGATTGGAATAATTTTGTTGACTCATTTGTCCTCCGGTTTTGATTATGACAACATTTTTTATTGATTGATGCTATAAGCCTGAATAATAATTCTTCCGTTTAACCTAACTACCGCCCGTGATATATTATTTCGGTATCAGGCTTAACAATTAAACTAATAGATTACCGGTTCAATTTAACGCTGAATATTTAAGAGTGTTTTTAGGCTGACCGGAATCTGCCGGAGAAAAAGTTATAGATCCAGGCAAATATGGCGCCCAGAATCGCTCCATCCGCCAGGCCCCACAGTAAACCGAAAAGACTTCCGGAGATACTGATATTGTATCCGCGATAAATTCTGCCGATAAAGGTCACATCTCCTGTCGCGCCGTCAAACAAAATGATCCACCAGGTAAATAAAAGAAGACCAAATCCCCATAACAACGCGCAGGTCAGCGCCAATGCTTTTACATTTAATTTCATCTTTCCTCCCATGGACAGATTATTTTTGTGTAAAACGCGTCATTTCAATACCGCGATCAATTGTCGCGAATCGAAGGCACATACCCCTGCGGTGATAAGGCACTGGATCTTTTTTACGGACATCACTCTTTATTGCATCTCATCTCAGGACCGGGTCGACTCCGGACATTTAATCGCACTTCTGTGAGAGGCAGTCCGCCTGAAATATATTTCAGGGAATAGGCAGCGGTTTTGCGTTTGGATAGTATAATGCGAGCCAAAGATATTTCAGGTACCAGATACCAAATGTGTAATTCCCGCGGTCATGCCGGGCCAGCAATTTGACAAGATCAAAATAATTTGTCAGAGACCGGCGCGGCGGACTCACAAACACAGATCTGCCAGCGATATGTGACATCATGGATTTCGCGGCGTGCGCATAGGCCCAAGGGGTCGAGGTGATTGTTTCGAGCACACCCGGCGCCAGTAGAAATAGATTGGGAGCGTCGATCGACCGGAACACGGAGTAGCAGCGTCCGGCAATGTCGTTTAAACTCCCGGACTCATTAAGCGTATCCATACCCAGATAACCCAGTTCCGAGGTGTACCCGGTTCCCCAAAGCAATATGTCTGTCTCTATCTCCTCATCACCGCTAATGTGAATTCTTTTTCCACTAATGGACTGCACCTCACCACGAAAGCGTTCGATACGGCTGAAACCCTTGAGCATTTGCGACCGGCCTGGAATGAACTGATCCCTTCGAATGTCAAAGTCTCTGTCGGGCATAATTTCAGTGATTCCCGCCTTCGCATACCTGCCCTTTAAATCCTTGTTTGCAATTCGGTTTACCATGCTCACCGGAAGACCAAGCATCTGATACTTTGCCAGAAGACGCAAGTCCGTTCCATAGTACTTGGGCTGGCGTGTTGGTCTCATCCACTTGGTAGAACGATAGATCCACGTAATGCTGCCTGCGCCGTGTATGAAGCAAAGATCCAGGAGGTCATACGCGGACGCACCGCCCCCAACTACAGTGACGCGCTTGCCTTTCAGGTCATCCGGATTTCGTAAGGCAGAAGAATGATATTCAGCGACCGACGAATCTTTCCGTTCGACCTGAGGGACAACGGGACGATTGTGTCCGCCGGTTGCGGCGATAAGCCACTTCGCTTCATATGAACCCGCATCTGTGGTCAGCTTCCAGCCGTTTTCGCCCGGACGCGCTTTTTTGACAGGCGTATTCAGGCGGATATACGGTGCGAGTTCGAATCGCTCGACCCAGGCTTCGATGTTACGCAAGATGCTCTGCTGATCTTCTCCGGTTAACGGAAGATCGCCAAGCGTCCAGTCCTCTTTGCGGATCTGGATATCCTGCCAGGATGGAAGATCTCGCCATATTCCGCCGATTCGTTCACGGCCCTCCAGAAGGACCGTCTTCAACCCGGCGTCTTTAGCATATTTGAGGCAGATGATTCCGCCGATGCCCCCGCCCACGATTATAAGATCAAATTCAACGTTTGTTGTCATTAATGAACTCCTTTAGAAGAATCCGCTTTCGCGGAGAATGGATTGTCCTGTCAACGTAATCCAAAGTGAGCCCTATGGACAAAGTTCCGGGCTGTTTCGTTTGATCTGCCCGGGGATCGGAGGATTAAGTAATCAAGGCACCAAATCAAGGATGGTGGCGGCAAAACATCAGGCAGGCATCAGACACAGCTCCGCCACGTCAGTCACACACCACATTTTAGAAAAGGGATTCAACCATCTCTAATACAGCCATGCATGAAGGTGACAAGGTTTTTATATTAGTACGACACGTTCTATTAACTCTGGCAAGAATTTCCTTCTCGGAACATTTATGATGATCGGGAGAGAAAAAGTAACCGGTTGGTTGCGGCAGATCACAGGAGTCCAGCGATATGATAGGGCGAACAGAAACATTCAGTTCTTTTGCAAATCATCACAATCAGGCATTTAGAAATGAGTACTTATCCCCTCAAAATAAACTATTCCGAGTTCTATATTAAATAAAAACCGTTCACTGTTTTTTGATAATGAGGATGACGATGGCGGATATCCCCCCGCAAACCGAAAGTAACTGATCGCGCTGTTATGTACAAGATTTAAATAAAAAATTCTTAAGTAACTCATGACCATACTCCGTAAGAATGGCTTCCGGATGAAATTGAACTCCTTCGAGTGGGTAGCTTTTGTGTTTGATCGCCATTATTTCATCCATCTTACCGTCAGCGCCGATCGTCCATGCCGTTACTTCAAAATGCTCCGGTAAACTGTTTTCGACAATGAGAGAATGATAGCGCGTCGCTGAGAATCTCCGGGGAATATTTCTGAAAACACCTTTTCCATTATGATAAATTTGTGATACTTTTCCGTGCATTACTTCTTTGGCGTATCCTATTCTCGCGCCGAAAACTGAAGCGATGACTTCGTGCCCCATGCAAATCCCGAGAATCGGAATCGATCCGCTAAATTCCCGGACAATTGCTCCCGAGACACCGGTATTTTCCGGTTTTCCCGGTCCCGGTGAAAGGATGATATGAGAAACAGGCAGTTTCCTTAAACGGTCTGATGTTATTTCGTCATTTTTAAAAACGGTGGGAGTGATCCCAAGTTCATACAGATATTGAACAATATTATATGTAAATGAATCATAATTATCGATAATACAAACCATCATCCATCCTCACCCGGTTATTATTGAATTATTCATAATAGTCCGTTTTTAACTCAACCTGAACTATACCCCGAACAGAATTACAGAGAAATACTTTATCCGCGTCGATGAGATCGTTCAGGCTGATCGGGCGCTCCAGTATTTCGCGGGATTTATCCATCAAAATTTGATTGCGGAAAACGCCGTTTAACGCGCCTTCACTCAGTGGCGGAGTCAGCCATTTATTGTCTTTTTCGATAAAGATATTATGCCGGCTGGCTTCAGCTACCCTGTCCCGCTCATTTAAGAATACGATATCATACGCGCCCTTTGCCCCGGCAATTTTGTATAACCGGTCATACAGTTCCCTTTTTGTTGTTTTGTGCCGCCGAAATATATTCTGAGCGGATATCTTTTTCTTACTGATCACAACAAATTTTATATCTTCGTTTGTATTGGTCAGCAACGGCTCCGCATCCCATTCGATATTTCCGTCATGACTGAGCAGTATTCTTATTTTATGATCCACGGCCGGTAAATTTTGTTTTAATTTTTCCAGTTTTTCATAAAGGATATTTTTATGAAACTGAAATCCGAAACATCGGGCTGAATCCGACATTCTTGCCAAATGCGCTTCCAACCGGCAACATTGCCTTGTCTTACCTTCATAACGGAATGTTTCAATCAATTTAAAATCCGCGTTAATGCCCGTCAGGAATTTACCTTTTAGCAGGCATTCCTGATATTCCGCTTCCGAATCCGATTCATAAATGATACCGCTGCCTATGCCCATTTCACCATGTCCGTCTCTGAGAACAAGCGTCCGGATCGCGACATTGAAGCAAAAGTCGCCGTTTGGCTGAATATGGCCGATGGCGCCGGTATAGATACCCCGGGCATCATTTTCCAGTTCTTCTATGATTTCCATAGTGCGTATTTTCGGAGCCCCGGTGATAGATCCGGCAGGATAAAGCCCTTTCATGATGGATTTCATATCCATATCAGAGCCAATTTCCCCCGAAACCGTTGAGATCATTTGATGGACGGTTTGATAGGATTCTACTTCAAAAAGGTTCGAGACCCTTACCGTCCCCGGATTGGCGATCCGCCCGATATCATTACGGATCAGGTCGACAATCATCACATTCTCAGCGCGGTTCTTGGGATCATTCTCAAGCCAGGCCTTTAGTTTCTGATCTTCGATCCTATTTTTTCCCCGCGCCGCCGTTCCTTTCATCGGTTTTGACTCGATTTGTTTCCCGTTTTTGCGGAGGAACAATTCCGGTGAAAAGGATAATATATCATGCCCGGGGAAATGCAAAAAGGCTCCATACGGTACCTTCTGACTGTTTCTTAATTTTTGATACAGACATGGAACATGGCCATCGACGCGAAATTTGTATTTCATCGTAAAATTAACCTGATAAGTGTCCCCTTCGCGGATATAATCGATGATCTTTTTGACTTTCCGGATATAGTCTTGTTTGCTTTCGCTAAGCGAAAATTCATAAATTGATGAATCATCATTTAATTCGCAGGAGAATTGATTCAGCCATAATTCAACATCCCGCCTTCCCATCTGTTTCGCTTTTCCAAATGCCGTAAAATTGATCAGAGGATGTGTTTTTTCGGGTTTGAACTTAAAATTATTTTTATCAACCAGAAAATAACCCGCTTCGTAGGAAAGATAACCACAAAGATAAAATCCTTTTCTTCGCAGTTTGTCCAGTTCATCCAAAGCCGATTCGAGCTCATCAGGCTTACAGGTTAAAATCCGGTATTCGGGATCTGTGAAAAGCCAGCCATGACCTGAATTTATATCATTCCGCGCGTCTTCCAGCAAAGCAAAAGCCTGTTTGCTTTCTGATGAATTAATTTTCCGTTTAATTTCCATCGTCGATTTTTATCATTTTTTTATGAATGTTGTTTAAATATGACTCAAATATAATCGATCCTGGTATAATTTCTAAAAATATCTCACGCTGGGGACTATCTATTTTGAACGAATATTTCATCAAAGATGCATTGATGAATTTTTTGTGATTTTTTATTCGACTCCTGCGGCAGGATTTCTTTATATTGAGCACTTAAATTCAGATATAAAGAATGAAATATTTCAGGGATGAAGTTTAATGCCCAAAATAAATTTTGAAGTCCGATTTGAATGCCAGGCCGATTGCTCAAACTGCTGCACCCTGTCGGACGGTTTTGTTTATCTGACGGAAGATGAAGCTTTAAAGATATCAGAATACCTGGAAGTTTCCGAATCCATGTTTTTGGAATGGTTTACAAGGTTAATCGATGAACAGCTTTGTCTTGTGGACGGCGAAAATGAAGCCTGCGTATTTTTGGATGAGGGTAAATGCAATATCTATCCTGTCCGACCGGAACAATGCAGGACATATCCGTTTTGGCCGGAAAATTTAAAATCCCGTTCCCGTTGGAAACACACCGCCGGTGAATGTCCGGGAATCGGCAAAGGAAAAATATATACCGGGAAAGACATAACAAACATTCATAATGGTGAAGGTATCGATTCGGTTAAATAGATTTGAAAGGAGTTTTTTATGCAGCGATTTGTCAAAAATTTAATTCCGATATCCATTTTCAGTATACTTCTTCTCTTCTCATGCAGTCCAAAAAA
>JBFXGD010000074.1:0-15670 GCA_050178385.1 Calditrichaceae bacterium
GCGGGATATGCCATTCAGTCATCTCTGAAGTCTCATCAACATGTGTGGATAAATGAACAGAATGTTTAACTTTTTTCAGAAGTGACTTGAAATCAAAATCAGAAGGCGCGTCAAATACAGGATTTCCGCCAAAGACAATCAGTGCATCGATCTCACCCGCGGTTACTTTATCCGTGACTCTTTTAAAAGATTCAAAAGACGGAACCGATGCATCTTTCAATTCATGATAAGTAACTGCATTGCCGGCACTACCCAGAGCGTAATTAAGAGCGTAAACAATGGAATGAACGATCGCGGGCTGACGCCTTCCGGCTACGATCAGGCTCTGCTTATTGTTTTTCAAAAGATCCTTCGCGAGCGCGTTGATCCATTTGCGGTCAAATTTCCGGGTAATGTCTGCGGCACCGGCAAACGGCAAATCAATCTTCAGTCCCAGCCTGTTTAATTCTTCCGCGACAGCCATGGTAAACGCCGGTATCAATGAACTCTGAAGCCGCAAACGATGATCCGCCATACCTCCCGTCACCGTAAACACGGATTCAGCCACATAGAGACGATTCATACCATCCTTTTCCGATTCGACCCGTCTCCCCGCCGCAAACCCCTTATTCGCTTTAATGCTTTCATTTTCCATCAGAAGAAAATCCGCATCCAGTGAGAGAATTACTTTTGCTCTTTCAAAATGATACACAGGGCGGACTGTCTTCCCAGACGCCATCCTGATGCCATTAAAAATATTTTCATCGCTGACCGGCTCGTAAACGGCCCATTCGGCTTCTGGAAACTTCTGAATAAATTTCTCATACAACCCGTAAATCGACGGTGAAGAAAACGCGCCTGAAACAATCGCAAGCCCTTTTCCCCCTGTCGCCAAAAACGCCGGATACATCTCACGCCAGAAAGCGACAAACTCTGTCCACTCCTTTTCAACGCCTTTCATACGAACCGACTGCGAACGATCCGGATCATATAAATTCAGCATCTCTGATTGAATAAAAGCATTCGAACTTCCCAGACTCGACGGATGTTTTTTATTGCCTTCGATTTTTGTGGGGCGGCCTTCATGATTTTCCACAACCAAACCATACGAATTCAGGCCAAACGGCATCGTTGTGGCATAATGCATCGGGATACCGGGGACAATATTTTCCGGCGCGATTACATATGGCACAATTTTCTCTACAGGCCGGCGGCATCCCGCAAGACCTGCGAAGGCGATTGACGCTCCCATAAGAGTCAAAAACTTTCGCCTTGAAACAGGACTTATCATCTCCGAAGCATTTTCGGGAAATTCCCGGTGTAAAAATTCTTGAAATTCCGGCGTCTCGGCCAACTGATCAAGACTGCGCCAGTATTCTTTTCCTTTTATATTCACGTCTTTTTTCATCTGTGACATCCCGAACAATCTACTGGTGGTTTAATTTTTTTCTCATCAATTACTCTTCTGGCAAATTCAAACTGGTTTGCCGGAGGCTTCCAGTTCATTTTTGTGATATCGCTGTGAGGCCGTATAAATGGCTCCGGGTTTCTGTGACAGTCAATACACCAACTCATACTGAGCGGCTCTTTCTGCTCAACAACTTCCATTGCCGCAACATTACCATGGCAGCTTTCACAACCAATTCCTGCCCTGACATGAGCATTGTGCTTGAAATAGGCAAAATCGGGGAGATTATGAACGCGCACCCACTGAATGGGATCACCGGTTGACCAGCTTTCGCGAACCGGCAGCAGCTTTTCACTTTCCGTTCGGATAAGTGTATGACAGTTCATACAAGTTTGTGTGGGCGGTATAATCGCTTCTTCTGAGATTTCTACCGAAGTATGACAATAGCGGCAATCCATCCCCAGATCACCCGCGTGCAGCTTATGACTATATTCAACAGGTTGAACCGGACGATAGCCGACATCTGTATATTTGGGCGAGCCATAATACCAGAAAAATCCAACCGTTGCCAATCCACCAAAAATGACTCCGATGACGATATAGAGCGGAAGTTTATTTGTCCATTTTGGAAAAATTTGAGCCAAACCCAACTCCTTTTCTAATATTTCTTTACACTAACCGTGTTATGTTTAATTCCTGCTCTACTGAATCAGACGATCTGTAATTCAGATTCAATCCCGAAACAATCCTAAATCAATCCATCCACGATAATCGCAAGAAAAAGTCCGAACAGATATACTATTGAATATCCAAATAGCCCCTTGACCAGGCTTTCTGACCTTGATCTTTTGGCATTGATGGATTTTTTTATAAATAAAACACCCAAAACAATAGCAACAATCGCATATAGCAAACCGGCAGCTTTGGAAAAATATAAAGTCAGACTAACAGCGAGAAGTACCCAGGAATACATTACAATCCACCTGAACGTTTCAGTATCACCCTTAACAACAGGCATCATGGGCAGTTCTGCAACCCTGTAGTCATCCTTATATACCAGGGCAAGCGCCCAAAAATGAGGCGGGGTCCAAAAGAAAATAATGAGGAATAATATCCAAGGATCAATGGCCATCGATCCTGTTGCGGCAACCCAGGCGCCAACGGGAGCCATCGCTCCGGCTGCGCCGCCAATAACAATGTTTTGAGGTGTATTGGGTTTCAGTAACAACGTATAAAACAAACTGTAAAACAAGATTGTAAACAATGATAATGCCGCGCTGAACCAATTAAAAAATATACCAAATATTAAAATACCTGTCACAGCTATGACAATTGAAAATATTAAGGCGTTTTTTGAGGGGATTTTATTCCTGGGAAGCGGACGACGCCCCGATGTTCGGGTCATTTTTGCATCAATATCACGTTCAAAATACTGATTGAGCGCATTGGCAGCCCCACCGGTGAGGTACAAAGCAATCAGAACTAGAAAAAAACCTGCGGGATCCCGCAGAAGACTGCCCTCCATCACTAAAGCCGTGGCCCCAGTGATGACCACAAGCAACATAATGGTTGGCTTTGTAAGCTGAAAGTACGCTGAGATTTTGGATTTCATTTAACAATTTTGCCTGATAGTGTTTATTAACCGCTCAATAAAAACAATTCCGTTTCCATCGCTGACCCAGGGATAGCTTAAACTTGTACAATGCCCCATGAATCAAGACATCACTCAGAACAAATCGCTTTTTGTTAATATTCCCGCCGATCCGTTTTTTTTTGTCTGTTTTCACAGTTTTCTTAAATCTTCCGGTAACTTTTTAAAGATTTTAGCATCAGGGTGGGTCTTTTAATAATATGAAGAAAAAAAAAGCCGGCAAATCGCCGGCTTTATATAATAAATCAAAACTCTTAATTTTATTTCTTTACAGATTTCTTCGCGGGTTCTTCTGTTTTTTTGATTTCATCGTCCGGATGAATTTCAGTAAGTCCTTCATCTAACAAATAATGAAAATTTTTCTGGAATTCACCGGCGGATACGTTTGCCGTCGCCGCGTATTTCGCCAGTTCATGAGGATCATCAAAATCTTCAGTCTTTAGTCTGATCATATACCGGTGCGCCACATGATATGATTCAGAATCAATATCAACCATTCTCACCTTCATCTTTTTTGTTTGTGGATCAATGATATCCTTAAAATACAAAGGTACAAAGCGGTTGTTCTGGATCGAAATCAGCGCGCCGTTACCGCCGTCATACAAAAATTTCGACGCCATGAAACCCAGATCCCGGCAATATTCCATATCAAACGGAATCGGATCGGCGCATCGTAATTCATAACCAATGTTTTTGGCGACGATCGTTGTTTTTAACTTGAACTGCTTCAATCGTTCCTGAACATGATACTTTAAAATCTCGCCAAAACTGATCTCCGCGAATCTCAGATTATCATGAGCGTCACGTTCAATATTCAGTATTTTGCTGAATGCCGCCGGATCAAGTTTTTCAAGCAGACCTTCCGCCAATATGGCAACACCGTCTGTCCGGCCATAACTCAGACGCTTTATGATCGCGCCGACGAGTATATCCACCAATTGTTGCAGCTGAATATTTTTATTTCCAAACTCTTCCGGAATAATTGTCAGTGTCGCGCCGGCCGCTTTTCCGATACCAAGCGCCAGGTGCCCCGCCTTGCGGCCCATCGTAACCACAAAATACCAGCGGGAAGTCGTTTTGGCATCCGTCATAATATTTTTAACGATTTCAACACCGAGATGCCGCGCCGTCTGAAAACCGAACGTGGGAATACCATGCGGAAGGTCAAGATCATTATCAATTGTTTTGGGAACATGAGCAACCCGAATTCTGCCGTTAGCGACCTGTTCCACACGATAGGCGGAATACGCCGTGTCATCACCGCCAATGGTGATCAGCTGATCCACATTCAACCTGAGCAAGGAGGAAACCGTGTTTTCCAGAAATTTTGGGTCTTTGGTCGGGTTTTCTCGGGCAATACCGATATACGACCCTCCGCGGAAATGGATGCGGCTTGTATCATCTATTGTTAAAGGTTCGATATGCGAGATATCACCCTGCATAATCCATTTAAAGCCATCTTTTATACCAATTACGTCACCGCCCGAAAGTATAGCTCTGATTGTCGCCGCGCCTATAACGCTGTTTATTCCTGGTGCCGGTCCGCCGCCCACAAGTATAGCTGTTCTTTTAGGATGCATTAACTACCCCCTGAAACTTCATATTTTCCGTTTAAAAAAGAGGCAATATACAAAGACAAACCAATTCCTGCAAGTACACATTTTTGAGTATTTTATTATTTAATTGGATAATTATACCATCGCTCGGGTATTTGCCTCACGGTGATTTAGATCAAATTATTTGGATAAATTTCTTTTAATATTTACACTGGTGGTCAACCTTCGGTATATTAAAGGCATAACAATATTGTTATATCAAATTTATCGCACGGTTATTCATTCCCCGCATATGAACGATTGTACCGGATAAGACACTGTTTACCTCCCGGAAGAGATTATAGTTAGACGCTCATTTAATTTCAGTTCTTTTATCGACCCGGATTATATTTTATGAAAATTAACACAGTATATTTATCAGGATTTAAATATTTCGAAAAGAATGCCAAATTCGAATTTTTTAATAACGCTGACACTCAACATCTGAACATAACCGGAGAAAAAAAGGATTTTCTTTTTGAAGCGATTCTTGGGATTCTTTTCGGCTTCAAAAACTCTGAGAAAGAAGGGATTAAAAATACGGTGTCCGATGATAATTTCAGCGGAATGCTTATACTGAAATTTGACAACCGTTTTTTTCATATCGAAAGAGATATAAATAATGACTTTGTATCATTTGTAATCAAAAATGAAAAAAATGTTAAAATTATCTTTCAGGGTAAAGATATCTATTCAGAATTATCTGAACGGCCTTATCTGAAAGTTTTAAGTTCACTGTTTCCGATCACAGACAGACAATCAATCAAAAGTTTATGCTATGAATTTGATTCGGGGGATGATTCCAAATTAATCAATCTCATCGAAGCGTTGCATCTTCTGATTACGCCATGGTTAAAATTTGCAGGCACTAAAAGACTGATGCTCAACTAATATGAACTCATACGATCGGTTCCAAGAACAGAGAATAGGGACTCCATCCTGTTAAAAAAATTTTTAAAAATCATGAGTTTTAAAAGCAGGTTAACACAGCTTATGAAACTCGATACAACGCTCAATGAAATCACAAACGACATAAAAAAATTCCGCATACTTCACGAATCGTTTGAATCTAAAATTTCAGTCTCAGGCAGGGCGGCGGAAATTCTTAAACAAAATTATCCGCTACTCATTCAATTCGACTCGGTAAAGCTGAAAGAATCTGTTTTATCCTGGAAAGAACTGCTGACAGAGAAGCAGGTCATCGAAACTGAACTCCATAAACTGAGACAAAAAAAGGCGCTTATAAACAGAAATATTGATGATAAACTCTTACTTTACAAGAACTTACTACCAACATTCAAATCGGATATTGATGAATTCAAAGAGCTGAATATTCAGTTGGAATTAAAGAAGAAACGCCTTTCAGGCATGAAACTGGAAATCATAATTCTGAAAGCGGCGCTTAAGGAAAGGTACCGGAGAAAATGGTATCTCATCGTTCTCATCCCCGTCATTTTCTTCTTCATTTTTTATTATCTGTTTAGACAGATGTGGATTCTTATCATTCCGGAAACAATCATTTTGGCAGGTGTCATAATATTTTGGATCGGTCACCTGAAAACAAAAATTAAAAAACAGATAAAGTGGGTGAATGAAGAGGCGCACAGACTACAAAAGGATATTCACGATACCGAATCCAAACTGTTAAAACTAAAACAGAAATCTTTTCTGTTCGAAAATCCACAGTATCTTGATACTCATATTGAACGTTTCAAAAAGTACAGACAGATGGTGGATCAATTGAATACACTGGAACTCAAGGAAAATAATATTCTGAAGATGCTTCAGGACGGGATGTATTTGAATCAGTTGCCCGCCTACCAAAAAATGTATTCGAACAACATTGACATCACCCGACCTGATTTAGAAAAATATCTTGAAGATTTTGTCGTTTTACAAAAACAGCAATCTCTCCCTGCCTCACCGGAAACCCCGTTAAAAGTGAAACAGGAAGTTCGTATCATTATTAGAAATTATCTGAAGCTCCGCACTGATCTATTAAAAATGCGGACGACTTATCTGAAAAGTTTACATATGATATACAAACCGGATAAATGGCCGAAACTGATTAACAGGGTCGACGAAATAATCGAAAACTTGGAAACCCGGCTCTCACTTGAAAAATAATGCGCCTGACCGGCCAAAAGTAAAATACATACTGGAATTTATTGATGCTAATCGACCGTCATTTTAGGATAAATTTTTACTCGTCTTGTATCATTTCAAGGCTGATTTGGAGCTTCCTTAGTTTATCTTCAAGTAATTTCCGGCTGATTTGTACATCTTTTGCCACAAGGTCAAGATCCCAATTATTTATATGAAGTCGGTTCAATAAATATAACTTTTCGAATTCTCCCATGGCTTTTTGATAAGAATCACTGGAAATAACCACATCATTCGTCTTATCCATTTGAATGGCTGTTGCCGCGGTTCCGTAATCAATTATATTCGAATTACTGAAAAGCACCATTCTAAAAACAGCCGATTTTAATTGCCTTACATTTCCCTTCCATGGTTGAATCTTGATTAATTCCAGGGCCTGATCGCTGAAGTGTGTAATAGTTTTACCATATTTTTCACAGCCGCGGCGCAGGTAAAATTCCGCTAACAGCGGAATATCCTCCACTCTCTCACGGAGCGGCGGTATATTTATCGAGAACGCGTTCAATCTATAAAAAAGGTCATCCCGGAACCGACCTGATTTTACTTCATTTGTCAAAATTTTATTTGTTGCAGCTATTATCCGCACTCTGGATTGAATTGTGTCGGTACCGCCAACCCGCTGATACTCGCCATCGTTTAAAAATTTTAATAATTTCCCCTGCGCTTCAAGCGGCAGTTCAGCAATTTCATCAAGGAATAATGTTCCGTTGTTAGCCTCGGCGATTAGACCTTCTTTTCTCGTGGTCGCCCCGGTAAATGCCCCCTTCTCGTACCCAAACAAGACAGACTCGACCAGCGTCATCGGAATGGATGCACAATTAACCGACACAAAAGAATGCGTTTCCCTAATGCTGTGATAATGAATGATTCTTGCCAGTAAATCCTTTCCCACGCCGCTTTCACCCATAAGCAATACTTTCGTATCTGTCGGAGCGATGGTTTTAATATCCTGATATACTTTGCGAATTTCTTTGCTTTTTCCTATTAGTGTAAACTGCTTACTTAATTCTTTAAATAACGCTTCACTTAACAGGGTAAGTTCGTTCTTCTCAATCGCCCTGTTGATGGTCAATGTCAGACGATCGATATCTACCGGTTTTTCAAGAAAATCATATGCGCCCATCTTTGTCGCATCGACGGCAGTCCTTATAGTTGATGCACCGGATACCATAATAACCGGTATGTTTGGTTTCACTTCCACAATTTTCTTAAGGATATCAAGCCCGTTTAGTTCCTGATTTAGCACGACATCCGCCAGAATTGCATTCCAGTTGTTGGTAATCGCTTCATTCAAACCCTTTTCGGCATCTGTGTGATATTTTAATTCCATTCCCCGAAGCGCAAGCGTCTTTTGCACCTGGATACAATAAGCTTCATTGTCATCAATCAGTAAAACCTTTTTTATCTCCATTCCTAAAACTTCCCATTTTCAGTGTCAGTATTAATCTCAAAGCTAAGTACATTGCCCTGATCTTCATCCGTCTCTATCAATAAAAATGACCCGTGTTTTTCTATAATTCTCATCGCGATTAACAAATCCTTGTAAGAAACAACATGATTATCCGAAATTTTCGGAGTTATGATAGATTTCAGATCTTCTTTTATTGTGTCCTTTATAAAAACCTGTATTTTTTGCTGTCCGGCGGCACCCTTAGTGCTAACGGTTATATGAATTTTCCCCTTGCCACCCATGGCTTTTAGGCGATTTACAACTATATTTTTTAATGCAAGTTCCATTTCCCGCTTATTAATCATCGCAGGAGGCAGTTTTGCTTGTATTTCTCTTGTTAATGTGGCTCCTTCGGTCAATTCATCCTTGATTTGAGTAATAATCCTGGTTAAAAAATCATCAAAATCACAGGCTGAGTAATTATTTTTAGTCGTATTTGAAAGCATTGACAATATGTTTGCAAATTTTTTTATATCATCTATCGCTTCCAGGGCTGGTTGAACATATTCGTCAATTTCACTACGCGAAGATTTCGCCACGTCGTCATTTTCATCCCGCGATAACTTAAGATTCTGCAAAGATATCAGTGCCGTTGAAAGAGGTGACTTTAAATCATGAATTAATTTATGAATCACCTCAAAATATATATCGTCAAATTTTGACTGCTGTAAGATCAGTTTTACCAAAAAACAGCGATTCCGGATTCCAAATGTTACGGATTGAATATTCACAAAAAAATTCAGCGATTCATTCCCGTTGAAAAAATTCCAGTATGCGGTATTGGAATGATCTGACTTAATGGACTCATTAATAACTTTTGCCAGACCAATAAATTTATCTGACTTAAAGATATCTGAATCTGGACCATCAGGATTCAGAGTTTTTATGAAAATATCATTCACCGCTAAAATTTTAAGAGTATCTGAGATGCATAACGCCGGTTCAGACTGACTGAATGCCAGTTTTCCTGTCATTATTTTCGGTACAATAAGAATAAAAATCAAAAACAATCCGGTAACCAGGATAAATGAGATTAGTAAATAAATTACCATCTTATATACCAACCGAATATAAGTATGAAAATTCTAAAATTCATTTCAGATCCCAAAATCCATTTTGAGAAACAGATAATTTCAATCCAATCCATTTGGACATAAATCTATTAACTGTCAACAGCCGGTTTGTCTCTCTGAATTATGTATCTAATTACCGAGAGGCAAGCAAATTGAATTAATGTAAGTAAAACTAACCTATTTAGTCAAGCCTATTCAAAAGTTCTCAACCAAATTACGTTATTTTTTTGCATGATTATCCTTTTATACTGTTTAATATCAGCATAGATTGATCTACATTTATTTTATACATTTTATTGAAAGTAATTT
Organism: Calditrichaceae bacterium; assembly: GCA_050178385.1. Taxonomy (GTDB): domain Bacteria; phylum Calditrichota; class Calditrichia; order Calditrichales; family JBFXGD01; genus JBFXGD01. Next base: position 9,629 of record JBFXGD010000074.1, read on the forward strand.
TAATAGTATTAAATTATATGAGTATTAAATAATCACGAGCCTGGCTGCTGATGGATATATTGCACACACTTTTGCTTTTTGTCGTTGGACTGATTGCCGGATTTATGAATGTCTTCGCCGGTGGAGGATCCACTCTCACTTTACCCGCGCTTATTTTTCTGGGACTTGACAGCGCTTCAGCAAACGGGACCAACAGAATTGCCATCATTATTCAAAATATTTTTGCCATGTGGGGATTTCAGCAGGAAAAAGTTAATCATCTTAAGCAAAGCTTTTTACTTGCGGTTTTCACTCTGCCCGGGGCAGTTTTGGGAGCCATTTTAGCTGTACGAATTAGTGATTTGTGGTTTCAGAGGATACTGGGCGTCATTATGATATTAATCATAGTTACTATGTTTTTTCCACAGTCCAGGAATGTAACAGATACCGGAAACAATGGTGACAGAAAACCCATGCTCATTTATCCGGCACTTTTTGGAATAGGGTTCTATGGAGGGTTTATACAAGTAGGTGTGGGATTTTTATTGATGGCGGCTTTATATCATATTCTAAAAATCGGGCTGGTAAAAGTAAATGTGCATAAGGTGGCAATTATTTTTTTATATACAATACCTGCGATCATGATTTTTATCGTTACCGGTAATATAAACTGGGAGCTTGGTCTGTCTCTCGCCGCGGGAAACGGAGCCGGCGGATGGCTGGCTGCCCGAATTTCCGTTAAGGGCGGGGAAAAGATAATCCGTTATACTCTGGCGCTTACTATATTAGTAATGGCCGTAAAATTATTTCGCTTCTAATTGATGGACAGATCCCGTCAACAAACGGATGCTTCGCTTCCCGGGTAATCCGGGACATACATTGCTCTTTTGATTTTATTAGTCGGCGTTTTCAAAAACGGCTCGGTCTGTTCGATCACTTTTTGTATTCTTGAAGCAGGAGGAAGCTGCGCGTTTGTTTCTACTTTTATTTTCTCAAGAACAATCTCGATTTCATTAGCTATAACCGACTGTTCCGTTTCTGAATTTTGCATATTATTATAGTCAGGGTAAATCCGGGCGGTCAATCTGTTGTTGAGCATGTAAACAAGCGCTTCTTCAACATAATCGGATTCTTTTAGTTTATTTTCGATCACTTCAGGATAAATATTTTCGCCGGATGAACCGACAATTACATTCTTGGATCTTCCCTTGATAAAAAGAAATCCATCGTTATCCAGATAGCCTCTGTCCCCCGTTATAAACCAGCCGTCTTTGGTGAAAACCTTTTTCGTTTCCGCTTCATTTTTATAATAACCCAGCATAACGTTCGGACCGGATACATAAATCTCACCAATACCGGTCATCGGATCCGGATCCATAATTTTAATTTTTACTCCGGTAATCGCGTGCCCAACGGATTCAATTTTCGCGGCCTCCATCGAAGAGAATGTAACCAAAGGCGAACACTCGCTTAACCCATAACCGGCAGCATATGGAATACCTCCCGCTCTCAAAAATATTTCTACCTCGCGGTTCAGACTCGCGCCTCCGATAATCGCGCATTTTAGTCTTCCGCCGAATGCCTTGTTTATTTTTTTCCCGACTAATTTATAAACCAGTTTTCGGCCAATGTAAGAGGCGGATAGCAGTTTTAAAATTTTTTTCTCTGTTATAACCGGCAGGATTTGTTTATGGTATATCTTTTCAAAAACAAGGGGTACCGCCCCGATAATATTAGGCCGTACTTTCTGCATGGCATTCATCAACACTTTTGGAGAGGGTTTCTGATTCAGATAGAAAATGCTCGATCCGCAGTAAATAATCGACAGAAAGGCAGATGTGGAGCCGAAAGCATGGGCCATCGGAAGAATTGTCAGAACAACACTTTTTTCATTAATCACCCCCAGGAGATCCGGTCCTTCAAAAAGGTTGCTGACAAGATTTTTGTGCGTAAGCATAACTCCCTTAGACTGACCTGTTGTTCCGGATGTATACAGAATCTCGGCAAGATCGTTTTCGTGGATTTCCACTTTTTTGCTTTCAGGATTTTTATCCAGGGATTTGATGATTTTTTTCGGTAGATTTTGGATATGTTCCCAGATATTCTTGTGTTCCCCCTTGTCCGGCAACGGCATAAAATCACTCAGACTAAGGACAACTTTCATTTTTGTGACCGATGGAATATCCATCGACTGAAAAATAAATTCGGAAATAAATATCCCGGTAGCTTCAGAATGCTTGAGTATGTTTTCGATATCAGCTTCAGGAAATTCATCCATAACAGGTACAGCAACGCATCCCAGAGTGGTAACCGCCATAAAAGCGATTGCCCAGTTTGGCGTAGAATTTCCGAGGATAACAATTTTGTCATTCTTTTTTAACCCGATTCTGGTCAAATAGAATTTTAATTGCTCAACTTTGTGCCCGAATTCAGCATAAGTGATTGGTTTTTCACCCACGAGGGCGAGCGATGGCCGGTCTGGATATTTCTGAACAACTTTCTCAAAAAACAGATCCAGTGTATACTGCGACAATCCAAATTTCATTCAGGAAGTCCTTTAATTTTTCGTGTTCAATATGTGTTTCTGTTCCATTTTCTTATTAAAATCGCTGCTTTTATGACGACTTGCCTTCACAGATCAACGTATAGGATTAGACGCCTGAAAATCCGCCAGCATTTTTTGCAAATTTGGGTTCGCCGATAAAAGGCGATATTCCAACAATTTTATTACAGTAAGGAAATCGCGCCATTCAGATATAAAACTTTCCGGCCCGCTGAATATCTGGCTCGCTTCATGAAGAGTCGCTTTGAAATAATCAGAAAAACTCATGTTTTCAAGTTCGTCCGTCAGAGCGTTGATTATTTTTAAAAATTTTTTACCTCCCAGCCAGACTCCGGCGCAATTCTGACAGTAGTCAATTTCGATTCCGGTATCCCTGTAATCGATGCTGACCATTTTAGAACTGCAAAAAGGACATGACAGGGGATTTTCCAGGATATTGAATTTATCGGGATGTTTCCAAAGTTCAAAATCCATCCAGTTCAAATCCGGATCAATTTGTTCCCTCGCCATCCTCAGTTGTTCTTCTTCAAACCACGTCCCGTTGCATTTTGGACATTCCTTTATTTTGACGGAACCGACGATGCAATTCTGCATCTTTTTATTGCATTCAGGACAATCCATTTTATTTGCCTCACTTCTTATGGATGAGATTAAGTTTTATTTATCTGCATCTAATATTAAAACTCAATATTCCAAAAAGATGAACCGCGCGCTTATGCTCATTGCTGGTTAGTCCAATCAGATCATTTTATCTGATCCGCGATTAAACCGGACTGACTGTATACAACTGATTTAATACTACAATATAAATAAATTCAAATACAGAGAAAATTAAAAAATTTACATCTGTCAGAGTTAATCCGAACGAAAGAAAGAAATAAACGAATAAGATTATATTGGAAGAGATATTGAAAATGTGCTTCCGCGTCCCGGCTGACTGATTACCGAAACCTTACCGTTATGAAGCTGCACAATATGTTTCGTAATTGCGAGGCCTAATCCTGTACCTCCCATTTTTCGGCTTCGGGCTTTATCAACTCTATAAAATCTCTCAAAAATGCGCGCCAAATGCTCTTCGGCAATTCCAACACCATCATCCTTAACTTCAATGATTGCATTGTCTTTCACACGTCGGCATGTGATACGCACCGCGCCTTTCGCAGGGCTGTATTTTATCGCGTTATCCAGTAAATTGATAATTGCTTCCTCGATCAACGCGTCATTGATTCTCGCGTTTAAACCGGCAGAACAATCTGCCACAATTGAAATATCTTTATTAACAGCGGATGGTTCACAAATCTGAACGGCAGCTTGCACCACATCCGCAACTTTTTTCACTTCAAAGACAATATTTTCTTTTTCTCCGTCACTCTCGAGACGGGAGAGGGTCAGTAAATCATCGATAATGGAATTTAATCGGTCTGTTTGCCTGGAAATGATATCCAGAAACTTTCCTGCTCTCTCAGGTTCATGAATAGCTCCATCAGCTAATGCTTCAACAAACCCTTTTATAGACGTAAGAGGCGTGCGAATTTCATGAGACGCGTTTGCGACAAAATCTTTTCTGCCGTTTTCAAGCCTGCGCAAGCGTGTGACATCATTCAATACAATTAATGCGCCGATCGTTTCGTTTTTTTCATTTTGCAGCGCCGTACCATGGACCTGCACAAAAAAATCTCCCTGATTATGAAGAATGATTTCCGCTTCCTGCCTTTCATCCGATTCCAGTGTAGCGGTTACAATATTTTGTAAACCCGTATTTCTGATCAATTCATGTATATCACGGCCGCGAACACTTTTGGGATCGATTCCCAGGATTTTGGCGGCTCCCTTGTTCATATTCATCACCCGTTCATTCCGGTCTACCGCAAAAACACCCTCCGCCATGCTTTGAAGCACAGCTTGCTGCTCATTGCTTTGGGTAATAATAGTTTTCATTTTTTCATCTAACTGAGCGGCCATGGTATTGAGTTCATCCGTAAGCTTGCTTAACTCATATGATTTTGGCTCGGGCAGTCTGAATTCAAGATTGCCTTTTGCAAAATGTTCAACTCCCCTGGTCATTTCTTCAACGGGCGCACTGATTTTTCTCGCGATCAAAAGGCTGATAAAAGTGGTAATAAACGCGATAAGCAAACCGGAAAACGCGATTTTTTTCTGGATTTCAATGAGCGCGTTTTCTATAGAAGTCAAATGTGCAGAAACACGGACCAGGGCGATTGTTTGATTCTCCCGTTTTACGGGAATGGCAACATACATCAGATTCGCGTCAAGAGTATAGCTGAATCTTATTGATGATCCTGAATTACCTGCCAGCGCCTGTTTTATCTCCGGCCTGTCCATGTGATTATCCATGATTTCAGGATCCTCATCAGAATCCGCTATCACTTTGCCATTCGGAAGAATCACCGTAATACGCGTACCTGTTTTCCTTCCAAGTGACCTGATCGTTGACTCAAGCGCCCCTCTTTCTCCAAGCTCCAAAAGCGAATTAACCGTCGGTTCCAGCATAACAGCTTCAGATTTCAAATCCAAAGAGGCTTGCCTAAAATAAAAATTGCGGGTGAGATGTGATGCATACCAGGTCACTGCCGCAAGTCCAATGATCAAAATCAAAAAGAACGAGGGGAAAATCTGCCACAGGAGTCTCTTCTTACGCATTATTTATTCCTTGAATTTGTAACCAACGCCTCTTACAGTCTCAATATAATCACCGAATCTACCCAGTTTTTTTCTTAAGCCCACAACCTGCACATCAATCGCTCTCTCCGTAACGGGATAATCTTCTCCTCTGAGAGCGTCAACAATTTGATAGCGGGTAAATACCCAGCCCGGACGTCCTGCCAGAAATTGCAGCAAACGGAACTCGCTGTAAGTTAAATCAAGCGATTCGCCATCCAGAATGACCTCGTGTCTGCCGGGATGGATGATCAGGTTATGAATCTGAAGTACATCGTCTTCATTTGTCAATTTTTGATTCTTGCGCCGTAAAACAGCTTTAATACGGGCCGTCAGAACCTTCGCGCTAAACGGTTTAATCACATAATCATCCGCGCCCAGTTCCAGCCCTTTTACGATATCCGCCTCATCACCTTTGGCGGTCAACATTATGATTGGAATTTCTGTCTGAGCCTGATTTTGTTTTATCACCCGGCAGACTTCCAACCCATCCATTCCCGGAAGCATAATATCCAGAAGGATAAGATCCGGGTGTTTTTGTTTGAGCGCCTTTACAATCTCTTCACCGTTGGTAAAACGCGTGATTTTGTAGCCTTCTTTTGAAAGAAAATACTCGATAAGATCAAGAATATCTTCTTCATCATCAACCGCGTAAATTTTTTCTCCGGCCATTTTCACTCCATAATTCTTACTTTTATCATAAATACGAAAGACAATATGAGCAAGAATTATTAAATTTATGTTAGAATTGGGTTAATTACTGATGTGACAACAAATATATGACATTCGAATTTAATCGAGTATTACAGTTACTAATCAGC
>JBFXGD010000075.1:0-15430 GCA_050178385.1 Calditrichaceae bacterium
TTGAACTTTTTTTATTACAGACGTTAGTCATTGTAAAAAGTTTGCATTCGGGTTAATTTTTTTTAAAAATTACGATCATTTATTCTATAATAAAAGGGTCTGATGACAAGCATCATTAAAACGCGGGGTATAGTTCTTAGCTCTATACGATGGCATGAATCAAGTAAGATAGTTACGCTTTATACAGAGAAGCTCGGCAAAATAAAAGTAATAGCCCGCGGCGCGTTAAAAGATAAAAGCTCATTCAGAGGAGATTTAGAGGCATTAAATGAACTAAATGTCATAATTTCCGTCAAGCAGGCGCGTTCTCTGCAGATACTGACTGAGACCGAATTAGCGGAAACTTTTAATGCAATCAAATCGGACTGGAACCGTCTGCCGATTGCATTGGCGATTTTGGAATTAATAAATGAAGTATTCGATGAAGGACACGCTGATCAAATATTTTACGATTTTACGATTTCAGTCATTCGGCAGTCAGGGGAATTAAAAACTCCTATCATTGCATTCTGGTACTTTCTGCTTAAGTTATCTTCTTTTCTGGGATTTAAGCCGAATTTAAATAGCTGTCAGGTGTGCGGTACTGACAGGTTTGATTCAGATGTGTTCTTTTCAATTGAACAGGGGGCGGTATTCTGCGATAATTGTGCAAGAGGCGCGGGACTTTCAATTAAGATCAACCCGGTTAATTTCGATTTCATACGAAAATTGCAGGACTATCATCATCAACAGCTTAAAAAATTTGAAGAACAATCCAAATTGTCATTTGATTTTACAAATATTCTAATTGATTACCTGAATCATCATATCGACAGCAAGATCGAACTCAATTCATTGAGTATGTTTTCCTGATATAAAAATCCGGTTTTTTAGATCTGAGATAACAGATAAATCTTGATTCTATAACGATTTCAGCCGTCATAATTATTATGAAATTTATGATTAATATTTTATATTGTTATTCTGTTGAAACAAAATACATAGGAGGCGATGAGTGGCTACTCAGTCTGATAATAAAATAATGGAAAAGATCGTATCTCTTGCCAAACGCCGCGGATACATCTTCCAGAGCAGTGAAATTTACGGTGGAATCAACTCTTGTTATGATTACGGTCCGCTTGGCATCGAAATGAAGAAAAATATAAAAGAGTTATGGTGGAAAAGCATGGTTTATGAGCGGGATGATATTGAGGGTATAGATGCCAGTATCCTGATGCATCCGAAAGTGTGGGAAGCATCCGGCCATGTGGAAGGATTCACCGATCCACTTATTGACTGCAAAATCTGTAAATCACGGTTCCGCGCAGATCAGATAGATACTTCAAAGCCATGTCCGGTATGCGGCAACAGAGAATCATTCACCGAGTCCCGCCAGTTTAACCTTATGTTCAAGACTTTTATGGGCCCGCTGGAAGATTCCGCCAATGTTATTTTTCTGCGTCCTGAAACAGCGCAGGGTATTTTTGTCAATTTCCACAATGTCCGGGAAGCCGCGCGGCAAAAACTGCCGTTTGGGATTGCTCAGATCGGAAAAGCATTCCGAAATGAAATTACGCCGGGAAACTTTACATTCAGAACCCGTGAATTTGAACAGATGGAGATGCAGTATTTTGTAAATCCCGGGGAAGATGACAAGTGGTTTGAATATTGGAAAGAGAAACGGATGAGCTGGTACGAAAGGCTCGGCTTGCCAAGTGAAAAACTGCGGTTCCATCCTCATGGTGAAAATGAACTTGCGCATTACGCGAAAAGCGCGGTCGATATTGAATATCAGTTCCCTTTTGGATGGCAGGAAATCGAAGGTGTCCATAACCGGACAGATTTCGATCTTGGCCGGCATAAAGAATATTCGGGTAAAGATTTAAGATATTATGACGATCAATTAAAAGAAAAGTTTATTCCCTATGTAATTGAGACGTCGATTGGTTGCGATCGTTCATTGCTAACTTGTTTAATCGATGCCTATACCGAAGAAGAGGAGCGTGTGGTCCTGAAATTAGCTCCGTCAATCGCACCAATAAAAGTGGCTGTATTTCCATTAGTGAATCGGGATGGGATGCCTGAGATTGCTCAGAATATTTGCAGCGAGCTAAGAGGAGATTATCGGGTGTTTTACGACAACAGCGGATCGATCGGCCGGAGGTACCGCCGACAGGATGAAGCAGGTACACCATTTTGCCTGACTGTTGACACAGAAACCCTTGAAAACAATACAGTTACGGTGCGTTACAGAGACAGTATGGAGCAAAAGAGAGTTGAGATAAATAATCTTAAGTCATTTTTGGCGGAAGAATTAAAGTTTTAAGATGAGACGATACAGGCTCATAGCTGAACCTGTATCGCCTGTTTAATAGAATGAAAAGAGTACTGAATGGTCAACGGATTCCTGAAATCTTTAGGAAAACTGATAGTCATTGAAATTTTGTATCTGTTGTTTTTCTGGATCATGTTTTCTGTTATTCCACACCGGGCTGTGGAAGTAATTACGTTTTTAAATTTCAATTTGTACTTTCTTATTTTTGTGGTTATTTGGTTTTCACTTCCTTTTACGGTGGCCAATAAACCATTGGTAAAATTGTTTTTATTGCAATTCCTGTTATATGCCTTCGGACCGTTGTTTTTGGTTTTTGTCGGTGATGAGGCCGGTTTTCTTTCTGACAATATGGCAAATATTCTTTATATCTATCAGTATATTCTTCTAAACGGATTTAACCTGCTGGTTACTTTGTTCATATTTATATATGCTGTTCTTCCGGGAAAGGAATCTAAAATAATTTTACGCAGAGCGGTTATTTTAAGCTTGATTATTACCACGGGAATATATTTTAATATAATTTTCTCCGTGGAGTCGTTAGGATATGAAAATTATTATGATTATTATCAGAAGTTTTTTACGAATAATTACTATATTAATATTCTGAATTTTTCGTTTTTATTTATTGTCTGGGTTTATTATCAACAGGGAAGATTCATTTTTTCAGATTATCTGACGTCCATTCTCTCTCTTTTTACTCTCGTGATTATTTTAGAGATTTTTCATTCGTTTAATTTGACGAGCGGTAGTCATTATTTTACATATGGACAATATTTTAACGTTATTTTAAATTCAGGCTTATTGATGCTGTGGTTGATAAGGTTCAGATATCTGATGACGTCCGAGGCAAAGGAAAACGAAAGATATGTGATAAATTACGAATTGCTGCATGGATATGTTGAAAAGCCGCGCAGAGGAATTCTTACAAATCTGGCGATCAGGATAGGGAGAAGAAACCTGTTAATAAGCGCGGTGGGTCTTATGCTGATTCTGGCAATACCCGTCATTGCGCTTGATAAGCAAAACAGTTTTGTAAGATTAAATATTTTGATTCTGACGATATCATTACTGGTCCTGATCATTTCCGGTTTTGTATACTTACAAAGGCGGTGGTTTAAGTCTATAGGTTTTCTCTTTAAAAAATAGGTCTTTCGGCGATGTTCCTTAGGAAAAAAAGTCAGCCCCATAATACCAGGCTCACCACGTTGGTTGATGAACTCCAGGATGGATTTTGTACCATTCGTCTCAACGGAGATTTTATCTACATGAACAGATCGGCAAGAAACCTATTTGCGTTTAGTGATGATCCGTATGACTATAATTTTTTCCGTGACTGTATCCGTAATGAAGTGATTATCAACAAAATGAAGATAAATTTTGTTGAAAAAGATTACCTGAAAGATATTGAAATAGATCTCTACAATACAAAGAATCAAAAATTTCCAACAATACTGACTCTAAATCTGATTCGTGATCTCCGGGGCAATACTATTGGAATGGCGGCTTTGATAAAGGACATGACAGCCTTTAAGAACATGCAGACCCAGCTTCTGCAAGCGCAGAAAATGGAAAGTATCGGTTTGCTTGCAAGCGGTATTGCTCATGAGTTTAATAATATTTTATCCGGGATTATGCCGAATGCCGAACTGATTAAGATGACAACGGATAAAGAAAGTCAAAACCACGCGCGAGCTGAATCAATCGAAAAATCAGCTCAGAGGGCCGCGAATATTGTCAAACAGCTGCTAAGTTTTGCCAGAACCGATAAGTTTGACGATGATGTCTCACTGGATCTAAAACAGTCTGTAACTGAAACTCTCGAAATTATGGGCAAATTATTCAACAAAAATATCACAATCGAAAATAAACTCCCTATGGATTTGTACCCGGTTAAAGCTGACCCGACACGAGTTCAGCAAATTGTGATGAATCTTGCCATTAATGCCAAAGACGCGATTAAGGATGTCAGTGGATTTATATCCTTCAAGGCTGAAAATATTATTATTAAAGAAAATTACACAGAGAATATAAAGTTGCCCAGCGGAAAATATGTCAAGATGATAGTGTCAGACACAGGAGGGGGAATTCCTCCTCATGTAATAGATAAAATTTTTGATCCGTTTTTCACGACTAAGAGCCCGGGAAAAGGGACAGGGTTGGGGCTATCGACTGTATATGGAATTGTTAAAAATATTAACGGTGAAATAAAGGTATTTAGTGAATTGAATAAAGGGACCCGATTTGAGATATATCTGCCAGCGAGCGAGAAAGCGGCAGTGAATGATGAAACCAGCTTTGAAATGACGGTGTTGGATGAAATAAAAACCGTTCTGGTAGTCGATGATGAAGATATGATCAGGGAAATGACAAAAGATATGCTTAATTATTTCGGATATGAAGTTCTCATAGCGAAAAATGGTATGGAAGCATTAAATATTTTTAAGAATCAGAGTGAAAAAATTGATATCGTATTACTTGATCTTATTATGCCAAAAATGAATGGTGTTGTGTGCTTTGAAAAAATACGCGAGATAAAAAGTGACGTGCCGGTGATTATTACATCAGGTGTGGGTGAGGCGGACAAAAGAGATGATTTGTTAAGAATGGGTGTGACAGCATATCTCGAGAAACCATATACAATTAAAGTTCTGGCTGATAAATTCAAGGAAATTTTTAAAGTATAAAACAGGTATAAAGCGGAAGCCCTATACCTGTTGTGTCGGTATCGTTCTCAGGAATAAAATTCAGCAATACTGTCCAGCACATAATCTTTTTGTGCATCTGTCAGTTCAGGATAGATGGGGACAGCCAAAGAATTATCAGCAATAGCCTCTGCGACCGGAAATGCGCCTTTTTTGTATCCAAGATAATTAAAACATTCCTGATTATTGAAGCAAACCGGATAATATATTTCACACCCGATATTTTTACTCTGAAGAAATTTCAATAACTCATCACGATTCTCAACAAGAATAATATACTGATTGAAAATATGCCTGTATCCTTCAATCCTAACAGGTGTTTTAACCTTATTCAGAAGGTTACGATTTTTTATTCCCGCATCATAATAATCAGCATTTTTTTGTCTGCCGGCAGTCCATTCATCCAAGTATTTAAGTTTTACATCCAAAACAACAGCCTGCAGCGAATCCAGCCTGAAATTGCCACCTATCATCTTGTGGTAATATTTTGGATGGGCGCCATGATTTCTTAAATAGGTGAGTTTAGTGAATAAGTTTTCATCATTGGTGGTCACAAGTCCGCCGTCGCCGAATCCACCCAGATTTTTGCTGGGGAAAAACGAGAAACAGCCTATGTGACCAATCGAACCGGCTCTTCTCCCATCTTTGTATTCAGAACCGATTGCCTGAGCGGCATCTTCGATGACATACAGGTTGTGTTTATTCGCGATCTCCATTATTGGATCCATATCCGCCAGCTGGCCATAAAGATGGACAGGAATAATTGCTTTTGTCCTTTTTGTTATGGCGGATTCAATTTTTGACGGATCAATATTATAACTTTCAGAATCAATATCTACAAATACAGGGACAGCATTCATGCGTGAAATGCACCCGGCTGTGGCAAAAAATGAATATGTTGTTGTGATAACTTCATCCCCTGGCTGCAGATCAATAGCCATCAGGGCGATTAATAACGCGTCGGTACCTGATGAAATGCCAAGCGCGTATTTTGATTGACAGTAAGCGGCTATCGTATCTTCGAAGGCTTTTACCTTAGGCCCCAATATAAAGTATTGCGATTCGATTAACTCTTTCACAACCGGTTCAATTTCATCACGGATAGCGCCGTACTGCGCTTTTAGATCCAATAATGGAACATTTGTAACTTTTTCCAAAATTTATTCTCCTGATTTAATTCTTAAATATATTGATTTGTTACTGTAACAATGAGTTCAAATTTACATACAAACAATTCTAATTAAAATGCTTTATTCTTAAAAGTATTTTTTTATCCCCGGGATTAATCGGAATACCTTGATAGAAATGGATTTTAGGCGATCCAGCTCAATTTGCTCATAAAAATTGAGTAAGAATAATGCGAATGGGAATAATAATACTAATGATAATTTAAAACTATAATTGATAACTCCCGAGATTGGAGAATATAAAGTTGTAAGAATATAAAAAATAATTCCAACGGAAAGAATCTTCAATAATTTCAAGTTTTCAAATGGTATTTTGTAAAGTCTGTTCGAAAAATAATATGAGCAGATAAAGAGTATTATATAGGAAATCAGCGTGGCATATGCCGCGCCCATCATCCGGTATTTTGGAATAAGGTATAAATTGATTCCTACGTTTGCGATAAATGCGATAAGATAATTTGTAGCGTGGTAGCCGGTTTTTCTTTTCAGAATAATACTAATAGACGCAACGGAACTCGCGCCGCTGAAAATGTACGCGAGAATTATTATCGGTACAACCTTGGCCGCGGGCCAATAACTCGAGTCATTTGCAAAAAATTTGATGAGATCTTCATTAAAAAATGCTAATCCTAATCCTGCCCAGGTTAGGATAAAAATAAAATATGTCATAATCTTGCTATAATAACGCAGATCTCCCTGCTTACCGTATTTTTTGAAAGCGAGAGGCATGATGCCAAGCATAAAGGATTGAATTAAGAAAACATTCAAAATTCCCGCGATTTTATACCCTAAGTTATAAAGCCCGACTTCCTCATAATTCACAAGTAGTTTTAGCAGATATCGATCACCCATACTCAGGAGCATTGACGCGAGTGATGAAAAAATTAATGGTAAACCGAAGTAAAACGATTCTTTCCAGATAGAAAGATCTATTTTAAACTTCATGTTTGAGATTGATGGAAACAGGAGAATCAGCGTCAGTAAAATTTCTCCAATCAGATAGGCATAAAGAATTCCGCTGATGCCGATTTTCAGATATGCCACAAAATATATATTCAAAGCTAATATTACTGTTAATTGAGTGATGTTTGATGCCGCGTAGATAACCGATTTTTCTCTGACCCGCAGATCATTTAATAACAGATTATTTATTACTCTGAAAAAAATTATACCTGAAGAAATTTGAAAGTAAAGTTTAAATAAAGATGGCGTCTCAAAAAACGACGATAAAGGGCCTGAAAAAGAAAAGAATATCATCGTTACTGAAAATGTGGACAAAACCAGCATCACAAAAATAGAAAAAAATACTATTTTTCTTTTATTCTCATAACCTTTTCTGTGGTAATAACTCATGAGAGATGTACTTTGTCCAAAAATTAAAACCTGAGCCGCGATTAAAAAGGTAATCTCTAATACACCCAGGATACCGTATTCGGTAACCGAGATGTGCGCGGTGTATAAGGGAAGGAGAACAATACCGATCAACTTTGTCGCGAAAGATCCAATACTATAAATTGCGGTATGCTTTAATGTCTCTTTTATATTATTTAACATTCTTTACTGTTTTACCTGTTCTGTGTGGATATTTGACCGGTCTGATCCATTTCTATTCTATAATATGATTATTTATGCTTACTACGATTCAGTTTTTCTTTTCATGATTATAAACAACTGATATGGCTTTTTAGGAGATAGAAATGTATTGAATGCATCACATATGAATCCAACGGGATGGAATTTTGGATTAATCATAAATTTATGATTGCAGCTCGGACAAAGTGTAGCTACTTGGGCTGGGTTAATCCAAAATTTGGGAATCCATGATTCCGCTGGCGAAAGAGCATGTTTAATCCTTCCCAAGAATAAATTGTAACCTCTTATTTTTGTACCAAATTCAAAAGCATTCACTACCTCAAATTCACTGAATAATCCTTTAATGAATTTTAGATTTATTTTACGTAAATGATATGACCGATTAAATATAAATGAGCATTGAGGACATTTAATATAATTTTTTTCTATATTTTCATTGTTTGGAAATGTCAGATAAATGTATCTCCTGGTTAGTCTTTTTATTTCAGAGACAGTAGCCTCAAAAATATCATCCGTCAAATGTTCCAGAACTTCGCTTGAAAAAACCAAATCGAACTTGTTGGATGCTACTCCAATTTCATCTGATGATGATCTCAGTCTTTTGGTCTTTACAAAATTCAAGGCGTTTTTGCTTCTGTCAACTGCTATGACATCAAATTTTTTTCCCAGTTGGTTCGTGATTGTACCATCACCACAGCCGATGTCAATAATGTTTTGGACATCGCGGGGTATGGTCATTAAAATTTTTGTAATCTTGTCTTTCAAATGATTATCAAGGTTTGCAGCAGACCAATCAAATAATTCGTAATAATTTTTATTATCCATGATTTTCAAATTCCGGATGATTTTATAAAATAACGAGACCGTTAGAGTTTAATTTCTTCGTAAATTTTGATTAAGTTTTTTTCTATCTCTTCCCACCGGTACACGGACTTGATTGCATCGAATGCGTTTTTTCCCATTTTTGCCGCAAGTTGTGGGTTTTGGTACAGGTGATAAATTTTATCTGCAAGATCGACTTCATTGGATGGTTCGTGAATCAATCCGCATTCCACCTCTTTTATCAGATTGGCCTGGGCCTCACAGTTACTCACGATGATTGGCTTTGAGAAAGCCATATATTGAAAAAGTTTGTTAGCATATGTTGTTTCATGGTGTCTGTTTTTGAGCAATGGTGAAATGCATACACTACTTGCCATAATATAGGAAGGGAAAAATTTCATATCTTTCCATCCTAATAAATCAATATATTTTTCTAAATGTAGATTAGAAATCAAAGATTTTAAATAACCGTCATCACGGCTATTTCCCACAATGACTAATTTAATATTTTTTATTTTGTGTTTCAGAAGATCTATAGATTTTATTGCTGATTCTAATCCTCTTCTGATACCTGTAGAACCTAAGTATAAAACGACAAAATGATTTTTGTACTCCCTGGAAATGTTCGAATAGATGGGATAACTTAAAAACGTATTCAGTCTTACCGAATTGGGCACAATATGTATATCATTCTCACGTTTTTTGCTTTTCTTGAGAATATCTCTTTTTGCTTCATTTGTAACGACAATAGTTTTATCAACAAGATCAATAGAAGAAAACTGTTTTTTCTTCCATTTATCAAGATTTATTAAGATGTTTCCCGGAAAACTGGTAACATGTGAATATAATTTCATTATTTCTGGTCGATTTTCATGCAAATCCAAAATGATTGGGATATTTTTATTTTTCCATAATTTTAAGACAGGTTCAATGGCAACCATATCATGAACGTGGATTACATCGAATGTCATTGTTTTAAAAAAATGGCGAAGTTTTTTGTACAATATTTGATGGTAAAATGGTACCGTATATGCTAAAGGTGATAGTTTTTCATATAATAATTTGCTGAACTTATAACGATGGACGCTTATTTTGTTTATCGATTCGGATGAAGCTTTGTCACTAAAATCAAGACAGAATAAGTGTACTTCATGTCCGGCATTTATCAATGATGTAGCCTCGTTCTCAACCCGGTTATCCGGCGGGAATTCTTGGTCAAGAATCATAGCAATTTTCAAAATATCTCCTTAAATCCTAAAATATTAAATTCATTTTGAATGAGGACAACTTATCTATAATTCGGATGAATAATTTTCTAAATCAAAAACCCTCTCTTTAAAATCGTCAGACCGAATAAACATCTTTTCCCAGATCGCGATTCCAAGTACGATCCACAGATAATTATAATGCCATCTCAGTTTTGGATGCGGCGGGTAGTCCATAATCCGCCTTAAATATTTATAATTAAAAATACCCTGTTCTTCAATAAATTCTCTTGTCAAAATATTTTCTGCCACAGATTTTAAATCCTTTTTAAACTGAAGATAAGGATTAACGGTAAATCCCCATTTCTTCTTCTCAAGAATTTCATCAGGCAGGCGGGACCGCATCGCTTCTCTGAACAGGTGCTTCGTGACATTTCTCCGAATTTTCATTTCCCCGGGGACCGTGTTCATAAACTCGACAAGATCTCTGTCAAGAAACGGGACACGTAATTCAACCGAATGAGCCATGGACATCCTGTCATCGACCAGCAAATAATCATTCACCATTTTTGAATGAATTTCAGCGTACGCGACCCGATCGACGGGTGAAATTTTTCCGTTCGGCGCGAACAATTGATCAAAATAATGATGAACAGGCGTTAATTTCTTCTTTAAGAAATCAGGATGATAAATTTCATTGAGAAAACCTGAATCATAATCCCATACATTCCGGATAATTAAATAAAACTTTTGCAGATTACCCGTGGATAGCAACATCTGAAGTCCGCGTCTGTATTCATCAAAACGCAGGGTTCCTGATTTGTTCTGCAGCATAAAGAGTAACTGACTGAACGGCTCAAGAAAGCTTTTTTGGAAACGGGGTGAAAGCCTTTTTAATAATGCTCCGGCCGAGTTGATATACTTATAGATATCGTATCCGATAAACAGCTCATCTCCACCAAGTCCTCCGAGAATTACTTTATATTCCGGTGAAACAAATCGGGACATATTAAATCCCTGCAGGAGATTAATTTTCGGTTCCTCCGCGTGCCAGATGACCTCAGGAAATTGTTTGAGAGGATCAAAGGACAAGGAGGTCGTATGGTGATTCGTACCGAAATGCCCGGCGATTTTTTCGGCGTCCGGGAATTCATCTGTGTCTTCGTTAAATCCGAGGGTAAATGTATTGATTTCCGGAACATTCAGCTCATGCATCATGGCCACGATGGCTGATGAATCCATGCCGCCCGAGAGATATACGCCTATTGGAACATCACTAAGCAGTTGCCTGCGTATGGCCTCTTTGAGATGCGAATGGATACTGTTTATTACATCTCTCTCGGAAAGTCTATAATCCGGTTTCATTTGTAGGGAATAATAGGATTTAATATTAATCCTGTTGTTTTCATAAATTAAATAATGAGCGGGTGGAACACGGAAAATATCTTTGAATAAAGTTTCCGCACCCTGAGTATATCTCAAATTTATCTGACTGTGAAGCGCGTCATAATTAATGCGGCGTTTGACCGCCGGATGAAGAAGGATTGATTTCTGCTCAGACGAAAAAATGAATTTATTGTCCTTATGCCAGTAGTGAAGGGGTTTTACGCCGAAATGATCCCTTACCAGAACTAATCTTTTTTTCTTTATATCATAGAGTGCAAAAGCAAAAATACCGTTTAGATCCTTCAAAAAATTCAAACCGTATTCTTCATAGCCATGAACCAGAATTTCAGTGTCACTTGATGTTGTAAATTTATGGCCTTTATCAATGAGCCCGTTTTTAATAGACTGAAAATTATATATCTCACCGTTAAAAACAACGGCAACTGATTTATCCTCATTGAATATGGGCTGATCACCGGTAGTCAAATCGATAATGGATAAGCGCCTGTGTCCGAGCGTGACGGGTCCGTTATTATAATATCCTGAATTATCAGGACCACGATGCGCCAACATATCGCACATTTCGATTATCAGTTGTTTGTTATCTTTACCGCTCTCAATGATTCCGCAGATTCCGCACATACGTTTATATCCGGTTTAGTTTTTTCAAAGCGTTAAATTTTACTGGATACATTCGTGCAATATTATAAATATGATCATAATTTTCAATTTTTAATTGAAATTGACTCAGAAAATCATTGCCGGAGATCCGTGACAGTATTTTTAGTTGGGCGTTGATTAGACGAAGATAGCCGATAGTACACGGATCGGTTTCGGGATAATGATCCATCCTGCAAAGATTAAATCTCAGCCAGTATTTCAGATCAAATTCAGGCAGCCAGTGAGTCAAACTCATCATCCCGTCGTCAAACAATTTTTTCGCGAGTAAATGTGCTTCTG
The DNA here is from genome assembly GCA_050178385.1 of Calditrichaceae bacterium. Taxonomy (GTDB): domain Bacteria; phylum Calditrichota; class Calditrichia; order Calditrichales; family JBFXGD01; genus JBFXGD01. Next base: position 12,170 of record JBFXGD010000075.1, read on the forward strand.
TGTCAATTGATTCAGGAACAGCTCTTACAAAATCATACAGACCGAACAGGGAAAAGAAATGTCCGTCCAGCACCATTGTCTGTCCATCAGCGACATACTCTTCATAAAATGGCAGGCCTTCACTTAAATTGGCCGTGACACCACCATCGCGGATATCAAATGTGAAGGGAATCAGCGCTTTTTTGCATACATCAAAATATTCTTTTCTGCCGGTTATTTGCCAACCCCGGAGCAGGATCGATAAACCGCGACTCTGGGCGAAGGCTGATTTCCATGGCATCGCTATTTTGTATTCCGGTTTGGGGATATCCGTCAGCCAATAGCTTCCCAGTTCAGGATCATCTGTGCGGTTATCATAAAACCAGTCCGCGATTCTCAGGAAATGGTCTTTTTTTTCGATATTGCCTGATTTCTGAAATGAAGCAAACACAGCCAGGCCGTACTGCCCGATTGAAATCGGATAATAATGCAGCCGGGGCTCATCAACATCTATATATGCTGAGTTTAAGGGGATTCCGTTATCGTCAAATGTTGAAATAAGCTGATTCAGGCGGGCCGGATCTTCATCAAATATAAAATAATATTCTCCCAATTCCTTTGAGTGTAAATTTTCAGAAATGGCAAAGGAATCCCGGTTAGTGATATCGGTCTTAAGTTTTTTAATCATGAACAGGATTTTATTTATATTCAAAGAGAATCTCCCGCAAGAATCTCCGCCAATTTTTTGGATAGTTGTTTTCTGGAGTACTTGCTTGTCTCTATTTTATCGGCTTCATTTAACCGGCCGTTTTTCCAGTTTTGGAAACATGATAACAGCACATCATCGAGTGACTGATTATGAGCGTACATTTTTCCGCTTCTGGTCTGTTCCAGTATCAATGCGGCGTCACCGTTGACCGGTCCTATCCCTATGATGTAATTTCCGGATGCCATATACTCAAAAATTTTGCCTGTCACGATTCCCTTGTTTTCGGGAATATCCGGAATAACCAGTATAAGAAGGTCTGAATTAATCATTTGAGCGATCATTTTATCGTGAGAAATATAAGGATGAAAATTTATATATGAATCTAATTTAAGATCCGCGACCGTTATCTCGATCTCCTTATGGACGCTGCCGACGAATGAGATCTCCATCTGATTCAGGATCTCCGTATCAAAACTTGCAAGAGATTTAAAAAAATTGTGGATGTTCTGGTCTTTTCCCAAATGGCCAAAATATTTTATTCTAAACTTCCCGGCCTGCTTTTTCTCTATAGTATCGAAATCATCCGGATCATATCCATTTGAAATTAAATGATAGTTATTAGCCGCTTTATTGCTGAAAAGCTCGATTAAAGACGGGCTGATTGTTACAATATCATCAGCTGCGCCGAGTGTTTCTTTCTCCATTTTGATGTCGCGATTCCGAGCATATTTTATACGCGTAAGATCACTCTGCCAGAACGCGTCAACCCATGGATCTCTGTAATCGGAGATCCACCGGAGTCCGGATTTTTTTGCCAGGCGCCGGGCGATTAACTGCACGGAGTGCGGCGGAGAAGATGATAGAATGACATCAATGTTTTCGTCTTCTATAATCTTCATACCGGTTCTTACCGCGAATGGGATCCAGCCGATTTTTGCGTCAGGTATAAATACATTAGAGCGAATCCAGCGGGAGATGCGTTCTTTAATGTTCTCGTTGTGTTTTTTATTCAAAACAAATGTTGGGAGTTTCTCGTTTGTTTTCCTGCCTGTAAATCTTTTGTAAAGCGTAACCGGTTCCAGGCTGGCGGTTTTATATACCTTACAACCTTCCGGAATATCCTTAAGCAGACTTTCATCAACAGCAGGATACTCACCGCTCTCTACCGTCAATATCACCGGTTCCCAGCCGAACTCCGGGAGATATTTAGCGAATTTTAATACCCGCTGCACTCCGGGGCCCCCTGCCGGCGGCCAGTAATAGGTAATGATCAGGACTTTTTTCATTGTTTGAGTATTATTTCTTTCTCAACAAATATTTGTATTGAAACACGAGCGACAATAGAATTGTCAGGTATAAAATTCCCACGGAAAAAGAAGCCATTTTCACATATCGGTTATACGATTCTGGTTCGAAACGCAGATCAACTTTGTGATTTCCCTTTTCTACAATTATTGACTGAATGGCATGATCCGTTTTATAAATATGTTCTACCGGATGATCATCGATCAGTACTTTCCAACCCGGAGGGTAGTACAGTTCGGAAATCACTAATAGAGAAGTTTTGTCGGTGAAGACATCAAACCGGACATGGTTGGGATTAAACTCGGTTGTCCTGCTGAAACTGCTGTCCGGAATGCTGATATCCTTAGATAATTTTTCTTCGAGCAATGCGGTAACCGCAGGATCAAAATCCGGATCATTCAGACGCTGCAAGCGCTTGTATTCATCAGATACGACTTGCGCTGATCCGACAAAAAAAGCTCTCGGCAGCCTTGAATTATAAATATATGTGAATAATTTATTCGCGTCATCCCGGTTGACGAGCGTCAGCTCCGGATGTGATATCTGCCCCTCCAGAATGACATACTTGACGTTAAGTATTTTTAATATGTTCCAGTTCAGGGGGAAACCGGGTTCCCAGCCTTTATAAAGATTGTTTTCGATTAATTCTTCGATGGTGTACATCTTTATCGGACTGTACCCGCCGATTGTCTGGTGATGGTAGGCCCAGCGGTTGTCGCCGAATTGTTTGCCAACCGGAAATATCCGTGCGATTTCCTTGTCATTGTTCAGAAACCTGTCGGTTGTGGTTTCCGCAAAATAATTTTTTTCAATTTTATCGATATCGATGTAATCCTTATGAACCCGTTCCTGGATATTGAGTAAATCCAATGCAATCAGGATGGTAAATAAAATGCCAAGAACAGGAAACGAAATTTTACTTTTCAAATAACCTATGATCAGACCCGCTCCGAAAAGTAAGAGAATCAAATATCGGATCAGATCCTGTGTAAAGAATTCCTTCCTGATGGATGTGATCATGGTTAATATTTGCGGCTCGTATGACTCCCCTGGTTTTACAAAACTCATCATCTGACCGGCAAGCCACATCAATACACCGAGGCCAAAAAATCCGCTAAGAATCAACAATAAATTTTTATGTCTTTTTAAAGCATCACCATTGAGATCTATTTCGGATAAATACTTTAATCCGAAAGCGGCGAGGAAACTAATGATAAACATGGTCACTGTAACACTCATCATCGGGGCGCGAAATTTATTAAAAAACG
>JBFXGD010000076.1:0-15331 GCA_050178385.1 Calditrichaceae bacterium
CAAAAACAACCTCTGAAATACCAGAAATAGCGGAACAGTTATCTACGTTACTTAGTGTGGAGATCATCAGAGTAGATGAACGTCTGACAACACAGATGGCGCAACAGACACTTCATGCTGTCGGAAAAAAACCAAGCCGAAACAAAGAAAAAGTAGATCAGATTGCTGCAGTTTTTATTCTGCAGACTTTTTTGGATAAAAATAAATTTTAATATAGGAGTAGGATCCATGGTTATAATAATGGAGAAGGGGGCTGATGAAAAGCAAATCGAGTACGTAATTGAAAGACTGGATTCGCTTGGGTTTGATATCCACAGGTCCACAGGTGTGGATCACACCCTTCTTGGTGTGATTGGAAATACTTCAAAAATAGATGTCAGGGATATGCAAATATTACCCGGAGTCAGCGACGCATACAGGATATCTGCTCCTTATAAGCTGGTAAGCCGGGAATTTAAACACAGCAATTCGGTGATCGATATAAAGGGAGTGAAAATTGGCGGCGCCGAAGCTGTTATTATGGCGGGGCCATGTTCAGTTGAGTCCATTGAACAAACAATATTGGTTGCCGAACGCGTCTCTGCGGCCGGAGCAAAGATATTACGCGGTGGTGCGTTCAAGCCGAGAAGTTCTCCATATTCATTCCAGGGGCTGGGAGAACAGGGGCTGAAATATCTGAGGGAAGCTGCGGATAAGTTTAATATGCTTGTCGTTACTGAAGTGATGGATAAAGATCAGATTCCGCTGGTCAGTGAATATACAGATATTATACAGGTTGGCGCGAGAAACATGCAGAATTTTACATTCATCAAAGCTCTGGGAACGGCAAAAAAACCGGTGTTTTTGAAAAGAGGCATTTCCGCTACAATCGAAGAATGGCTGATGTCAGCCGAGTACATATTGTCCGGGGGAAATCAAGATGTCATCCTGTGCGAGAGAGGCATTCGCACATTTGAAACTTATACGCGCAACACGCTGGATATCAGCGCGATTCCGGTTGTGAAAAAATTGAGCCACCTGCCGGTATTTGCTGATCCTTCTCATGGAACAGGATTACGGGACAAGGTTATACCTATGGCTCGCGCGGCGATTGCCGCCGGCGCCGACGGTCTTATGATAGAAGTACATCCGGAACCGGAAAAAGCATTGTCCGACGGCGCTCAGTCACTATACCCCGATCAGTTTGAAGAGCTGATGGATCAGATCAGGATTATCGCGGATGTAATTGGCCGGAAGATTGCGGATAAAGCAGAAAAAGCCCGTTAATGATGAAAATAATTGTTTCCGGATTGGGAGTAATGGGCGCCTCAATGGCTCTCGCCTTGAAGCAGCGTTTACCGAATCATACAATTATCGGGTATGACCTGCCAGAAATAATGGACATGGCGATTCAGAAAAACATTATCGACCGGAAAATAAATATCTGGCCGGATGAATGCGCTGATGCAGATATCATTATTCTGGCGACACCGCTGCATGTTATTAAGACACAGTTAGGACAGCTTGCGGATATTGTGAGCCCTGAAACGGTGGTGACCGATATGGGAAGCACAAAGTCAGAACTGGAGAAATTTGTCCGCGGGCTGAATTTTAAAGGTGTTTACGTCGGCGGGCATCCAATGACAGGTACCGAGAAAACGGGGCTGACCGCCTCGAATCCCTTACTATATGAAAATGCTGTTTATGTTTTAACAGGCATCACCTCCCTGGAAAATCCGGTTCTAAACCATAAATTATTACCTGTGCTTGAAGCGTTAAAAGCGCGTGTACTTATCCTTGATTCAGAGACTCATGATCAGGTTATGGCCGCGATCAGTCATGTTCCGCAGCTGCTGGCCGTGGCGCTTGTAAATCTTGTAGGTCGTAAAAATGAACAAGGTTCTCCTTATTTTGAACTAGCCGCGGGAGGTTTTAGAGATTTGACCCGAATTGCTTCAAGTTCCATAAGAATCTGGCAGGATATTGTCACTTCGAACCGTGCTAACATTGAAGCTGTATTGGAGGAACTTATAGATTTGATAAGATCTGAGAAGGATAATCTTAAAAACCTGGGTGAAGTCTTCAATCGCGCGAATATGTACCGTCATAAAATACCAAATGTGAACAAAGGTTTTCTATCACCGCTCACAGAAGTGTTTGTATATGTAAATGATGAACTTGGGGTAATTTCAAAAATTTCTAATGCTTTATATGAAAAAAATATCGATATTCGTGATATAGAATTATTAAAGGTCCGCGAAAAGGAAGGCGGTGTCTTTCGTCTGTCATTTTCTACTTTCCCGGAAGCCGAAGATGCCGTAAAAATTATGAAATCCATAAATTACGACGCTTATATCAGGGAGTCCTAGAATGGAAAAACTAAAAGTGGCAGTCATTGGAGCGGGCAGTATCGCCCAGATTGTTCATATCCCTTTATTGAAAAAGCTCGAAAATGTGGAATTAGTCGCCATTTGCGATGTAGATCAGGCCAAGGTCAGTTTTCTTACCCAGAAATTTAAAATACCACGATGGTATTATCTTATTGATGATATGATCAGCAATGAAAAACTGGACGCGATACATATCTGCACACCGAGTCTTTATCATTACCCCATGGCTTACCTGGCGCTGAGCAATGGAGTGAATGTTTTTGTCGAAAAACCGGTCGCTCTTAATCACCGGGACGCGTTAAAGCTTTCAAAACTGGCCGAAGAAAGAAAACTGACGCTTATGGTGGGAATGCATAACCGTTTTCGGGATGATGTCAAAATACTAAAAGATTTTTTGAACAATAGTGAACTGGGAGATATTTTTTACATAAAAACCGGATGGTTGAAAAAATGGACCAGAAACACTCTTCCCGGCTGGCATGTAAAAAAAAGTTTTGCCGGTGGCGGTGTTCTGATCGATATCGGCATTCAATTGATTGATTTGGCGATGTTTCTTTTAGATCTTCCCAAAATTAAAAAGGTACGATTATTCGATTACCGGCTGAATACCGAAATCAATGTGGAGGATGCCGCGCTGGCCGTCATCGAAGCAGAATCAGGTATATCAATAACTATTGAGGTCAGCTGGCGAATGCATCTCGAGAGAGATACTATTTACACGCATATATTTGGAAAGCAGGGTTCCGCATATTTGAATCCGCTGAGAATTAACAAGGAGCTGCATGGGAACCTTGTTAATGTTACACCGATGTTGGTGGAGCAGAATATTGATCAATTTAAAAAAGCTTATGAAAACGAACTGATGCATTTTGTCGATGTAGTTCACGGAGATGCAAAAAACATGTCTTCGGCAGGCGATGCAGCATACGTAATGCAAATCCTGGATGCCTTATATGAATCTGCCAAAACAGGCGCGGAGATTAGCCTGGATTAGTCTTTTTGCGTCATCTTTTAATTTAAAAATTCTGTTAAGCGGTCTGCTTTTGATTGCCGCATATCCTCCATTCCCAACGGGTTTTCTGGCATGGTTTGCGTTCATACCCTTTTTTTGGGTTTTAGATGATTTAAGCCCCAAGGAAGGTCTCAGGACAGGTTATCTGATCGGAATCCTGGTAAACGCGGGGACTTTGTATTGGATATCTCTCTATTCTGTATCAGGATTTCTGACCATATTGATTCTGAATCCCCTGCAGTTTGGCCTGTATGGATATTTGTATGTCATTCTTAAAAAGCGTCTGGGTAAATTTTTTCCTTATCTAAATCCTTTTATCTGGACTGCAATTGATTTTTCCCGTGAATTTACCGATCTGGGATATAACTGGCTGAACATCGCTCATACCCAGACATACTTGTTACCGTTTATTCAATTTATTGAATGGACCGGATATTCCGGTCTGACATTAATTGTATTGATATTAAATCAGATTGGTTATTCTGTCATTTTCTCTTCGAATCGCAGAAAAAAATTAATATTACCGGTTTCTGCATTTATTTTGATCATTGCCGGTTCATTGGGTTATGGCTATCATAGGCTCTCTGAAGTCAGGGATTATAAAGGCGTTAGAATAGCTTACATTCAACCGAATATTGATTCCAAAACAAAATGGAAACCGGAGTTTCTGGATGAAAATGTCAAAATATTGTTTGATTTAACAAGGGAAGCCGCATTAAGTAAACCTGACTTGATTGTCTGGCCGGAAACCGCGGTCCCGGTTTATTTAGATGACTATCCCAAATTGCTGATAGAACTGGAGGAGCTGGCATCAGGTTTAGATGTCAAATTGCTTATCGGCGCGATGCACGCGTCAGAGCAGAACGGGACACGAAGACTGTATAATTCAGCATTCTATTTTGATCAATCGATGGATCAATCACCGCAGATTTATAATAAGATACATCTTGTGCCCATAACCGAGACAATTCCGTATAAGAAGTATTTCGGATTTCTTAAATATTTTACGGGACAAACTCAGTTTTATGAGAAAGGTGATATAAAAACCATTTTCAACATGCGGTATCAACCTGAAGAGATAACTCTGAATCACTCTCATTGGCAACTAAAGCAATCTTCAAACCAACAGGTTATAGACGCACCATTTAGCCCGTTAATCTGTTTCGAAGCAGTATTTCCCGGGCATGTGAGAGAATTTGTTCGAAATGGAGCGGAATTTTTGGCAATTATCACAAATGACGGATGGTTTGAGGGATCTTCAGGTCCGTATCAGCATTCACAGTATGCGATTTTGAGAGCGGTGGAAAACCGAATCCCGATTGTGAGAAGTGCAAATACAGGTATCTCTGTCTTTATCGATCCCTGGGGCAGAGAATCCGCACCGTCAAAATCGGGTGAAGTAAAAATAGGTTACTCAATATTGCCACTTAGACAAAATTTTACATTTTTTACTCAATTTGGTGACTGGGCCGGAAAATTGAGCATCCTGATCACATTAATCAGTTTTATCGTCGCGGGTACCGGGGGAAAGATAAGAAAAAAGAAAAAAGATTAAAGATAAAAGATAAATAGTACTTTTGAGGGCAGATTGAATTTTACTGATTTCCTTAGAAAAATAGGAAAATTTGACTGAAGATCAGCTTAACTGAAAAGGATTAGAAATGAAAGTTCTTGTAACCGGCGGAGCCGGTTTTATCGGAAGTCATCTGGTAGACAGGCTGCTGGAGAATGATTTTAAGGTGGTTGTTCTTGATAATCTTCACAGGGGGAAATTGAAGAACATACAGAAGCATATTGATATGGGTAAAATTGAATTTATCGATGGCGACATCCGTGATTACGATACTGTCATGGGCGCCGTTCAGAACTGTGATACAATATATCATCTTGCCGCTCAATCAAACGTAATGGGTGCTGTCAGTGACCTGGATTATTCTTTCTCAACAAATGTAATCGGTACATTTAACATGTTAAAAGCATCACACGAATCTGGCGTTCGAAGATTTATCTTTTCTTCTTCCAGAGAGGCATACGGAGAGGCTCAGTATTTACCGGTGGACGAGATGCATCCTCTATCGTCAAAAAATACTTACGGAGCGAGTAAAGTAGCCGGGGAAAAATATTGTGAAGTATTTCAAAATATGAGTTCCATGGAAGTAGTTATACTGCGGTTTGCCAATGTATACGGCGAGCGGGATATCGACAGGGTCATACCAATATTTTTGAGAAATGTCGCCAACGGAAAAGATATTCATATTTACGGTGGAAACCAGATCATAGATTTTATTTCTGTCCACACCGTAATTGACATACTCATACAGTCATCGGATAATAAAAAAGCGCTGCAGGGTCCCACAAACGTCGGCAGCGGAAAGAGTACGACGCTCTTCGATCTTGCGAACCGCATAATGGAGCTGTCGGGCTCAAAACAAAAAGTTATTGTTGATCCGCCCAGATCAATAGAAGTAATTAAATTCACGGCAGATATCGGTAGAATGCAGGATATATTTTATTTCACAGAGATTAACGACAGTCTTTCCTATCTAAATGAAATGATCATCCGGGAATGACTGTAGAATGCTTTAATCATTTTTGTATTATGGGCGGACCGGTGGCACATTTAGAGAATAAGCATGGTTTGCAGTTAAAAAAAGTTTGATTTTAATCACAATGAATCTTATTATAATCAGTTAATATATTCACAAAGCAAGTTCCTCAAAAATTTAATATAACTGACTGCCATAAATGGATTTAGGATGGGTTATGAGTTATTATCTGGGAAGGGAAGCGCTGAATAATTTAAAAAATGCTTCAGGATATGAGTGGCTGGAACGCAATAAAATTGGGCTTTATTCTTCATCAACAAGTATCGGGATGAATACGAGGAGAGAGCATGGATTGCTTGTTGTTCCCGATAAGAATTCCGAAAAAAAAATTGTTGTGCTATCAAAATTTGAAGAATCGGTTTTTATTGAAAACCGGGTTCATGAAATTTCTACGAATCAGTTTATAGGAAGTATCCATCCGGCCGGATATAATTATCTGGAAAAATTTACAAAAAATCCGTTTCCATCTTTTGATTACAGGATTGAAGACCGGCTCCTGAGAAAGACCATGTTTCTTATGTCAGATCAGCCTATTCTGGTTGTGAGATATGAGCTGCGAAATCAGGGAAAACCCGTTGTGCTGGTTCTCAAACCGTTTATTGCAGACAGATACAATACCGATTTGTCAACTGAAGTCCAGGGTTTGAACACAGACAGTTATCAGGGACACAGGTTTGTGAGGTGGGCTCCGAAAGCATCCATGCCTGAACTCTACGTGTATTATACTGCAGGTGAATTTATATCCGCTTCTTTGTGGTATCATAATTTTTATTATCCGAATGACAGCGGTAAACATAATCTGAACAGTGAGGATCTTTTTAATCCGGGATTTTTCCAGATAACACTGAAACCTTATGATACAGTAGATTTGTTTATTTCAACCCGTGAATTACAGACAGGATCAAATCTATGCTTCGAAGATATTTACCGGAGCGAGTATTCTGATCAAAAGAAAAGATACAACAGGCAGGTCATTAAAAATACTGATGTGAAAGGTCTTAACACAAACCTTGAGAGCGCCATAAACAAAATCAATGGACTGCCGACCATTAGTATTTCGACCATTGAAAATATTCATAATCTCCGTGACATGATGATTTCTGTGCCCGGATTGTTTTTTATAAATAAAAACCTGGATTTTTTCAGGGAGTATTATTTGTCCCTGCTTCCAAAAATTCAAAACGGACTTCTTCCATTGGTGGGAAAAAACTCTGATGAAAAGGTTTATCACGGCTGCGCGGATTTGAGTCTGCTGTATATAATTTTTGGACATCACTATTTAACAAAAACAGGTGATACAGATTTTTTGAAAGATGATGTTTTAAGCGCCTATGTTTCTATAATTGAGAGCTACAGAAAAGGGACATTATTTAATATTTATTGCGACAAGGATGAACTGGTATTTGCAGGAGATAAAAATAGCTCCGTAAGCTGGATTCCCCTTTATGATAAAGGCGGCCAGGTGTTAAGATACGGAAAAATGCTGGAAATAAATGCATTGTGGTACAACGCATTACGTGCGATGGAATCCATAAGCAAAAAAATTAATAAAAAACGCTGGGCTCACAAGTACGGTGGATTAGCGGACAAAGTGAAAAAAAGTTTTAACAAAAGTTTTGTCGATTCCGAGTCCAACCAGTTTATTGATTTTATAAATAGAGAAACCGTAAACCGTGATTTCAGAATCAACCAAATCCTACCGCTTTTACTCCCATTTGATCTTGTTGATGAAAAATTTGCACAGAGTATACTTTTAAGAATAGGCAGTGAGCTTTTAACACCTTACGGCTTAAGATCATTATCAAAAAATGACGATACTTTTATTTTAAAAAGCCCTTTTGAATATCTGGATCGTTCCATGCCGGATTATTATAACGGAACAATCTGGCCATGGACAGCCGGTATTTACGTTGAAGCAGTGATGAAAGTGTCCGGGAATTCAAAAGATCTGGCGGCAAAACTTGAAAAATATTTCAAGCCTATTCTTGAACTTGGTGATAGTGGGCTGCTCGGATATATTCCCGAAGCAGTTAACACAAACGGGTATATCAAACAGCAGGGGATTGCTGATTACACACCGGGGCTGGCGGGTGTTGTCTGGGCATATTACAGGCTGGAAAAAGTGCTTGGTGCTTCATAATGGAATTTACCTGGTGGTCAGCAAAAGATTTCGGAATTCTCTCCAAAAATAGTATCCTGCCATAATACCAATAAATATCCCTGTAAAATCTATCAGCATCGGCGCCTGATCTGTGTTAAACAGCTGCAGGGTTTTCAGGATGATGATAAAAAGCAATGACAGCATCAAAAACATAGCTTTATGTTTTATATTCCGGATTTCATAATATATCACTCCCGCGGGCGCAAATAATATCATGTACTTCGTAAAGAGAATAAATATTTCTGATGCTTTTGACGATGGAATGAATGAGTGCACATTAAATAATAAAAAGTTAAGTTTCTTCAAAATATATGCCGGTTCCGCGCTAAATATAAACGGATAGGAAAATTTATACAGGAGAAAAAAGGTATAGTTAATCGAAAAGAAAATGACGAGTCTAACATTATTGTCATCGGATTTCCAGGCAATGTGAATATTTCTGCCAAACAGATTCGGATGAAGAATCTGATATGTAGCTGTGCCGTACAAAATCCCAATCGAACCCATCAAAAGATCAGTCCATGAAAAAAATCTGGAAGCAACAAAAATCTGCATAGTCTCAATACCGGCGCAAACAAAGATTCCAATACCAAGACTCAGGATCGTTTGATTTGAATGCGACAGATGGAGGGCATATTTTCTGATGGTTCTGGCAAAAAGATAACCTCCTGTGCCATAAATAAATATGAGGTTAAACAGATCCATCGGGCTTGTCGCAATTCCCGTTTTTAGCTCAGAGATGAGCTGAACATGTCTGGATAAACTTGACGGGGACAATGTGAAATTATATGGAGCGAGTCCCGATATCAGGAGCAGGGAAAGGTAAGTTCCAATGATGAGAATATCGGGATCTTTAATCCATTGCTCAGCGAAGCGGTACACTCGCAGATATATTTTTTTCTTTATCAAAAAATATGCAGTCAGAGCACCTATAAAAGTACCGGATGTATTTGTGATAATATCGAGAAATGATGCCGATCTGTTTGGAGTAAATACCTGAAGGGACTCTACAAAAAAGCTGACGAGCAGGCCTGCCAGAGTCACTTTAAATAGCGCGCTAAATTTAAAATTTATAAAATTTTTCTGAATCAGCGCACTTAGAAAGAAAAAACCGAAAGGTAGAAAAAACAAAATATTGGCGAGGGCATCCGCTTTGTCGTCCGGCGACAGAAAAAATCTTCCGTGAAATATTTCAAGACTTCGGTGTATATTCGAATTTATAATTTCTGGCGATAGGGTAAAGATAAAAGGAATAGTTGTACCATAAATGATAAACAAAACATAAATTCCCGCGGCAGCGTTCCATTTTAGTTGTATAATTTTTGAAAACATAAATTATGGATACTTCCGTAGTATATTAAAAATTAGATCTTTATGACTAATCCATACTAAGATGAAGCAGTGTTTCAGTCAAAAATATTTGATTGGTTAAAATTTATAAGAATCAAAGTGCAAAAAGATTATTCAGGATCACTTTTTTCTTTAATTATTGCTGAAGTCCTTTTGTAGATATCGATCCAGTACTCACTATTTTTTTTATTTGCTTCAATTGTACGAATAAATTCATCCGGAGTTGTGTTGTATTTTTTAAAGAGATTTTTTATTAATGCCATTTTTTCTGTATCTTCAACGGCAAGGTTTTCAATGATTGATATTTCCGCTAGAACTGAACTGAATTTATCCTTTGACAAGTTTTTTTTTTGTTCTGATGAACAAGTTGAGAGGAAAATCGTAAAAAAAATCGTTAACCCTATAAAGACATAATTAATTTTTCGAAAAATCATATTCATTATCTGCCGTTTTAAATTGATTGTGTCATGAATTTAATAAAATTATATAAGTATTAGCAATTATTTGTCTGTTTAATAGGCTTGACTGGATTTTGCTAATGGGTTATTTTAGGTAAAAGTTTCTGGAGGCTACAGATGTCCGGCTTGAAGCATGTTTTTTCATTGCTCCTGTTGATTTTAGTTTTTTCCTGTAATTCTGTTTTTGCGCAGGGTTTTGGTAAAAACAAAGTTCAATATCGTGAATTCGACTGGCATTACTTACAGTCAGAGCATTTTGATGTTTATTTCTATTCCGGCGGATATGATATAGCGGTGTTTACAGCAAATATAGCGGAATCATCATATGTTTCCCTGAAAAATGATCTCCATTATGAATTGACAAAACGCGTTTCTCTTATTGTTTATAAATCCCATAATGATTTTCAGCAGACAAATGTTATTGATGTATACCTTACAGAAGGTATAGGGGGTGTCACAGAACTTTACAAAAATCGTGTTGTCATTCCCTATGAAGGTTCTTTCTCCCAATTCAGGCATGTCATTCACCATGAGCTCGTTCATGCGGTTATGAATGATATGTTATATGGAGGATCCGTTCAGTCACTCGTCTCCGGCCAGGTAGCGCCTGTCCCCTTATGGTTTTCAGAAGGACTTGCAGAATATCTTTCTGTTCGGTGGAATACCAGAACAGACATGATTCTAAGGGACGCGACCATAAGCGGTTACCTGCCACCTATAAACTATCTTAATTACTACCTTGCTTATCAGGGCGGAAACAGCCTGTTCAGATATATCGCCGAGAAATACGGTAATGAGAAGATTAGTGAAATAATCGGGAAGATAAAAGGAAGTCTGAGATTTGAAGCCGCGTTTAAATCGGCGTTGGGGATTGAACTTGACGAGCTCTCAGACAACTGGCGAAAAGAGATGCGAAAGGAGTACTGGCCCGATATCGCGGATAGAAAGGAAACAAAAGAAATAGCCAGGGCGATTACAAACCATAAAGAAAAAAGAAACTATCTTAATGTAAGTCCCGCCCTTTCGCCAAACGGCGATAAGATTGTTTTTCTCTCTGATATGGACGGGAAGCAGTCCATTTATCTTATGGATATAATGGAAAATAAAATTATAAAAAAGCTGATAAAAGGACAAACCAGCGTTGATTTCGAAGAGTTACACTGGCTCAGTCCGGGTATGAGCTGGTCGCCGGATGGCGACCGAATCAGTTTTTCCGCAAAAGCAGGAGATCAGGATGCGCTCTATATATATACCATCGCAGGTGAAAAGATTGAACAATTCAAATTCGGGCTGGACGGAATTTTTTCGGCGGCATGGTCACCAAAAGGCGATGAAATAGCATTTATTGGTAATCTTGATGGGGCCAGCGACATTTATATATATAATCTTGATACAAAAAAACTTGAAAATATCACAAATGATGTTTTTTCAGACAGCGAGCCCGCATGGTCAGCGGACGGAGAGAGACTGGCTTTTGTTTCAGACAGAGATAAGTATATCAGTAGAGATATGATACCTGATGGGTTTAACATCGCCCATCATAATTTTGAAAATACGGATATTTATCTTATAAACCGCGATGGATCCGGAAAAACCAGGATCACCGACGGCAATGACCGCGAATCGGATCCGGTTTTCTCTCCCGACGGGCAGAAACTGCTTTATGTGAGTGACCGGTCAGGGATATACAACATATACAAGCATGATTTGTCGACAGGTGAAAGCTACCCTGTCACCAATCTGTTAACAGGCGCTTTTCAGTTAACGACTGACAAGCATGGCAGCACTCTTGCTTTTTCTTCCTTTTCCGAAGGCGGATGGGATTTATTCACAATCCGGAATCCGTTCGAATTGCCTGAAGTAAGTATTGATAAAACTGTGTTTTATAAAAAGCTCGAAGAAAAGGATATTAATGAAATCCTGGCCATCAATACTATTCAGAAAGTTGAGGCGGATACATCTGAAAGAATTGTTAAAATACCCCGGGCGATAGACTACAGCAATTATGTTTTCGCTGATCTTGAACGACGTACTTCCACGGAAATAAAAGATGTCACACTGGATGAAGATCATTATAAGCTGGAAGACGGCCATTACAAAGTTAGAAATTACAAAGTTAAGTTTTCCCCTGATATTGTAAACGGCGCGGCACAATATAACACTTTATGGGGATTTCAGGGATATACATCCATAGCATACAGCGATGTCCTCGGAAATCATAAAATATTTCTGGGTACAAACCTTGTTTTCGATTTGCGGAACAGTTATATAAACGCCCAGTATTGGTATCTGCCGAAGCGGATTGATTACGGCGCGAGCCTGTTTCATTATTCCAATACATATTTCTCATCAACAAACGGATTGCAGAGATTCAGAAATTATGGCTTATTTGCCATTGCCTCTCGCCCTTTTAATAAATTTGCGAGGGTGGATTTTTCATTGTATTTCCTGAATGCAAGCCTGGAATATCTCGAGTATGATATCCCGACAGAAACCGTACAAAGTACACTGCCGGGGATTCAGTTTGTATATGACACGGCTGAATGGTGGTACACGGGACCGCAGGATGGTTTTAGAGGCGCCGTCAGTTTAACATCGAGTCCTAAATATTCAAACGAAAGCCTGGAATTTACCACTGTAAAAGCGGATCTGCGAAAATATTATAAGATAACAAACGGATACAGCTTTGCATTTAGGGCTTATGCGGGCGCAAGCCGCGGTTCGGATCCACAGCAGTTCTATCTCGGAGGCGTATCGAACTGGCTGAACAGACATTATAAGGATGGTATCCGTATTAATTCAATCCGGGATGTCTATTTTTCAGAATTTGTAACACCGTTAAGAGGCGCGGATTTTTACGAAAAAGTCGGAAATAATTTTGTGCTTACCAATGCGGAATTCAGATTCCCGTTGATTCCGTTTATGCAATTGGGCTTTCCGCCCATTAGTCTGGGAAACATCATGGGAGTGCTCTATACGGATGTCGGTTCGGCATGGTCGTCAGATGAACCTTACAAAGGGGTGGCGAAAGACGATCTCGGCAGTCACCGGACAAAAGATTTAGTTGTTGGATATGGCACCGGGGCGCGGTTATATTTCCTGGGATTATTACTTAAATACGATCTTGCCTGGAGATGGGATCTTCAGTCATCGAGTAAACCAAAACATTATATTTCGTTGGGTATCGACTTCTAAAAATGGTTCAAGCAATCAGTGTTCTTGGCAGACGGACTATATTATTTCTGCAACAGACAGGCGCTGTATTTATTTTAGTGTTTAAAACAGCAGGATATTTTTCCCGTCTATGGTCTAATCGTCGACTTGTACTCGATCAGATGCTCGAAATTGGAGTGAATTCAATCCCGCTGGTAATCTTTGTCGGTATCTTTGCCGGCGCGGTGGCCTCAGTACAGACTGCGTATCAGTTGAAGGGGTATATTTCCTATAATTACCTCGGCGCGGCGACAAGTGTCGCGATTTTTATCGAATTAGGCCCTGTGCTGACGGCTTTGGTGATTGCGGGGAGAGTAGGCGCGTCCATCGCGGCTGAAATCGGAACGATGAAAGTCACCGAGCAGATTGATGCTCTTGAAGCACTTGCCATCGATCCCATACGTTATTTAGCCATGCCTCGTATTTTCAGCGGATTTATAATGATCCCCATACTGACCATCATCGCCGATTTTGTGGGGGTAATGGGGGCGTATGCCGTCGCTTATATCAATCTGGATCTTCCGCCGGAAATATTTTTTGGCAGTGTAAAAGAATTTTTCTCCATACTTAACGTGATGTCCGGTTTGATCAAAGCCTTCTTTTTCGGAGGGATAACCGCAATTATCGGTTGTTATGTTGGCTTTAATACCTCCGGAGGCGCAGAAGGGGTTGGAAAAGCAACAATCCGCGCATTTGTGTTGTCATCGGCTTTAATTTTATTAAATGATTATATCCTTTCAGTAATATTGTTCTGATAAAATGATAATAATAAGAAACATAGTCAAAAGTTTTGATGAAAAGTCCGTTCTTCGGGGTGTCGATCTTGATATCCTTGATGGTGAAAAGCTCGTAATAATCGGTCAGAGCGGATGTGGAAAAAGCGTACTCCTCAAGCTGATACTCAACTTGTTGCAACCCGACAGCGGATACATACTGGTAGATGACATAGCGATTAAAAAAGTCGGACAAACAGATTTATTCTCACTCCGGAAACAATTTGGGTTCCTGTTCCAGGGAGCCGCGTTATTTGATTCTATGACTGTAGCCGAAAATATTTTCCTGCCGCTGGTTGAGCATACCAAAATGACGCCAAATGAGATTCGGATAAAAGTCGCGGAAAAACTTGATCTTGTCGGATTGCCCGGAATAGAAAATCTCAAACCGGCGGAATTGTCCGGAGGTATGAAAAAAAGAGTTGGATTGGCCAGAGCAATTATTATGGATCCTAAATATATTTTGTATGATGAGCCAACGACCGGGCTCGATCCGATTATGGCCGCCAATATTGATAAGTTAATAATTGAATTAAGCGAAAAATTAAACGTAACATCTATTGTTGTTACCCATGATATGCAAAGTGTTGCAAAAGTTGCTGACCGTGTCGTGATGCTGCATGACGGGATTATCATGTTTAACGGTAGCGTTGATGAACTTCAGAACACTACTGAACCGGCAGTAAGACAATTTGTAAAGGGCAGCCCCGACGGACCGATACAATCCGGTCCCGGATTGAGTCAGAGCGTCTTACGTTCATAGGAAAAAATAGTAAGTATACTACTCAGTATAAACAGCGCTCCTACAAAGAATGTAAGACCGGGATATTCATCGAAAAAAAATACCGCATAAATTGTGGCCAGAACAGGCTCTGCAAGCAGGGCGATATTTATTTTAAATACTTCAATCTTTCTTGATGCCCAGTTAAGCAGTGAATGTCCGATGAGATTCGGACCTAATGCAAGTAGGATCAGAAACAGCCAGCTTTCCTGCCCTAATCCTGTGAAATCCAGATCTGTTATGATCCCCGTAAGCAATAAAAAGATCGCGGCTGTTCCGTAAACCCATAACAGATATGGAATCAGCGCTGTTTTTGATGTCATCATTCGTGCAATTAATAAATAAGCGGCAAGACAGAAGGCGGATAATACGGCCAGTAAATCACCCAAAATCGCGCCGGGTGACTGACTGATATCACCTGAAATAATAAGATACATCCCTATCAGGCCGGAAATCATTCCTGCCGCAATCAGCCGGGTCCCTTTTTCCTTCAGAAATATAACGGATAATATCCACCCGAATATGGGATGTGTGCTCTCCAGGAAAATTGAATTGGCGACGGTGGTCAACTGCAGGGAATTTATCCGGGTGTAAATGTGGGCGGCGAG
>JBFXGD010000077.1:0-14980 GCA_050178385.1 Calditrichaceae bacterium
CCGGAGGTACCGGTGTGGACTCCCATGAAAGAAGCTGACTTGTTAATCTTCCGTTTTTTTTGTAGTGACTTATTAAAAAAGGTTTGTCCTATATGGAATTGAAATAAGGATAAACACGCACTTCTTCTTTAGCTTTTTCAGTCTCGGTCGGATATAAACCGTAGTAAATGATCAACTGGATCAGGACCTGCTTCAGTTCATAGGTCTGAGGAATCCTTATTATTGTAACATTTCGGCCGTTCTTCGACTCAGATCTTACAATCGAAAAGCGAATATCCGTCATCGTAAAGTGCTTTTTTAATGAGTCAATTAAACTGCGTTTTATCTCATGGGAGGAATCGTTGACGACAATTTGTAAATGATCAGGCAAAGTAAGAATCTGTGTTTCCTGCGCGCTGACAGAAACCAGCAATATTTTTGTAAGTAGCAGTATAAAAAAATATTGTTTCAAACGGCATCCCCATAAAATTTAACTATCTGAAAATTAAACCGGAGATAGTGCTGATAAATTTATTTCAGGGAAACGACTGTATTTATCGCTCTTTATAAATCTAACGCGCATCGGGATCAAAATATTCAACACCATGTCTAACGGTAATTTCGGGTGCAAATAAGTCTGTGACAGAAAAATCAATTTTGATTGATCAGATCAAAGAGTGAAGGTAGACTGAAGCCCAACGCCATCAATCCAATCAGCAAACCACCAAATATAATGATGATCAATATCCCCTGAACGACAAAATATAACCGGAGCTTATCAAGCATTATCATTAATTCTAAGGGATTGTTCCTCAGCTGCGCGTCACTCGCCCTTGATCCCGCCTGCCATAATAAAACACCAAGCCAGATGGGCAGCCAGGCTATCAGGATACCTATGATTGACAAGGCGGGTATAATGCCGCCGATGATTGTAACGATACCGACAAATTTTAACCAGCCTGACATATTCAGGGCCGAGATTTTTAGATCATTTAATAGTTTTGTCTGATCCTGTGCTGAAATTTCCATGATTTGTACCTCATTCATGATTTTTGTGCAATTTATTGAGTGGAAAAAGTTTGATTATAAATATAGATAACGCGCGCGGGAGATCAAACGCAATAAATATAAAATGCCACAGGTTTATTTTTGTTACATGTTTATTTTTGATGAAATGATTCAAATTCGATAAGTGAAAGAGGTTTGCAGATGTTGAATTCCGGATGTCTCTCAAACAGAGCGTGTTTGGTTTCAGTAACCGTATAGCCTGATGCAAATGAATTAAGAATCGCTTGTCTGACTCTTTTAAACTGAAGGGAAATATAACTTACCGGAAGCCAGCGGTAAAAAACATCCGCCAGACGACGGCTGTTAAAAAGATCTCTTTTCATATCTTTTATAGCATCGCGATAAAGGTGATTTGCATTTTCACCATCATTAAGAGCAGAAATAATAGCTTTTGCGGCGAGCTGACCGGAATGAACAGCATTATGAATTCCCTCTCCCCAAATACACTCGGCAAAACCCGCAGCGTCACCGACTAAAAATATTCTTGCGGATTTCGGTTCATAATGCTCTCCGCCGGTACCGATAGGAAAACCGGTAATTTTCTCAATTTCATCGGTGCCCAGCCGTTTTTGTACATATTTTCTAAGCCGGGATTTATTGATCTCATCTTCTTCCGGTTTACGTGTGTAAATTCCGACATTAATGTGATTATCTTTCGGAAAAAGCCAGCCGTAGCCGTTTTTTACGACTCCATAATCAAAGGTCAGTTCAGGAATTGACTTGCATTTAGCCAACGGAACGATGCCTTCCAGGGCGAGAGCGCTTGTGTCAGGCGAGAACTCTCCGGATATCTTGCGGACGCGGCTGCGCGCGCCGTCAGCGCCGATGAGATAACGGCATTGAAGCTCTTCCTGCCCTTCAATTTTCAAAGTAACCATATCACTTTTTTCATCAATCTCCAGAATCTCGCTTATCTGCTGAAATTTGGCACCCTTTTCAAGCGCCTGTTCAAAGCAGTATTGATCCAGCTCCTCACGCACAGTTGTGACAAGGATGGGATGATCACCTTTGATGAGGGACTGACTCAACATTCCAAATCCCACTACTTTGGACGAGACTGCCGTCTTGATCACCGGAGCGATTGAAAAACGAAAGCGGTTTAATGTTTTGATTGTTAGCGCTCCGCCGCATGCCTTAAATCGTGGAAAGGTCCTTCTATCGATGAGAAGGACATTCAGGCCGGCATCCGCCATATCATATGCAGCGGAAGAACCTGCGGGGCCCCCGCCAACAATAATAGCATCATATATTTGCAAAATCTAATCTCTCCCGTAATTTTATTATGATGAATGGAATAAATATAAGTCGTTGGATTGGTACAATCAATGTAATCAGGATGTAAAAAAAGAAATTTGACATGAATTTCAGCCGGGACCGGCCTGTTAATTACCGGATATCGCTTCAAAAAGTTTTTGCAGATCGGATTCAAGGGAAGGACTGGCAGAAATTAAATAATCGATAAACCAGGATCCGCCAGTATAAAATACAATTCTGTTAAACGGAGGTTCATTACCATAATTATTGGAGGGAATTTCCAATTTTGCCAGTATTTTATTTTCTATATATCTTGCAAAACCCTCTTTCCATTCCTGCCAGCACATATATTCAAAATCAAGTGGATTTAAATGGTCTTTCAGCGCCTTCCTATCCATTTTTATATTTGTAGTATCCTGTTCTGACAGATGCTGAAGAAAATCCCCGTAAATTTTAGTAAAAATCGGATCATTATAGGGGAAGGAATGGTTGAGTTCCCACATAAAATTTTTTTTCCGCATAGCGTTCTGATAAATCTGTAATTCTTGTTTTATTTTCTGTTCGGACGAATTCATCTGTTTGCAGTGTATAAATTCATGAAAAATAGTCGCGTATCCCTGTGGAGAATCAAACACGGCTCCGTCCGTTACACATGCGGGGCGGTTATCATAAAAATCGAGGGGGAATGAGGCGCGGATTTCTTTTGAAATGGACCACGCGACAGGCGCGTCCTTTACAAAGACATAACGTGTTCCAGAAGAATCAAGATCGAATACATAAAACCGGTTGTTTTCGACTATGGCGACTGGATACAAATCAGCGAGAAAGGGATGTAAGTCCTTGATTTTATCGCGAGTTTCAAAAATTTTCTGAAGACCGGTATGATATTTTTGTGAGACTGAATCTGAGTTAATTTCTGAGCAATTAAGAAAATCGGGAATCAAGAATGAAATAATCAAGGCAGAGTAAATGATTTTTAAATATCCTGCAGTATCCTTCATACCGAATTATACTCCGGATCGTCGGTAACCGCGTCGGCTTCGATCTCAACAAGAATTTTTGGATCAATCAGCCTTCTGACTTCAACCATTGTCGTCGCCGGACG
This sequence comes from Calditrichaceae bacterium, assembly GCA_050178385.1. Classification (GTDB taxonomy): domain Bacteria; phylum Calditrichota; class Calditrichia; order Calditrichales; family JBFXGD01; genus JBFXGD01. The sequence continues at coordinate 3,407 of JBFXGD010000077.1, forward strand.
GATACCGCCAAAAAATTCTTCATGCGCTCGTCCAATTTCTTCCCAATCATCAATATTCACCACGTAGATTCTTGTCCTGACCACATGCTTCAATGAGGCGCCGGCTTTGCTCAGGGCGCTCTCAATGTTATTGAGAATCTGGATTGTCTGCGCGTAAGGATCGTTGATGCCGGTGATATTTCCATCTTTGTCAGTAGATGTGGTGCCGGATACAAAAATTAAGGAGCCATAACGGACGGCGCGGGAGTATCCCACAAGGGACTCCCACCTTGCGCCCGAAGAGATGTTTTTTCTTTTCATATCCAAAGTTGGTGATGAAAAGATAAAAATGCAAGAAGTTATTTCATCAGGATCATGCGTTTCATTTCCTGAAAATTATTTGCCTGAATCCGGTAGAAGTAGATTCCGCTGGCTATATTATCTGCTGCAAATTGAATTTCATGATAACCGGCCTCTTTATTACCGTCGAACAGAGTTTTAATTTTCTTCCCTGTTACATCAAATATATCGATCCGGACAATGCCGGATTCAGGCAACCCGAATTTTATGCGGGTAGTAGGATTGAATGGATTTGGATAGTTCTGCAGTAATGTTACCTGATCGGGAATCTGAGATGCAAACGGATCGTCACCGATTCCGGTAACCACGGATGTAATATCGATCTGAATCAATTTTGTATCCCAAAAACCATATGGATCCTGAACTTTTAAAGCAAAACCTGCAGGGCCTGTATATGTGGCCGGTGAAGGTTGTAGGATAAGTTCTGATCCGCTTTGAGTCACTTCAAGATGATTTAATTGTGAAATTTCAAGGCTTAATTCCCAAAGATCATTATCTCTGTCGGAAAGGAAATCCTGAAGAGGTACATAAGTTGACTGATTTGTGTAAATATTTGGCATTGTCCAGTCAATTTTCGGGAGAGCAACCGAAACAACTTCAGACATATTGGATTGATTCCCGTAAACATCGACAGCACAGACGCCATAGGCATACTGATCACCGGGTGTAATGTTCTGATCATCGGTGAATGTTGTATCCGGATGGGTTACAGTTGCGTGATATTTTAAATCGGTTGTGCTGTTAACACCGCGGTAAACACGGTATTGAGCTATATCAGGTTCTCCGTTTGCGAGCCATACCAAAGTTAAGGAACTGGTCTGGGCAAATAGCTGATTTAGTCCAAAAAGGATTAAGAAAATGGATAGTAATGTTTTGTATTTCATCTGATTCTCCGACTTTTATGTTCATTATTCATGTTCCGGCATCTTTACATCGAAGGATGCAACCTGTCTTCTACTATTTCAAACATTGTGCCAGCTTGGAAACTGAAAGAATCAGAAGATGAAAATCTAAAGAATCATGTTGCCTAAGTACAAAAAAAACAATAGTATAATACATTGAATTATTCAGCCGTTGACATTTCATGATTAAAATATCGAAAAAATATATTAATGATGAGAATCCGTATATAAATAATTGTTGTAATTAATTGATATTGTTAGATTTGCCCTGGTATGAAAAGAAGTAATGAATTGCAGCGGACAACGCCGGGGAATGCTCTGTAATTTTTATAAGATATTAAAAAATAGTATGTTATGTATGATTATTATCTCTTAGAACATAAAAAAAAGAATTTAGGCGGGAAACGAGAAAAAATTTCACAGTCCGGGATGATTTTATTTAGCAATCCAAACAGGCAATGATTATTTCCGGATTATATTAACCTGTTAATCTCGTCGATCACATTTAAGGCTGCATTATTTGGATTGTTTTGAATTCAGGCTCAATTTCAATAGTGGAACCGGGGCTTCCATTCATTGATTCCTTCTGACAAAAGAGCGAATAAATGCCAGATGCTGTTAAACGGGTCGTATGGGCCGAATACGGCGTGAGCCACCCGAAAAATTTTTCCGTCTGCTGACATTGTAAATGTTGATACACCCGGCATCCAGCCGATTTCAGATTTAAATCCCATATCTTCGATGAATGTTGAATCTTCTCCGGAGTACATGTCAAATTTCCAGCCTCTTTCGCGCGCGAAATTTTGCTGGACCAGCGGCCCGTCCGGTGAAACAACGGCAAAAGCAGCCCGATTTTTAAGATGATCTAACAAACCGTTAAATCCGTCTGCCCAGAGTGTACAATACTTGCAGCCGATCCCCATATTATGGATAATAATCAAATCTTGTTTATGATCAAACAAAGTTGATAATTTGACCGGTCCCTTTATACCTTTTAGTGTATAATCGCTTACGGACTCTCTGGGAGATTCGCGTTTTAATTTGGCCAGAAGTTTCTGTTTTTCCATTATTTCCGATTCAAGGGTCTCTATGTCATAATTTGATTTCATGATCAGAACTGCCTCCATAGAAAAATATGAATTTGGATATGATATTTTTAACTTAATCCTTCGGAAATATATTCTGGGTTGATTTTTTTATTTAAGACTCAACATATTGAAGAAAAAGACGGGGTTTTTGCAATTTATAACCAGGGAATTTTAGAAAGATCGACATTTCCTCCGGACAAGATGATTCCTGTTCTCTTGTTTCTGAATTTATCCGGATTTGCAAGGACGGCGGCCAGAGGCACCGCGGAAGAGGGTTCGATAATAATCTTGAGACGCTCCCAGGCGAGCCGCATGGCATTAATGATGTCCTCTTCACAGACAGTAATGATTTCCGAAACGTATTTTTGAATAATAGGGAATGTCAGAGATCCGAGTGAAGTGCGCAGACCGTCGGCGATGGTATCGGGATTGTCAACGGGAATAATTTTTCCCGCTTTCAGCGACCGGAACGCGTCATCCGCGTTCGACGGCTCCGCGGCGATCACGGATGTCCTGGGGAAGAGAGCGGAGGTTGTAAGACATGTTCCGCTCAGCAGGCCTCCACCCCCGACCGGAGTGAGAACAATATCCAGTTCACCGGTTTCTTCAAGGAGTTCCAATGCCGCCGTTCCCTGACCCGCAATTACATGGGGATTATTATAAGGGTGAATAAACCTGGCGCCGGTTTTTTTTACGACATCGTCAAGTGTCTCTTCGCGGGCCTGCAGAGTCGGCTTGCAAAATATGATTTCCGCGCCGTAACCGGCAACGGCATCTTTTTTAACCTGAGGGGCGTTTTCCGGCATGACTACAAATGATTTTATCCCTCGCCATTTTGCCGCCAGAGCGATGGCCGCGGCATGATTCCCCGATGAATGGGTCGTGACTCCCGCTAATGCTTCATCCTTAGTGAGTGAAAACACCGCGTTGCAGGCTCCGCGGATTTTGAATGCACCGGCTTTTTGGAAATTTTCACATTTGAAGTAAATATCCGCGCCGGTGATTCGGTTTAGGTTTTCTGATGTCAGTATCGGAGTGTGATGTATATAAGGTCTTATCCTTTTATGCGCCTGTTGAATATCAGATAAAACCGGAAAATGCATCGTTATTCGTCCTTTCAGGAATATGCGGAACTTTATTCAGGGATGTGCAGAATTTCAAATTCTCAATCGGCTGGTAAGTTAATCCATTTTTCTTTATTTTACATGTAAAAATTGCTTTGTTTGAAATTAGCTATTCCGGCCAAAGGGTATCAGGTGGATTACCTGTGTGGGGAGATTGAAGGATTCGTGTCGCTTTTTCCCTGATTTCGGTCAGAGATGCGGGTTTTGCTACAAATGGCAGATTATTTTCTTCGAGAAACCGGCTATGATCAGGAGATGATAAGCCTGTGAGGAACAGGATGATCTTTTTTAAGTCAGGATCCCGTTTGACCGCTTTTTTGTAAAACTCGATGCCGTTCATAATTGGCATATCGATATCGGTGATAATCAAATCATAATAATTGCTGATGGTTTTGTAAAGTCCAGTTTCTCCATTCTCGGCCGTTTCTGTTATTCCATCATCTTCAAACAGACCTTCCAGTAATTCCAGGATAGCATTTGAATCATCGATAATGAGAATATTTGGTCTCCAAATTTCAGGGAGTTTCCGCAATTGTGTTAAATATTTTTTACCTTCTGGTAATGAATCCAGCAGTTTTTCGGTATCTGATTTATGTCTTTGAATGATAGAAAGCGCCTGTTGGAAATCACGGGATTCATTTTTTAACATATTTACCACATATATAAAAAGATCATTCCATTCAGAAAATTCAATGGATGAAATACACTTAAGCATTTCTTCCTTTGTCAGTTTGCCAGTCAGTAGGAGTTGTCTGCCTCTTTTGACCGGATCTTCCACGTTTTTCATTATTTGTTCATCAATCCGAATATCTGATATATAATTTACAGCTTCGGTTTCGAGCAACCGAGCGGCCATCACCATGGTTTGTTTATGCAGGGCTTCATCCCTGGAAAGTAAACTCAATTGCTCTGAAAGTATTTCATCGTCCTTAAAATAATTCGCCGAATCACGGTAGAACTCAAACGCGTGATTCTCGATTGTAACCAGCCAATCCACAAGATTTTTCAATTTGCTCTCTTTCCTGATTTTAAAGGTTTACCTGTGATTTGTTGAAAAATCAACATAACTCATTTGCGTCCCTTTAATAAATTGGGACTCACTCTGGATTCAGCTAAACTCATCTCAATCCTTCTTCAAATATGATTTGGCTGCGCTTAAAAGGATTTCTGGTTCAAGCCTGACGCGGTGATCGGGATTAACATATTCGAACTTTATAAGGCCATCAGTTCCGATAATAAAAACGGCGGGGACGGGAAGAATATGATGGCTTTCTCCGGAGGCCGCTTCTATATCCATCTCATAGGTTTTATACCTGGCCACAGTTTCATCATCCATTTTGTAGGCAATGCCAAAAGCCTTCGCGCTTGTTAATTTAGTGTCTGAAAGCAGCTTGTAAGTCAATTTGTGGCGATCGACACTTTCAGAAAGTTTCTCCGGTCGATCAGCGCTGACGGCGATGATCTGGTAGCCTAAATCTGTTAAATTCTTTTCTATATCCAGCAGTTGACCTAACTGCATATTACAATAAGGTCACCAGCCGCCGCGGTAGATAATCAGAATAGTGGGTGTTTTTGAAACCGATTTTGTTAAGTCATAAGAAGCGCCATCCAGATCTTTAAGAATCAGATTCGGTATCTGGCTGCCGACAAGAAGCGGACAGATCTCCTTTGGAGAAGATGCGACTTTTTGCGATCCCTGAGACAAAGTGGAAATTGGTGATAAAAGAATTATCAATAAAAGCAATACAACCGAATATTTTGATACATTAAAGTCCATTAAATTTACCCCCATTCTAATTTACAGAACAAAAATTGTTCAAAAGGTTAATCTATCCCGTCTGAACACAATTGGCTATCTCTTTAACGTCATCTATATCGATAGACCCGTCGTAAAGAGCGCTGCCGATCATGATTGAGTCGGCTTCAGAAATTTGTAAACGCCTAAAATCTTCTGTTTTGCTGAAACGGGTATTTATAATTAATCTTATCTCCGGAAACTGCCTTTTGATTTGCTGGCAGACCTTGGCGATACTCTGGTTATGCTCGGAATCGAGGTTTGAGAGCGTACAGATAAATTCCCTGACTCCCGCCTGATAGAATCCGGCTATAAATTGAAGGGCATCTGAATCCGGTAATTTGGATTGATCAGTCACCTCAGCTTCAATGATAATATTTGCCGCTCCGAATTTTGTAAGCCATGAACGTACAAGGATTTTCCTCCTGTCGGCAATAGTTCCGGCGGATATTTTATCCGCGCCGCATTCCAGTGCCGTTCTGACGTCATCAGTCGACTCGACTCCGCCTGCCAGTATGATATGGGCAGACGGAATGGCGGACAGACGCTCGAGTGTCTGCCAGTTGACAAGAGTTTTTTGGAGCGCTCCGTCAAGATCAGACATATAAAACCGAAAAATTCCCATATCCAAAAAATATCGAGCGACTGAAACCGGGTCTTCAGTATATATATTTTTTCCGAATTCATCATCTGAATTCAATTGACGGCACTTTCCGCCGGTTACTTCTATAATAGGAACGATGGATTTCATAAAAAGCTAATCCTTAAATTTATCTGATGTCTAATACAGGTTTTCCTAATGTGTCGATAATAATTTCAAATTCTTACAATATTTCATTTATGATTCGAAAACTTCTTTAAATGTCAGTAGTCTTTTCGATACCGAAGGATGAGCATAATTAAGACTGTCAAACCCTCTTCCTCCGACAAACAATTGGATGCTGAAACGGTCACATAATTCACAAATCCGGTCAAATTCCTTCTGAATTCGGTCCTGATCATCAATATATGTGCTGGAGATGTACATGCGATCAGGCGCGAAATGGTCAAATATATATTCCAGCCGCGTCCCTGGCGTGTTCTGTCCGCTAAAAAATACTTTGAATCCGCGCAATTCCAGTAAGTGATCAACCATCTTAAGCGCTATATCATGAAGTTCGTGGTCAAAATTCATGCACATAACCATTCCGATCCTTTTTTGAGGCATTCGGATAATACCCTGCAGACGTATAAGGCTGTCTTTTATGGTCTGTGATGCAAAATGCTCTTCGGCAACAGAGATGATTTCTTTTTCCCACATCTCGCCAATCTGATAGAGAACGGGAGTGACTAAGCGGTCATAAATCTCATATAACTGAAACTGTGCGAGATACAAGCCGTTAAACACTTGTTGAACGCGGCTCCGGTCACAATTTAACGCCTGCTGAAGTGTGTAGGCGATGAGGTAGTCGAAATCATGTTGAAAAATGTGATAGCTGACCTGTAGATCTTCTTCTTTTTCAATCGGTAAAATCTGAATTTTGGATGAGTATTTATTATTCTCTTCAATAAATTTTTTCAAATGTTCTATTAAAAATTTGCGGTGTCCTCCGGCTGTTTTGACGCACTCCACTTTACCAGAATCCGTCCATCGTTTGATGGTAGAAACATTTACACCCAGAATGACCGCGGCCTCTTCCGTGTTAAAATATTGTATTTTTCGCTTCATTGCTTACCTCCGTATGATCAGAACAGGCTTAAAATACATATTCCCTATAAAATCATCAATCAAAATGGATTATTAAAAATCGTTTATTTCGCTCATAATTAACAGTTTAATTAGATTAGGTGCAAAGAGCAACCGAAAATATATAAAATCCTGATCCCGTCTTTATTCATTAAACGATCCTTTATAATGAAAAAAATATATTAAAAATTCCGGAATTATTTTGATCAGTAAAAGGTTATCACAATTACATAAATGAGCGAAATGAGCGAAATATGACTCATTTAGTCTGTAAAAAAAGAATATTTTAGGAAATTATGTATTGCCAATATTGTCAGAATTGTTACTCCCGGGTTGGTTCAAATGTCAGATATGTGTTCAAAGGGAGCCTGTAATAAAATGAAAGAAGAATATCTTATTTTTAATTTATTGGTTGTTTCGGGGCCGGTTGTTCTGAGTTTTGACCGCAAAGTCAATTTCTATGGATTGTGGTTGAAAGCATTTACGGCATCAGCAATTACACTCGTGCCTTTTTTGTTGTGGGATATGATGGTTGCGGGAAAACACTGGTGGTTTAATGACGCTTATATAACCGGGTTTAGGATCGCCGGTTTGCCTGTAGAAGAACTGATGTTTTTTATCACTGTCCCATTCGCCTGTATTTTCGTCTGGGAAGTTCTTGGGGCGTATTATAAAGAATACAGAATGGAAAAAGCGGTTATCCTTAGAAAAATACTATATTTTTCGATTATTCCGGCTGCCGTCTTTTTGATAAACGGGAAAATTTACACCGCGCTTGTTCTCTCAGCGCTCAGTCTGACCGCTTTGCTTGACAGGATTCTCGACACAGGCATATTTACAAGATCCAGAACTTACCTTGAGTTAATGCTTGTTACAATTCTAATTTTAGTATTTAACGGATATCTTACCGCAAGGCCGATTGTGCTATACGATTCCGCCTATCACCTTAATTTCAGAATAATGACCATTCCTGTGGAAGATTTTTTTTACGGATATGCTCATATATTTTCTTCGGTCATTGTCTATTTAAAATTGAAGGGAGATACCCATGGCTAAACGCGTGACAGTGATCGGAGCCGGATTAGGAGGATTAGCGGCGGCAATCCGGCTTGCAAGCATGGGATTCGAAGTAACCGTGTTCGAGAAAAATGCAAAACCCGGCGGCAAAATGAATGAGATTGTCAACCATGCGTATCGATTTGACACGGGACCATCCCTGCTCACCATGCCGTCTATCATTGATGAGTTGTTTGAATTTGCGGGTTTTAATCGTTCTGATTTTCTTGAATTCAGGCCGGTTGATCCGGTATGCCGGTATTTCTTTAACGATGGCAGTATATTTGATACTTTTAACAATCCCGATAAAATGATTTTTTCGCTTGCCGGTTTGGCGCCGAATGAAGTTGAAAATTATCAAAAATTTATGGCTTATTCCCGTGATCTTTATGAAAGGGCCGGCCAATTGTTTCTGACAACACCTATTCATGAGAGAAAGAAAATATTCAGGTCGGGCTTTCTCTCCCGTTTAGCGGAGATCCATAAAATTGATCCATTCCGCACAGTCCATCAGGGTGTATCCGGATTTTTTAATGACGAGCGTCTCATTCAGTTATTTGACCGTTACGCGACGTACAACGGTTCAGACCCCTTCAGAGCGCCGGCTACGCTAAACATGATTCCATACCTGGAAGCTCATCCGGGCGCTTTTTATATAAGCGGAGGCATGTACCGCCTGGTTGAAGCCATGCTAAAAATCGCGGCCGCCCTCAATATTGATATCAGAACTTCCACAACCGTCGAGAAAATTATTCATAAGAACAGAAAAGTGGAAGCGGTGAGGATCGACGGACATGTACTAAAGACTGATTATGTGGTATGTAACGCTGATGTGGTTTCCGCCTATTCAGATTTGATTGACGGCTTGCCTAAAAAAGCTAAACATTATCAAAAACTTGAACCGTCGCTTTCCGGGATGGTTTTCTTGTGGGGGATTAACGGAGAAAATCCCGGGTTAAAACATCATAATATCATTTTTAGTAATGACTATAAAAAAGAATTCTCGCAATTATTTAATGATCATCAACATCCGGATGACCCTACGATTTATGTTGCCATAACCAGTAAAACAGATCCCGAACATGCACCGGAAAATGGTGAGAACTGGTTTGTCCTTGTGAACATGCCTTATCTGACTGATCAAAATGAATGGGAAACCGACATTGAAGCGGTTAGAAAGAATATTTTAAGAAAACTATCTGAACACGGAATCAATGTCGCCGGAAAAATCGAAACAGAGAAGGTGCTTACCCCCGAATCATTCCAGAATTTATATGGAGCGAACCGCGGCAGTATTTACGGTTTGTCTTCAAACAGCCGGTCAAGCGCTTTCCTGAGACCGGCCAATCGCAGCCGTGAGATTGAAGGACTGTATTTTGCCGGAGGGTCCGCTCATCCGGGTGGAGGCATTCCGCTCGTAATTTTAGCTGGTAAAATGACAGCCGACCTGATCGGTGAAACGATGAATTATTCAAAAAAAGATATATTTGAAATAAAGGTATGATGATGCTAAAAATCAAAAAGAGTTTTGAGACAAATAATTTAAAAGCAGTTGTGATAGGTTCGGGTTTTGGAGGTTTGGCTGAAGCCATTCGCTTACAGGTTCGTGGTTTTGATGTCACTTTAATTGAAAAGCAGGACAAGGTTGGCGGGAAAGCTTATCAGATGGAAAAAAACGGATATGTGTTTGATATGGGACCATCACTCATCACAGCGCCGGATATCATAAGACGGGTGTTTGATGTGGCCGGAAAGCGAATGGAAGATTATGTCGATCTGATCCGTCTTGATCCCGGTTACAGAATTTATTTTCATGACGGAACGCATATCGATTACACATCCGATTCACAAAAAATGAAAGATCAAATGCGCGTATTCAATCCCGGTGACGCGGACAGGTATGATGAGTTTATGGAGCAGACGCGTAAGTTATATCATGCGGTTATTACAGATGGAATGGGTTCTACGCCTTTTCATGATATAAAAAAAATGATACAGTTTTTGCCAAGAGCATTAAGGTTAAGCGCGCTGACTCCGGCTTATAGTTTTGTAAAGCGGTATTTTGATGATCCCAGGCACAGATTTGCTTTTTCGTTCCATCCGCTATTCATCGGTGGAAGCCCTTTCAAAGCTCCATCAGTCTATTTAATGATTCCGTATCTTGAGAAAACGGGAGGAATCTGGTTTGCCCGCGGAGGTATGTACAGTCTTGTGGAAGCCCTTGCCAAAGTTTTTGTTGAGATCGGCGGAAAACTCATCACGGGTACTCCGGTTGAAGAAATCACCACAAAGAACGGCAGGGCAACTGGTGTCAGGACTTCGGATACTTTTTATGAGGCGGATGCTGTAATATCAAATGCAGATTTTGCACACACCTATAAAAATTTAATCAAAACCGAAGACCGGAAAAAATGGACGGATAAAAAGGTCGATAGTCTTGATTATTCAATGAGCGCGTTTCTGATGTACCTGGGAGTTAAAAAACAGTATCCTAAATTATTGCATCATACACTGATTCTTTCAGAAAGATATAAAAATCTGGTTCGTGATATTTTTGATAAAAAAATACTTCCGGAAGATTTTTCTATGTACCTGCACGCGCCGACACGTTCCGATCCTTCAATGGCGCCCGAGGGTCATGAGAGCATTTATGTACTTATACCAGTGGCGAATCTGAAAGGTAAGATTGACTGGGAGAAGGAAAAGAAAAAATACGCGGATAAAATCCTTGAATTTTTAGAAAAGGATTTTGGGATGAGTGATCTCAGGGAAAATATCGAAGTGCAGGAGGTGTTTACGCCGGTTGACTTTAGGGAGAAACAAAACGCCTATCTCGGCAGCGCCTGGGGAGTGGAGCCAAAGTTGATGCAGACCGCTTATTTCCGGCCCCACAACCGGAGCGAAGATATCAGAAATCTTTATTTTGTGGGAGCAAGTACTCATCCGGGAGCGGGAGTTCCGGGTGTGTTGCTCACCGCTGAAGCGACAGAAAATGTGATTTTGTCAGATTTTGGATTACAACAATTTAATCTAAAGAGTGCCTGAGTAAAAACGGGGGGATGTATGAACCTTTTTAATGATAAATCGATGGAGGCCGCATTTCGTTATGCCAGGGCGCAAACCGCCCATTATTCAAAGAGTTTTTATCTTTCATCGGCAATGCTGCCTAAGGAGAGGCGCTGGGCAACCTATGCCCTCTACGGCTTCTGCAGATATGCGGATAATATCATCGATAATCCCAGGAACAGGTCGGCTGATGAGCTAGTTGAGGAAATCGATTATATGTCGAATGAGCTTATCATCGCTTACCGAAGGTGGGAATCTGAACATCCAATTTTAAAACCGTTTATCTGGGTAGCCCAAAAACACGAAATACCCATAGAATATCCGCTCGACCTTCTAAAAGGGGTAAAAATGGATATTCAAAAAAACAGGTATGAAAATTTTGATGAATTGTATCTGTTCTGTTATCGTGTTGCTGGTGTTGTCGGACTTATGATGACGCATGTACTCGGATATAAGTCAAAGGACGCTTTCTTCTACG
>JBFXGD010000078.1:0-14930 GCA_050178385.1 Calditrichaceae bacterium
TTCTGTTTGATCCTGAATCGGCGCATACAATACTTATGCGGTTGCTGAAAATTAAATGGATATCCGGTTTGCTCGGGATGATCTATAGGTTTGAGCATTCTTCATTAAAGAGGGAGCTTTTCGGATTAACTTTTAATAATCCTGTCGGCCTTGCCGCGGGATTTGATAAAAACGCGGAAGCGGTTGACACCCTCGGAAAGATAGGATTCGGATTTGTTGAAATCGGTACGGTCACCCCAAAGAGTCAGCCGGGAAATCCAAAACCGCGATTATTTCGTCTGGTTGATGATCAGGGGATCATAAATCGTATGGGATTTAACAATGACGGGGTGGAAGAAATCGCGCGCCGGCTGAAGAGAAGAAACGGGAAAGTACTGATCGGGGGAAACATCGGCAAAAACAAAACCACACCCAATGATCAGGCGTGGCGGGATTATGAAATTTGTTTCGATCAGTTGTTTGACACAGTCGATTATTTTGTTGTCAATGTCAGCTCGCCAAACACACCCAATCTCAGAGCATTGCAGGAAAAAGAACCGCTTACGGATTTACTGATCCGTCTGAAGAAATTGAACAATTCGAAACCGCTGCAAAAACCGATTCTGTTGAAGATCGCTCCTGACCTGACTGACAGTCAGCTGGATGATATTATTGAGATTGTGAAATCAACCGAAATCGATGGTGTTATTGCCACCAATACAACCATAAAGAGAAACGGACTGAAAACCGGCGCGGAAAAGATAAGCAGGATTGGGGACGGCGGGTTGAGCGGAAAACCGCTTTCAAAAAGGTCAACAGATGTAATCAGGTATCTGGCGGAAAAATCAAACCACGCCTTCCCGATTATCGGTGTGGGAGGTATTCACACACCGGAAGACGCCATCGAGAAAATTAAGGCGGGGGCTTCGCTTGTTCAAATTTACACCGGATTTATTTATAGCGGTCCGGCACTGATAAAAAAGATAAATAAGGCGCTTTTAAACAATGGCCAGAATTAAACTGGATAAACCCGAAAAATTCATTTTTCAAACGGAAATTCCGGTCAGAATTACCGATCTGAACTATGGAAATCATCTTGCGAATGATGCTATATTGTCCATCGTTCATGAAGCGCGGGTGCGTTTTCTTAATCATTTCAGCTACTCTGAAGACAATATCGAAGGCGCGGGGATCATCATGGGCGACGCCGCGATCATTTATAAATCTGAAGGATTTTATGGTGATGTTCTGATCATTGATATGGCGGTAACTGATTTTAGCAGGAAGAGCTGTGATTTTTTCTATCTGGTAAAAAATAAATCCGACGGCAGGGAAGTGGCCCTGGTAAAAACAGGGATTGTCTTCTTTGATTATCAGCTTAGAAAACCCGTCAGCATTCCTGATAAGTTTAAGTTAATCTGTCAAAACAAAAAAGGGGACTGAGTGATAACTCAAATCCCCAAAATTTTTTAATATCCTCTTTTTCAGCCTAGCCAAGATATTTTGACATCTTCTGATAAACAGCTTCTTTAAGAGATTCGTATGTATGATTTTCCGGATAAACCGGGCTGTGAAATTTCACAAATATCTTCTTAAAAGGTTTTGGAAAATGGCTGCCTGACGGTAAAGCTTCAAACGCGCCTCTGATGGTGACCGGTACAACGGGAACATTCAATTCGCGGCTTAGAATGGCGAAGGTTTTCTTGAAAGAACCAATATGACCGTCTTTTGAGCGTGTTCCTTCCGGAAAGATGATGATATTTTTACCCTTCTTTAAGGCGGCGGCCATCTTCTGCAGGGAAATTTTCAGGTCTTTATTGATATCCATAATGATGACATTGTTCCGGTCAGCGATAAATTTGAGCCATTTTTTGCTGACGTGTTTTTCTTTCGCGTAAAAATAGGTTTTTTTCATCTGCTTGTTTTTGAGAAAAGAGACAACAAAAAGACCATCGAAAAAACTCTGGTGATTTGGCGCGAGTATAAATGGCGACTCCGGCAAATTCTCGGTGCCTTCACCTTTTAACCGGAAATATAAGTTCAGAAATACCCGTGAAGTGTTTTTGAACAGATTATGCGTGAACCAGCTTTTCGGCAGATTAATATCCAGTTTTTCCCGCAGAATATCGCCCCAGTTTACCGTTTCCACATCGATTTTAACTTTTTCGTCACGGACGACGAGCGCCAGTTTTTCTATAGTCGGGTACTGCATAAACTCTTCTTCTTTGATATCTACGCCAAAGGTAGAATTCAGGAATACCTGTAAACTTACTTTTCCAAGGGAGTCAAGACCAAGATCGATTTCTATATGATCGTCATGATAGACTTCACGGCCTGCTTCTTCATTGAGAAATTGCTTAATGATTTTGTATTCTTCGAAATCCGGTTCTTCTCCGCGCTGTCTCTCACTGCGCGTATCTTCAGACAATGATGGAAGCATAAAACGCTTGACTTTGCCAAGCCTTGTCTTCGGAAGTTCCTCTTTTAGAATACTGAAATTGGTGATTCTTTTGTATGGTGAAACCTGGGAATTATATTTATTGATAATTTCCTGCCTGAAAATTTCTTCAATATTTAATAAACCATCCTCCTGAATCCTGGCGAAGTCGGGATAAATTGCCGCCTGAAGTGTATCACCTTTCAGGAATACGCCGATTTCGTTGATATATGCGGACATGTTTAGGATTTTGAACTCAACTTCCACCGGATTTACATTCTTGCCATTGGGGAGAATAATAATTTCTTTTTTACGACCGGTAATGACCAGATGACCGTCTTTGTCCAATCTTCCCAGATCCCCTGTGTAAAGCCATCCATCCTTTAATATTTCGTCAGTCTCCTCTTTCCGGTTATAATATCCCTGCATCACGTTTCTGCCCTTGGCGGTAATTTCGCCTTCATCGGTGATGCGGATTTCATTGGTCATCATCCGTTCGCCGGCGGATCCTATTTTCCATCTGCCGGGACGGGTAAAGGAGATCATCGGCGCGGCTTCTGTCATGCCGTAACCGGGCAGTATTTCGAAACCCAGAGTCTTGTAGTCCCTGGCGACTTCATCATCGATGGCGGCTCCACCGCATACCATAAAGTGGACATTACCGCCGAATTTTTGTTGTACGGTTTTGAACAACACCTTTGAGAATGCCCGTGAATCAATTTTTTCCGCCAGCTTGAACAGGGTTTTGGTAACCGCGCTTTTATTAATTTTGTCCATTATGCCTTTTCTTATAAGATTATAAAATCGCGGTACGCCGATGATAATGGCGATGGCATTGTTCTGCAGGGTTTCCATGATGTCTTCCGCCGCCATGGAAGGGGCGAAAGCGATCGTTGAACCCACAGAAAGCGGCGCGATCATCGAACCAATCAGCGGGAATGTGTGATGCAAAGGCAATAACACCATCACGTTTCTGTCAGATGTGTAAATATTGACATAATCAGAAACAGCTTCAACATTTGCCAGAATATTATCAAAAGAAAGCATGACGCCTTTCGGACTTCCGGTTGTTCCCGATGTATAAATAATTAACGCTGTTTTGTCTTTATCGGGTTCGGGAAATACGGAGTTTACCGAAGGCGCGTTACGGATATCGATATCTTCAAATTTTAGAACTTTTTGGTCATACGTTACCGTTTGCAGCGCGCTCTCAACCGTTTTGTAAGTTTCATTGGAGCAGAAAATAATTTCAGGTTTACAGTCATTTAATATATACGCGACTTCATCGGAAGTAGACATATAATCGATTGGAACGGCGATACAATCATTTTTCCAGGACGCGTAAAACGCATATACCCAGTCAAGGCTGTTTTCGGCGAAAATTGCGACCTTTTTTGTTTTGGCGGATTCAAATAATCCGGAGTAATAATCAACATTTTTTACAAGCGTTTCGTAACTGATTTTCAGGTCTTTCCAGACGAGGGCCGTTTTACCGTGATCTTTTAGAAACAAGCTGTTCTCCTTATCTATATGCTTAGCTGTAATTATAATGATAATATTGCATTTTGTAAAGGCTAAAGTGCCTGAAAACAAAGTATAAAATCAAAAATTGCCGTATGAAAGATGGTTTAAATCAATTAGTAATACTGTAGGTTATGACGCAGAAACCAGAACCTGAAAAACATATTTTTTATCTCATACCTTCATAAAAAATTATTTTATTGACAATGATAAAGGTATGTTTTATACTTGATTTAAGTTGTACGGACAACCGCACAACCGCACAACCAGAATTTATCTGGAGAATGGTATGAAATTTAATCGACTTGGCAGTGTAGTTACGGCCATTCTGATTATACCCGCCGTCTTGCTCTGCTCACAAAACTCACTTATCCCCGCGGATACCCTGACCATCGGATTGATAGGCGATCAGACCGGATCATATGACCTGTCGGCGACCTATCAAATCATGGAAAAGGCGGTTGAACAGATGGATGCTAAAAATCCCGATCTCGTACTGCATGTAGGCGATCTGGTTGAAAGCATCAGAGGCATCAACTCCTTTGAAGATTATAAATCGAATTTTGACTATGCTGTGAACATACTCAATCGTCTGAATGCGCCCTGGTATCTCACCGCGGGTGATCATGATGTGGCACCACCTGTTTATCAGGCCGGATCATGTGACAGATCAAGGGAAGAATGGTTCCAGAAACTGTGTTCAGCCGCCGGTTTGCCCATGGAAAAGCAACTATATTACAGTTTCGACTTTAATAATTATCATTTTATTTCCCTTTACTCCCTTGAAAATTTACATACCGATCCCAGATGGGGTCCCATTTTTTTGAATCAGTTGTCTGATGAACAAATCGCCTGGTTAAAGAACGATCTGGAAGCTCACAAAAACGCGCCGGGGATCATAGTCCTTGTACATCAGCCTCACTGGTATGTGTGGTCAAACTGGTCGGAAATTCACCAAATACTCAGACAATATCCGGTTGCGGCGGTCATTGCAGGACATTTTCATTATGATCAGGATGACGGTATGATCGATCAGATAAGATACCTGGTGATGGGCGCCACGGGAGGCGTCGTTAAAAATATGGATCCCAATTCAGGCGGATCATCTCAATTCGCTACTCTTAAGCTGTATAAGAACAAGGTTACCCATATCAATCTTTTTGATCTTTCATCGGGTGAATCTCTTGAACTGACGCCCCGCAGGACCATGGACCGGCTTCAGGCGCTCTCCTGTATGCTTGATAATTTGTTTATGGATGAAAATATAGGCCGTAAGAACGGACAGCTTTTTACCATCACAGGCGAAGGCCAGTACAGCTCATTGAAACAAATCGGCCTGGAATCACTGGCGAATCCGATCGATTTGCCGATTCGAATTAAGATAAGCACGGACCGGGATATACTTCAAAATCCGCGCTGGATCCGTTCAGGGAAGTCAATCCCGGATTCTTCTTTTATCGAATTGGAACCCGGTGAGAGAACTGGCTGGGCAAATTATACCAGTGTGGGGCAATGGGCTAAACCGGATCCTTTATGGGTGTGTGATCTTACCGGTAATCCGGAGAGATTAAAGGATCTTACCGGTATTGCCATAACGATAAAGATTTCATTCACTGATCAGGGTGAACGCTGGGTTGAATCAACTGCCCGTTTTCCCGTAAAAAAAATTGAAGACAATTTATAGTCAGATGTTAATTTATTCAGGATATGTCCAATGGCAGTAAACGTTACAGAAATTGAAAAATCAAGTGTAATACCAATTTATCACCAGTTGTACTCCATTCTGCTCGATTTAATACACAGCGAAGTTTATAAGCCTTATGACCGGCTTCCTTCGGAAAATGAACTCACCGCGCAATATAAAATCAGCCGTCAAACGGCTCAAAAAGCTTTAAATGTCCTTGTTGAACAGGGAATTGCTCACCGGATGCAGGGGAAGGGTACTTTTGTGAGCGATAAGACGATCACTTACAGCATCACTGCCTCTTTGAGTTATTCCACGGAAATAATCGGATTAAATAAAGTTCCCCGAAGCGAGTTAATTCATGCAAAGGAAATTGAAACATCAGGTCTTATCTCAAGGAATCTCTCGCTGGACGAAGGATCTCCCGTTTACAGCATTCAAAGGGTTCGTTATGTGGATGATATTCCAATGGCTTTGCAGACTTCCTATATACCGAAATATCTCGTACCCGGACTGATCGATAAAAAATTTGAAGAAGGCTCATTGTTTAAAACGATACGCAAAGAATACCAGCTGGAAATCGGTCACGCCACTGAATATTTGAAAGCGGTAAAATGCGATCAATATGAATCCAAAAGGCTCTGCATTATGGAAGGAGACGCTATTCTGCTCCTTGAAAGAATCACCCGCTTAAAGGACGGTAGAATTCTTGAATTTGTAAGGTCCGTCCTGAGGGGCGACAAAAGCAAGATATCAATCGATCTGTCAACCTATACTAACGGGGAGAGGAAAACTGTTGGAAGATAAACGCGGACATTTCAACACCGGAACGGGCAAAAAAGAATATTTTACCCCGAAAAGAATCGCGCGCATTTCCATCCTGATTGCCATTAGCGCGGTGGGTTCATTAATAAAGATTCCAAGCCCCACAGGAACAGTCTCTCTTGACGCGTGTACCGGGTATTTCTCGGCAGTGACATTCGGCTGGATTGAAGGATCGCTTGTGGGTGGCCTCGGGCATATGCTGTCGGCTTTTACAACCGGTTTTCCACTCGGCCTTCCGGTACATCTCTATATCGCGTTTCAGATGGCTATCTGGGTTTCGGTATTCTCAATCATCGCCCGTAAAATTAATCTGATCCTTGCTGTCATTGCGGCCATCTTCTTAAATGGAGTGGTTTCATCCTATTTAATAATTCCGTTTGGCGGTATGGGTATGGCGACCGCCCTTTTAATTCCGCTGATTGTGGGCTCGGCGGTTAATATCATTATTGCCGCTCTGGCTTATAGAATTGTTCAAAAGAGTAATTTTGTATGAAAACAGAACTATTACCTGAACTGGATATGCTTTATTCTCATCTTAAAAAGGGTGAAAATAACTTTAAGCATAGCCAGGTAAGAGATCTCACCAAAATTGGTCTGGGGAACGGCTATTCTCTTATAGTGGCGGTAGATTCGGACGGCGGGATCGGCTCGCGTCCGGGAGATTTTGTCAAAACGGATGATTATCTGGTTGGCAGATTTGCCATGCGTGTGCCTTTGTTGGAGATTCTGGCTTCCGGCGCGCTCCCGCTGGCCGCGTTTGATACATTGACTTTGCCCATGGATGATCACGGACTGAAAATTATCAAAGGCATAAAAGATGAATTAATGGAAGCGGGACTCGGAAAGGATTTTCCGCTGTCCGGGAGCACGGAAGACAATGTACCGACAAAGGAAACCGGTATCGGCACCATGGTGATTGGTATCGTTCATGACAGAGATTTTCGTCCGGGAACCGGCGTCGCGGGTGACGTGGTTGTTTGTCTCGGAATACCGAAATCTGCTCCCGGGGACAAAGTTACTATTGATGATGCTCAGATTGTGAAATTGAAAGAAATAAGGCAAATATCGGAAAAATCTGATATTCATGACATTCTTCCGGTGGGATCTCATGGGGTTTTATATGAAGCTATGAAAATGGCGGACTCTGCCGGATTAAACTTTAGGGTGCTGGAAAATTCAGGAATTGATCTTAAAAAATCCGGAGGCCCGGGTACCTGTATCATTCTATCCTGTAAAGTAATGATGGGAAAAGCACTCCGGAAGTTAACAGGCGCTCCTGTGACAAAAATCGGACAGCTGGAAAAAAGAAGTATCTGAAGATCATTTAATCACGTCGAAAATCGACGACAGGGAAATCCATTGAATTTAATCTTTGAAAATGTCAATTACCAGTACCCAAAAGGTAAGACGCTTGCGCTCAAAGATATCAATTTAGCCACAGGCGGAGATCGTGTAATTGCGTTGATGGGACGGACCGGATCGGGCAAGACAACGTTGTTAAGCGCAATGAACGGGATTATACCTCAGTTTCATGACGGTAATTTTGACGGAAAAGTTCTGCTGAATGAGGACTCTACATCCGATCTGCCTATTCAGCAGCTTGTCCGCAAGGTGGGTCTTGTTCTACAGGACCCGGAGACACAGATTTTTGGATTAACTGTTGAAAAAGACATCGCCTTCGGCCCAAGTAATTTGAATTTTCCAAAAGAAAAAATAAATGAAATTGTAAAAATGTCCGCTAGAGCCGTTAATCTGGAATCATTTATGGAAAGGTCTCCCGATCAGCTCTCCGGGGGCGAAAAACAACGGCTCGCCATTGCCGGCATACTTGCTCTTGAGTCACCGGTGCTGGTTCTGGATGAACCAACTTCTGAACTGGATCCGGAAGGCGCGGAAACAGTCAATCAGGCATTACAAAATTTGAAGAACGGGGGACACCGGCTGATCATTTTCAGCACCCATAATCCCGATAATGTAATCGGTTCAGCGGATGAAATATGGGTCATGGAAAGCGGTGAAATTAAATATATAGGCGATCCCGGAAATTTTTTCAGTCATATGGATTTACCGGGAATTTACGGATTGCAAATTCCGGAGGTAACCGATCTTTTTAGAAAAATGCATTACCTCAATTGGTACAAAAAAGATGAACTGCCTGTGACTCTGGAATCGGCCGTTTCGGATTTTGAAAAAATTCTGAAAAAAGTAAAAAATATTAATGTGCCGCGTGCCAAATATCTTATGACGCGGTCTGCCGGATCGCAGAACAGAATTATTGAGATAGACAGATTAAGTCACCATTACACCAGCGGACAGCTTGCGGTGGACAATGTGTCGCTTACGATTAATTCGCAGCAGATTGTCGCAATCCTTGGTAAAAACGGCGCGGGCAAAACCACGCTGGTCAAACATCTGATCGGGTTGCTAAGACCCACTCAGGGAAGGGTGTTGATCAAAGGCCGGGACATCGCGGATCTCAGAATCGAGGAGATAAGCCGTGATGTGGGTTTTGTGTTTCAGAACCCGGATCATCAGATATTTTCACCGTCAATCTATGAAGAAATTGAATATGGTCTGCTTAATCATGGATTTGATAAAGTGTCAGCAAAAGAAAAAATTCAGAATGCTCTGGAACTGACAGGACTTACCGGTAAGGAGCATTTACACCCGTTCAGCCTGAGTAAAGGAGAGAGACAAAAAATTGCCATGGCATCCGTCCTGGCGGTGGAGCCTGAAATAATTGTAATCGATGAGCCCACTACCGGTCTTGACTGGAGAGATTCCATAGCTCTCATGGAAGAAATACGCAAACTAAAGGAAAAAGGCCATACGATCATTATGATTACACACAACCTGCGTCTGGCGGCTGATTATGCGGATAAAGTGATTCTATTGCAGAATGGTAAACTGATTTGTGAAGGAGAAACCCACTCCATATTGAATGATATGGAGTTGCTGAAGAAAACCTCATTGAGGCCTTTGCAGATCTCGCTGTTGGTTCACAGGATGAAAAAATACGGAATACCACAGGATATCATCACGATAAGCGAATTAATTGATTATATGAAATTTGTAATACAGGAAAACTAGATGTTTTTAGAATACCAAAAGGGGAATTCGATTCTGCATAGACTCGATATCAGGACAAAGGGACTGGGGTTTATCGTTGTCGTCATTGCTGCTTTTTTGTTTACAGCACCCGAGTATAATTTAATCATATTAATTCTGTGCCTGGCATTAATGAGACACATCCGGATGCCGGCGAGCAGGCTGGAGATGATGCTTAAGCCCCTGATCCCTATCCTGATTTTAATAATACTTTTCTCAGCGGTTTCTTACAGTCCTGAATATTTTCAGAAACCTATGTCTCAAAAAGTCTTGTTCTCAGCAGGATTTATGACATGCACGGTTGGCGGCATTCTGCTGGGTATTTCTCTAAGCATCAGAATACTGACCATGGTAATCGCCTCGACGCTACTGACTTATTCAACACCGATTGATGACTTTATACACATACTCAGGCTTATGCGAGTTTCGCATAAAATTGCCTTTGTTCTCACAACAGGAATGAGATTTATACCAACCATGGACAAAAAATCACGACAAATTATAGAGGCGCAAAGAACCAGAGGCGCTAATTTCCATGAGGGCGGCCTGGTCCGTAAAATCAAAGCTTATATTCCGGTAATGGTCCCGATGATCGTCGAATCGCTCCGCATGTCGGAAAACCTGGCTATGGCGATGCTGAACCGCGGGTTCGGCGCGTCAAAAAACTGGACGGTTATGGACGAGCTGAATCCGGGTATAAAAGATGCCGTTATTACGATTTCTTTACTGTTTATTATCACTCTGTTGATTTATTTAAAAATTTTAGGATACGGAAAAATCTGAAAAGGAAAATGTTATGTCTGAACTGGAAGAAAGAATTTATGGTGCGTTAATTGGGGTTGCGGCGGGTGATGCCATGGGTATGCCCTCGTCAATGATGAGTCCGGAAATCATTCGCTCTACTTTCAAGACATACATCACCGATTTCCTGCCGGCTCCGAAAGGACATGTCATACATGATAAGATGGCAGCAGGGCAAATAACCGATGATACACAGCAAACCCTGTCACTGGCGGATTCAATCATTGAGAAGGGGTTTGTGGATCCGCATGATGTGGCAAAAAAACTTATCGAATGGGCGGAATCGGTTGATGCCTTCGATTCAATGATTCTTGGGCCGAGTACGCTTCGAAGCCTTTACGCAATCAAGGCAGGCAAGTCAATTGAGGAATCCGGGACAGCGGGGGATACAAACGGCGCGGCAATGAAAATAAGCCCGGCAGGAATTTTTGGAATGGGCAATCGTGAAAAAACGGTCGATGCGGTCGCGAAAGTTTGCATGGCTACTCACAACACCAATATTGCGATTGCGGGGGCATCTGCTGTCGCGATGGCTGTGGGCAAAGGTATCACCGGTGAACAGGACATGAATACAATCATCGCGCACGCGTTTCAGGCGGTGGAGCTCGGGATGGGAAAGGGAAGGATATGGTACGGGGCATCGATCATTGACCGCACAAGATTGGCGCTTGAAATTGTCTCCGGAAATTCCGAGAAATCCGAAAAACTGGAAACGCTTTACAAAGTCATTGGCGCGGGTGTTGCTATGACGGAAACGGTTCCCGTTTGTCTGGCCATCGCCAAACTGGCTGAAGGCAATCCGGTGGAGGCGATTCAGATGGCGACGAACCTCGGCGGAGACTGTGATACAATCGCTTCTATTACAGGCGGAATTTGCGGGGCCATCTCCGGGTCCAGGGCATTCCCCAATAAATGGATTGAAATAATTGAAAGAGTTAATCATTTAAATCTGGAGGGGTACGCGCGCAAATTATATCAGGTCGTCAATAAAAATTAGTCATCATGGAGAGAATATTATGTCCATTTTTAATCATCTTCGAATTTATGCAATTGTTTTATTTTTAATCGTACTTGTATCGCATACATTGGGTAGTGATGACTCGACGAAAGTAAAACAGGATAGGATGGCGGAACGGGTGATTCTTACCGCCGAGGATTTTAAGAAATTAAATTGTGAAAATGTCGGTGACGCTTTGAGTAATCTTTCGGGTGTCACGGTGAGTTCATTAGGGGAGGTCTCTCTAAGAGATGTAAGTTCATCAAAAGTGGTCATCATATTTGACGGACAAAAATTAAATACAGCCGGCGGAACCGGAGTCAGGGTCAATTCTATTTCGATTGAAAATATTGAAAAGGTAGAGCTTCTGAGGGGCGGCCGGTCAGCTCAGTACGGCGCCGATGCTGTCGGAGGTGTTATACGTATTACTTCAAAAACACAGAAATCTCAGGAAGCTCTCTGGAACGTTGGCGCGAGGGCCAGTTACGGTTCATACAACAATCAGATATACGGTTTAAATCACTCTCTTTCTTCGGGTTCATTTGATTATTTTGCTTCCTATAAACGGGAAACATGGGATGGTGACTTTGAATACACTGACAATTTCGGAGAACGGGTCAATCTTGAAAATAACGAGCAGGATTCTTATTTTCTGTTTCTTAAATCCGGTTACAGGCTGGATGACATCCAGAACATCAACGCCTCATTCAGTTATTACAAAGCGGACAATGGTACACCTGGTATGATTGACAACCAGACTCCGAACGCGCGTATCCGTTTTGATAACAAATCCTACAATCTCAACTATGACAATAAAGCTCTATTTAAAGATTTCTCAATGAAAATGCAGGGATATTTTCTGGACAATGAGACAAAATTTGATGACCCGGACGGTTTGGTACCCGTTCACAGTGATCATGACAATTATGCGCTGGGAATTGATCTGCAGCAGGCGGGAAACCTTTCGGAACTGCTGAGTGTTTCCTATGGTTATTCCTATCGAAACGACCGTATTGAAAGCACGGATATCGAGAATAAAAACCGGGATACACAGAGCGGTTTCTCAACGCTCACCATTGCTAAGGATGTGAATAAATTGATCTCGCGCTGGGATGTTGCCCTTGCCCTGAGATATGATGCTCCTTCAGATTTTGACCCCGAATTCAGTCCGCGCCTAAGCATCGGTGTTTCAAGCAATAATGACCTGGTAAACACTTCATTGCAGACTCATATAACCCGTTCATACCGCGCGCCCACGTTTAATGATCTGTATTGGCCCCGTGATGCTTTCGCGGTCGGAAATCCTGATCTTAAGCCCGAAGTAGGATTTAATTATGATATCGGAATTAATCTGTCAAAAACGATTGAATCGGCAAATTTGTCCGGATCAGTAAACTACTTCGTCAATGAGGTAACGGATTTAATCCTGTGGGCTCAGGACCCGGCTTTGAACAATTTATGGACCCCAAAAAACATATCGGAAACATCGACTAAGGGAATTGAATTTTCAAGTACGATTGATCTGTTTAAAGGCAAAGTCGTTTTGAATTCGGAATACACCTATATGAAAGCCCTGGATAAGGGTCCTGATCCGAACAGGAATAACAAGTATATCATTTACAAACCCAAAAATAAATTAGATTTTACCGGGACATTCAGACTGTACGATTTTGAATGGAATATCATGTATCATTATTACGGATTGCGGTACACTAACCCCGCGAATACGTTGTGGCTCGATGCGGTGAGCCTGATTGATACAAATGTAACTTATAAATTCGACTTTAATCGTTATAAAGCAAATATCACCTTTGAGGTAAGTAATCTCACCGATGAAGACTATCAGCGTGTGCGGAATACCGCTGAACCCGGAAGAATGTTTAAGATGTCATTTGGAATAGATATTTAGGAAAAACATGTATTCAAAAATGATCAAATACTGTTTTACAGTTTGCGCCTTTCTTCTTATGGGAAATGAGGATCTGAACGCGCAGGACAGCGGGAAAATCTATGGGTATATACTGGACAGAAATACGGGAAAACCTATAGAACAGGCCTGTGTCGTGCTTGATCCGGATTCAATCGGCGCAGAAACTAATTTCGACGGCATTTATTTTATTCCGAAGATACCCTCGGGCAGGTATCAGCTGCGAGTTGAGATGATCGGTTACGAAACCATTTCAGAGCATTCCGTTACAATTCAGCCGAATGAATCCAGGGAAATGAATTTCTTTCTAAAGCCGATTATCTTAACCGGCTCTGATGAGATTGTTGTCACCGCGACCCGTGGAAAATCAATGACGAATGAAGTTCCGGCATCGGTGGATGTCATAAGTATGGAAAAGATACAGCTTCTTGCGCCGCAGAATATGGCGGAAGTGCTTGAAAATGTACAGGGTGTATTTATTAAGGATTACGGAGGCATCGGTGGGAATAAGACCATCTCACTAAGAGGCTCCAGTTCGGAACAGGTGCTTGTTCTCCTGGACGGTCAGAGATTAAATGACGCGCAGAGCGGACAGGTTGATTTCAGCGCAATCTCTTTGGAAGGAGTTGAGAAAATTGAGGTGGTAAGGGGAGGTAATTCAGCACTTTACGGGGCTGACGCGGTGGGCGGCGTCATAAATATCATTACGAGTAAAAAACACGACAGGGAAGGCATATCAGGTTCGTTAAAAATGATGAACGGTTCTTTTCAATCTTTATCCGTAGAACCCGCGCTTAAAGTCAGATATGATAATTTCGGCGGATCACTTAGCTTTAAATATCTCAGCAGCGAAGGAGACTTTTCTTATAAAAATCTTGAAGGCCGGGATGAAAAGCTCGACAATAATGACATTACCGCACAGGATCTGTTCGCGCGTTTTTACTATCTGTTTGACGACTCCCTTTTTCAAAGAACGCTGAATTTTTCATACAAATATTATGACTCCGAGAGAGGCAGCCCCGGGAATATTGAACTTCCGTATCGTTCTGCCCGTCTCTGGAACACAAGCCAGCAATTTAATACGACATTTTCCGGAAAAGTTTTTAATCTGATGAACGATCTTCAGGTTCAGGCCTACGCGCATACAGGTAATTCAAGATATAAAAATGACGAAGGCCTTGTTCTGATAGACAGCCGTTACGAAAACGGCACCTACGGTCTGGAAACACAGATGCAATCCATATTTACCGGCGGACAAATGCTCACATACGGCGCGGGTTACCGAAACGATTGGATGAACAGCGAAGAGTTTGCCGAAGACCATACAAGGGATTCCTATTATATTTTTCTGCAAAATGAGACCGAAATTAAGATGAAAAACCATTATCCGCTGAAATCATTGACATTTGTGCCTGCCGTGCGGCTGGATGGATTTTCTGATTTCGGGTCACACGTATCTCCGAAAATCGGCGGAGTGATAAACTTTGGACACTCCTGGCAAACAGCTCTCAAATGGAACGCCGGTCTCAGTTACCGGGCGCCTAATTTTAACGAATTGTACTGGCCGGAAGACGCGTGGACAAAAGGAAATTCTGATCTGGAAGCGGAACACGGCTATGACTGGGATGCGGGGATACGGCTTCGCTACCCG
>JBFXGD010000079.1:0-14854 GCA_050178385.1 Calditrichaceae bacterium
AGATGATGAAATAATTTAAACCGGCATTTTTTCATTGTTATAATGAGGACAAGTGATTTCTCGCTAATGCGCGAACTGCCTGCACCATGGCCATAAGTCCCATTCCTTTACCCATTGAAATGTTCTGCCGAAAGATTTTATATACGATTTCATCCGGGATCTCCGCGACTTCAGAGGCTGTAAGACCGGAGAGTGTTTTCTCCAGAATGGCTGCTAATGCTTTCGCCGAAATTCCGGATGGATTTTCCACTGCAAAATATAGTTTAACCGTCCCGTCATCCTGGAGAATGGACCAGACAAAGGCGTCCGATTCACAATAGGGGATTTTGTTCCTTTCCGGAAACGGACGTTTTGCAATTTCCGGAGGAACTTCCCGATATTGATCCGCATAGCTTATCAGAAACTCTGCCCGATCGGTCAGATCATCCACAAGAGAAAGGTTTTCGATAAGTTCCGCCAGCTTTTCCGGCACGCGCATCAAATCTTCCAGGGATCGTTTGACTTCAACACTTATTTTTCAATCGGAACGTTTACAAGATTCCCGTACTCCGTCCAGGATCCGTCATAATTCCGCACATGATTATATCCAATCAGATAGGTGAGTACAAACCAGGATAAACTGCTTCGTTCACCGATCCTGCAATATGTGATAATGTCATTATCCGGTTTTAATCCCTGTTTGCGCAGATATATTTCCTTTAAATCCTGTGAATCTTTAAACGTACCGTCTTCAGCATTCACCGCCATGCTCCATGGCACATTGGCCGCGCCCGGTATATGACCGCCTCTTAATGCCCCCTCATTGGGATATCCTTCCATGTGCAACCGCGCGCCACTGTACTCTTCAGGACTGCGCACATCAACAAGCGGCAGTTTCTTTTCAACATGTTTCAGAACATCATCCCGGAAGGCGCGAATATTGTGGTCGCTGCGCTCACGCGCCGCGTACCTGCTCACAGAATATTTAGGGACATCTCTTGTCATGGGCCGCCGCTCCATTTCCCACTTAACACGGCCTCCATCCATGATCTTCATCCGGTTATGACCGAACAAACTGAACACCCAAAAGGCATAGCACGCCCACCAGTTATTCTTATCGCCATAAAAAACAGCCGTTGTGTCTTTTGTCATGCCAATTCTGGACATCAGTTCTTCAAACCCACCGCGGTGGATATAATCACGGCGTACCTGATCATTTAAATCCGTCGTCCAGTCCACATGTACGGCGCCGGGTATATGCCCGGATGAGTACAACAGTGTGTCCTCATTTGATTCAATGATGCGTATCTCCGGATTTTTGAGATTTTCTTCCACCCAATCCGTTGACACCAGTACTTCGGGGTGTACATATCCCCGTTTATCTATGTTATTCATAGGATACTCCAATTATTAATGGTTGAAACTGTATTAGGTTTAGCGAAGGAAAATGACGGAAAATTCCCCGGGATTACGGGTTATCTTACTAACTTAGTTGTGGATAGAAGAAATAATATATGAATTCTGAATTAAAGAAATTACCCCAGGGACTGCCCGGCATATATCGTTTTACTCTCTGCCGGCCTGCCTGTGCTGTTTTTCATCCTGATATGGATTGTCTTTTCGATTTTCGCGTGTGTGACCCCATCCGAAGATTTGAGTTCGACCATGTATTTCCGGTCCGTCTTTGGATTAAGTTTCAAAAATTTAACAATCTCAGAGATTTCATTTTCGTCCAGAGTGAAATCCGCGTACAGGGTCTCCCGTCCGGGTTTCACAAAACGAATTGAAGCGGCTTTATCCCATACAATGTAATCCGGGCCCAAAATCTTAAGAAGCATAATCATATAAATCGGATCAACTCCACCATACATGCTTCCGCCGAATATAGTATTGACATAATTTCTTGTTCTCATACTCAGGGGAATTTTAATCCGGATATTGGTCCAGTCACCTGAAATATGGAGGATACGCGCTCCCGTACCTCTGTATGCGGGAAAGATATTCATCCCCCATCTGAAAATTTTTGTTTTGAATGTTTCGGATACCACAGTATTTCCTAATAATATTCATTGGCGAGAAATATAGTTTTATTAAGTTAGAAATTTATAAAAAATATCCGACAGAAAAAATTAATTCTTACACCCCCCATATCAAAAAACTCATTGCGGGTTTTTCTCATGATTTTCTAAAATAACCTTGCTGACCGTTTCGGCAAGTTCTTTAATATTGAAAGGCTTGGTTATCACACCCTTAAAACCATATTCCTCATAATTCGCCATCACCGGATCATTTGAATATCCACTCGTGACAATCGATTTCAGCCCCGGATCCATTTCTTTCATAATCCGGATCGTTTCCTTGCCGCCCATGCCGCCGGGAACGGTCAAATCCATCAAGACCAGGTCAATCGGTTTACCAGATTCCCCGGCCAGCTTGTATTTTTCAATTGCTTCCCTGCCGTCAAAAGCGAAAACAACTTCATATCCTAATTTTTTGAGCATATTTCCGCATGCTTTCAGGATAAGATCATCATCATCCATTACCAGAATGATTCCGCTGCCTTTGGTTATTTTTTCAGTACCGGGAATTACCGCTTTTTTGGTTGTTGCTACCGCCGGAAGATAAATGATAAATTCCGTTCCTCTCCCAAGCTCTGATTTTACAGTGATATATCCCTGATGATTTTTTATAATCGAATGGGTGGTGGCAAGTCCCAGTCCGTTACCCTGCTGTTTTGTGGTAAAATAGGGATCAAATATTTTATCCAGATGATTCATGGGGATCCCAATCCCCTCGTCTCTTATGATCACTTTTATATACTTTCCGCTTTTTAGCAGACTGTTTTTATCTTCCTTAACATGCAGATTCTCCGCGATTATTTCCAGTTTACCCCCTTCCGGCATCGCCTGATCAGCATTTATAACAAGATTATTCATAACCTGACTCAGCTGCCCTTCATCAACTTCAATAGACCACAGATTCTTCGGAATTGATATTTTTGACTTAACGTTGGATCCTCTCAACGCAAACTCAGATGTTTCTTTTATAAGCATTCCCACATCCGATAATTTTTTAACCGGCGCGCCACCGCGTGAAAAAGTCAATAACTGCTGGGTCAGATCCTTTGCCCTCATTGTAGCTTTCTCGGCATCATCGAGCCGGTCGAATGTTTTTTCCCCGGGTTTGAGATTTAATTTGGCGAGCGAGATGTTTCCCAAAATTGCCGTCAGCAGGTTATTAAAATCATGGGCTATTCCCCCGGCAAGCAATCCAACCGACTCGAGTTTTCTGTTTTTTAAAACTTCATTTTCAAGGAACCGATGCTCGGTAATATCTCTGAAAACCAATACTATACCAAGTATTTTGCTGTCTCTATCTCTGATCGGCGCGCCGCTGTCGGCAATAATTCTCTCCGTCCCGTCTTTAGAAATTAACAGTGTCGAACTTGCAAGACCTACAATCGCCCCGGATTTCATAACTTTTTTAACCGGATTTTCGGCAGGTTTTTTTGTTTTTTCATCGATAATTCTGAATACTGCATGCAAGGGTTTTCCATGAGCCTCGGATTGTGTCCAGCCGGTCAGCTCCTCCGCCACATTATTCAGCATTACAATATTTCCATGAATATCAGTGGTTATTACGGCATCACCAATGCTTCTCAATGTCACGGCCAAACGTTCTTTTTCCGCCGCCAAATCTTCTTCCACCTTTATCCGGTCAGTTATATCCACACAAACACCGTTTATCTGGCAGGTTATGCCATTTTCATCCAAAAGCGGTTCCGCTGTTTCATAAAGCCAGCGTATATTGCCGTCTTTTCTAATAACACGATATTCTCCGTGAGCCGCCTGACCATCTAAAAGGGCATTGATTGACGTTTTTACAAATCCAGAATCATCCGGATGAATGATTGAGGACCAGAGGCTTCCATTCGCGTTTAAAAATTCTTCTGATTTGTATCCCGTTATTCTGTATATATTCTCAGTATAAATGGAATAGGAAATATTTCTATTTTTATCTGAATTCGCGCTCCACAGAAAACCGTTAACGCTTGAAGTCAGATCGTCCATCCTTTGCTTATTGATGATGAGCTCATTTTCGATTTTCTCCCTCTCCCCGACCATATAATTCGCTGATTCCGCCAGCACTTTAAATTCATCAAGCTTTAGCTTTCCCTCACTGATCTTTTTATGCTTGTGTGCCGCCTGCTTAAAGAAGGATGTAAATATATCGAATTCGTCCTTAATTTTTTCCGAATAATAATTAGCAAGCAGCAAGGTCAGTGTGAGAACGAATATAAAAAGCAGCAAAATACTGATAATGTGCTGCATCACCCCCATCTTCAGTTGCTTCTTATGCGCGGATATAACACTGTTTATGTCATCAAGATATACACCCGCGCCTATCATCCATTTCCAGTCACTCACCGCTTTGATAAATGATATCTTTGGCGAATGTTGGCGGGTTGACGGTTTTAGCCAAGAGTAATGTATATATCCCCCTTCAGGATTTTCGGCCGCTTTTCTCTCTAACTGTACAACTTTTACGCCATTGGTGTCCGTCAATTCCCAGACATTATCTCCCGCTTTATATTTTTCCGAGTCAATGATCAGCGCGATTCCATCAAAAGTGTTAACAAAAACATACCCGTTTTCATCATAGCTAATCCTTGAAATTCGCTCAAGAACTTCTTTCTTAATATCATTTTCGACATTATCAAGGAATTCTCCGGTACCGATAAACCAGTTGAAAGGCTCAAAAATCTTTACAAACCCTATCTTGGGAGATGTATTTCCTGAGTTGTCATCCGGGCGGTGCCAGTAATACTTTCGATAAATTTCCTTTTTCTTTTTTATAAGCGCGATGATTTCTTTAGTCACATATTTTCCGTCTGCATCAACCCATTCCCCCAGACTGGTGCCCTCCACTGACGGTTCCGGAGGATATAACCGAGAGACGCCGTTCATATCCGTCACAATAAAATAACTCCTCCCACTGTTAAATCGGGCAGGCCTGAGAGCATCAATGACCATTCTTTTTAAATCGCTATCCGGATACCGGTGTTTGTTTTGGTTATAAATATTGGAGGCTATGGCATGGGCCTGATAAACACGTTGTTTTAAATCAGCACGAAGATTTTTTTCATACACTGTCCTGTTATACTGAATATAGCTGATAACATTTTCAACCTGATCCCTGACCATTTTCTTTTGAGATTCTATATATGTTCTTTCCAGCTCTTCCGACTGTTGTTCAAACTGACGGAATTCGGCTGTTATCCAGAAAAAGCCGATAGAAACAGACATAAGTATCAGCGCCGCGGTGGCGCCGGTCATAAAAATACGTCTGATATTGTTGTTTTTAAACATTGGGGACTCCAGAATTGGGCCTGATCTGAGTTCTTCCAAATTTATTAAATATATTATTATGATATGTGATAAATTTAATTTCTCAAAGTAAAAAATAAAATATTACATCCAGGTCAATGCATTTGTCGGAATAAAGCGTCTTTTTACCTACCAGGCGCATATAAAATAAATGTTGTTTATGCGTATATATTTTGGGAATTTGTAGTATTTCCGGGAATTTCTGTGAACTAAGATATTGCATTCTCGTTTAATTTCCGAATTGATCGGCGTGATCCAGGGTGATTACAACATTTTTTAAGGATTGCATTTTATGAAAATAATCTATCTTTTAATTACTGCTTTATTAGTTTTTATCCCGCAAGGCTTTACTCAGTCAGTTAAAGATGAGCCCCTTCCTTACTCCATCGCTGACAAGGAAATAAAACCATTAAGAAAACTGGTTGACAAGGATTTTCAGAATGAATTGGAAAAGCAGCTTCGAAAAGACAAGACCTGGGCCAGGCTGATCGATAAAAAGAAAATGTCCGTCGGTCTTGTTGATATCAGTGATCCCCATCATGTCCGTTTTGCGAGGGTTAATGGCGACTTGATGATGTATGCGGCAAGTCTGCCAAAACTGGCAATCCTGCTGGGTTCAGCTCAGGCGCTTGAAGACGGTACACTTGAAGAGACGCCGGAAATATTAAATGATATGCGCCTAATGATTAGTAAGTCAGATAATTCGGCGGCAACGCGGATGATTGACCGGATTGGGTTTAAACAAATCCAGTCTGTCCTCATGAATCCAAAGTATCAGCTCTACGCGCCGGATCTGGGGGGCGGTTTGTGGGTCGGTAAACGCTACGCGAAATTGGGAAAACGCTATCCTGATCCTTTAATGGGTCTTAGCCATGGCGCTACCGCCACACAGGTTTGCCGGTATTATTATTTGCTGGCGTTTGGGAAACTCGTTAATCGGGAACGTTCAGCTCAAATGCTGGATTTCCTGGCGGATCCTGAACTTCACCATAAATTTGTGCATAGTCTCGACGAACTCGTTCCCAATGCAAGGATTTACAGAAAATCAGGTACCTGGCGGAACTGGCATTCAGATTCTGTGATGGTCTGGGGACCGGAATGGCGGCGTTATATACTTGTGGGACTTGTCGAAGATCCTCATGGAGAGGCCATTCTTAGAAATTTGTTATTGACGGCGGAGATTGTTTTAAAATCCGGTAAAAAAATCTAACACTAAAGAGTATGGTTTTATGGTGGCCAGAAATAACGTTTCCAGTGTAAAATTCATCGATATTGTTGAAAAGATACTAAACGAAACTTTTGATATACGGCACGGTGAGGGAAGACGGGCCCTTATGATGTGGGGCTATATTTTTCTGATCATCTCCTCCCTGCTCATTGTAAAACCCGTCGTTATTTCTATGTTCCTCACCCGGTTCGGCGTTGAACAGCTGCCTTTTGTATTTATTCTGGTGGCTGTGTTCGCGGCTGCCATATCATCGCTTTATTCAGGACTGCTCAAAAAAGTGCCGGTTCATCATTTAATTGTAAAGACTCTTAAAATTTCGATTACTTTTTTATTCATATTCTGGTCGTTTCTGCAGTTAAATTTGCTGCCAGGCTGGATCATATACATTTTTTATATATTTGTCGCCATATTTGCCGTCATCTCCAGTTCTCAGTTCTGGATACTCGCAAATGTGATTTTTAACGCCAGGGAGGCAAAGCGCTTATTCGGATTTATCGGGTCCGGAGCCATTGCCGGAGGTATATTCGGCGGATATCTTACAAATTTTCTTGCACCTGTCATTAGCAGCGAAAATCTGATCTTTATCTGTATCGCGTTTTTATTGTTGTGTATTCCGATCACAAATAATTTATGGAAGGAGTATTTTAAGAACGCCGAACACCGCAAACTATACCGTGAACATCCGGTAGCCGTGACGGCAGCTCATCCGGTCAGGATAATCAGGCAGTCAAAACATCTTATTTATCTGGCAAGCATTGTCGGAACAGGCGTTCTGGTCGCCAAACTTATTGAATACCAGTTCGGGGCCATCGCCGCCAGAGAAATCACCAATGAAGATCAGTTAACCGCGTTCTTCGGATTCTGGCTTTCCAATCTGAATATCGCCTCCCTCCTGATCCAGCTGTTTGTCACTCGCCGGGTTGTGGGTGTTTTTGGAGTGGGAACATCATTGTTTTTTCTGCCGGTAGGAATTCTCTTTGGAGCGGTGACCATCTTTATCACTCCCGTGCTGTGGGCGGGAATATTTATTAAAATAACAGACGGCAGTCTTAAGAACTCCATAAACAAGGCCGGGATCGAACTGCTCGCCCTGCCTATTCCGGTGGGAATTAAGAATCAGGCAAAATCGTTCATCGATGTTTTTGTGGATAGTTTCGCGACAGGTATCGGCGGCTTGCTTCTCATCTTTTTGACATATGGATTTGATTTCACCATCAGACAGATCAGTCTTATTATTATTTTATTGCTTTCTCTATGGATTTATCTTGTCACCAGGATTAGAAAAGAGTATATCAATTCATTCCGCTTAAAGATTGAGCCCAATAAAGTACACTCAAATTCCGGTTTGCCTGATATTCAAAACGAGTCCGTATATGGAGGATTCATCAAAATCCTTGAGGGAAAAAATGAATCTCAGATTCTCCAAATTCTCAAAATGGTAAAACCGGTTCAAAATGACCGCCTGATTCCCTGTTTTCAACGACTTCTAAACCATCATTCCGGAGAGATAAAACTGGAAGTATTGAGAAATATCTATTTCTATAAACACCTGGATCTTTCCGATGAAGTCATATCTCTGGCTGATGATCCGGATATGGAAATAAAAACAGAGGCCATGCATTATCTGTTTCAAAGCGCCGGAGGGAACAAAATTGACAAACTTAATTCGTTCCTGCAGTCGCCCGATATTACCATTCGCGGAGCCGCCCTCCTTTGCGCGGCAAGAGAAAGCCGCAATAATCCGGAATTAAGACAGCAATTCAGAGTTAAGGAATCGGTTGACGAACTAATGAAAGATTTGCGGCTTCAGACCAATAAATCATTGACGAAATCATTAAAAATTATTGCTTCCCGGGTCATTGGCGCCGCGGATATTTCCGAATTGTATCCATACCTTCATATCCTGTTGAGCGATCGTGATTTTGATATCTTACAAGCCGCCATATTAGCCGCCGGGTCGAGCAAAAACAAGGAATTTCTACCGGTTCTGATCCGGATGCAGAAAAAGAAAAGATTATGGAAATACACCTATGAAGCTCTCACATCTTTTGGGCCAGATATCCTGGATGATCTGAATGAGCATTTAAATAATCCGTATGTAGACAGAAATATTCGATTAAGCATTCCCGCTCTGATCGCCAATTTCCGTATTCAAAAAGCGGTTGATGTTCTGGTGAAAAATTTGCAGCTTAAAGACGCGCTTATTCGCTATGAAGTCATCAATGCCTTATACGACCTGA
Source organism: Calditrichaceae bacterium (assembly GCA_050178385.1). Lineage (GTDB taxonomy): Bacteria > Calditrichota > Calditrichia > Calditrichales > JBFXGD01 > JBFXGD01. The sequence continues at coordinate 8,835 of JBFXGD010000079.1, forward strand.
GACTAAATTCATCCGGACTCAATTTTCATGTCCCGAACATCGTAAACCGGATTTTTGCAGAGGCCCGCGACTATGTAAACACTCTCGCGTTTCTGTATTTGCAGGTGCAGGCAGATTCAAAAATTGGTGCCCGGACTGCGCCTGATCCCAATCAGACCCAATTACACGAAGCCAGAAATTTGCTGATAAAGGCGCTGGAAGATCGCCTGGACAACAATCTGGAAAGAATTTTCCGGTTACTCGGATTAAAATATCCGCCTGAAGATATCGAGAATGTGTACAGCGGAATCACCAGCAGCAAACCTGATGTCCGTGTCAACGCGGTTGAGTTTTTGGATAATGTCCTTGAAAGCGATCTGAAAAAGATCATCATACCGATTGTTGAAACGACGATGATCAGTTCTGTGATTGATAAAACGCTTGAGCAGTTCGGCTTAAAAATCAAATCAGAGCACGAATGCTTAACGACACTTCTTACAAGCGAAGATTCGACATTGCAAATCCGCACCTTATACCTTGTCAGCCAATTAAAGGACGAGCAGTATCTTCCATACATTGGTTCGTTGGTAAACAGCCCGGATTCAAAAGTTCGGAAAATGGCCGGTTTCGCGTTAAAACATATCGGTATCGACAGGTAAATCATTCAAACTATTTTGAAATGATCCGGTCGATAAACGTCGCCAGCGATTGATGCTCCACCGCTGAATTTTTCTTTAATACATTTGACATAAGCGCCACAAGATAGACACGGCCGGCCGGATGCTCGACGATGGCAACCGAGTTCATATAGTTTTCAACATTTCCCATATATTTCCCGCACTTGAAATCGGGTTCCACTTTGCAGCGGTACTGGCTTCCCGATTTAAAATATACCGCCGCGTCCGTTAACGCCGGACTCGAGGCGTAACGGATTCGCTTTGCGGTCATATACATCATTCTTTTGATCTCCAGGCTTGACCATTCATCCACTATTTTCCCCCGTTCCAGCGCGATGAGATATTTTAGCAACGCCGTGGGTGTTCCGTAACTTCCTCCGCCACCCGGAACAAGTTTTTTGCCTGTTTGCGTAAAAAAGCTGCCCAGCTGCCATTCATTCTGCTCTATCCCCATAACCCTTAACGGATCATTCACCGTCGACATGGCTATGGCGCTCAATTCGCTTTTTGAAGTTTTTTCAAAAAAATGCTTTTCCCACTCCGCACTCGCAGGATAATTTTTCCCAAACGCCCTCATCAAAAGAACTTCTTTCCAAACCACGCTTGCCGCTGAATTCGCGCTGGCTGAGATCATGTGATCCACCCATTCATAAAGAGAAAATGTATCCCCTTCTTTTATCGGTCTCCAGAATGAAGCCTTGGTCTCCGGATTAAAAAACGGGACGTCATGATGATCGGTGAGTATCCATTTATCCGCGACAACCATTCGTGTGCGCAGCAGCTCCCGTCTTTTTTCCGGGGAGACCGGGTAGATTTTTTGTAATTCCGTAAACAGCCCCGCTAAAATCGCCAGCTTTCCCACACTGCCGGGCGCGAATCTGTTATCAGCCTGACGCTTTGCGAAACGCGTCGGTTTACCCGGCGTTATCTCAAGAAGCGCCAGTGAATAACTTTCATCGCGGTTCGGAAACAGCGCGTCAATCCGTTTTTGTAATTCCGGATCTACCTTCGGAAGAGCATCGAGACTATCACCCCTGGCGTTTAACAGGTTCAGGGCGATTTCCGCGTAAGGCTTCCGGCCTCCCGGTGGAGGCAATGTCCCCTTGATTTGTCCCTCGCTTATCATACTCAGTTTTAACAGCCGTCTTATTCCTGTCCATTGATAGCCGTCAATCGGATAACCCGAGAGACCATCAAAAAGGATCATAAAAAGCAGTAAAATCCCAATTTTTATTTTCATTGGATTTATTTCTCCCCAACATTGAAATAAACGCTACTTAAGTGTATCGCTCAGTGATATCCGGATATTTTTGATTTTTGGATCCATATTCCGGAGATATTCCGAAGATCGCGCCTTTTTGTTTTCCACAAACGGCCTGACCTGGAACAACCAAATTTGCCCGTCTTTAAATCCCAGTTCCACGTCAAACGGTCCTTTTGATTCAATACCGGGGGTTCCCGGGAGTTTCTTTTTAATCTCATCGGCAAATGCGCGAAGCATGATCAGTTCATTGTTATCCAGCACCGGTTTGTTTAAAGACATGATTGCTTTCGCGGTTCCTCCGGATGCGGGTAGCGTTGTGCTGAGAGTTTCCCTTGACGGAGACAATAATTGAATGGTACCGTCACTTCTCAGAAGATACGATTCGGCCGCCTGACCCTCCACAGCCCCGCCTGCTCCCCGGTTAAAGGCGATGGTTACATCATCCGCATTCCCTGAAGTCACGCCGGTTGTGATCATCACGCCAGATTTTTCAACATCGACCGTTGGTATAATGAGAATAGACGGATATACATTTTCCGGATTTAGCAGAAATTTCTGCCTCCATTTATAACTCCGTTCCGTGAACGGAGAAGCCCAGACATCGCGGATAGCCTGAAAAATTTTTTCTTCTTCAACCACATTAAAAACAGTCAGATTGAGTCCCGCGCCCGTAAAATCCTTCAAATCTTCCATATTGGTGTCACTGCGGATAAAAACCGGTACACTACCTATTTCCCTACCCAGAATATCCGCAAATCCCGAGTTCATCTTTTGTAAAAACTCCTGTGAAAAATTAATTTTCTGGATGGCGTCACGAAGCGCTTCGAGACGCTTTAAGACCATTGAATCAATCTGATCAGGCGTCATACCGGTTTTATTCTCCACGGATGCATTCTCAAATGTCCCCTGTAAATACTGCCAGTAAGTCAATTCACCACCCGGCATGATTTGATCCAAGTGCTGTCGGAAAATTCCGAATGGAATCACAAGACCTTCCACAACCTGCTGCGGGAACATACTTTTCAACTGACCAAGATTTGCAGCTTTCGGGCCGCAAATTTTTCCCGAATCAAGTGCCCTGAGTTTTCGAAGATTTAAAATATCGGTCTGATTCAAATTGATTTTCCCGGTGGGAACCTTAATTCTTTCCTCTTTCCTTTTTTTTATCTGAATAAGTGACTTTTCCTTATCCGTCATTTTTTCGGCCGGTTTCATCAACACGCTGCCACCCGGTGAAACCGCGTAAAACACATCTTTTCCCGAATAAACAGATAAATCGGCCAAATTTTGTTCCGACAAAACCGCGTTCGGGATGCCAAGATTCCGCGCCAGCAGCTGCACATGCGAAACAAGATTGCCCTCGGAAACAGTCGCGATTCCCGCTACCGGCTTCATATCCGCCGGCGGCCGCATAAGAATATAAATTTTATCCGCCGCGAACTGAATATCATCCGGCGCCCCGGGAACAACTTCCAGCTTCCCAAAAGCAAACCCCGGATTGAGACCGGTAATTTTATTCTGATTGCTTATCCCCATTACATTGTTGCTCTGCCCGGCGTAAATGGACAACCTATCCGACAGATCGCCTGCAATTTCTCCGAGAGGAAGCAGAACAGAACCACGGATGCGGTCATCGGTAAATCCTTTTGCCAGCGGTTCGAAAGCGCCGAACAAAGAAACGACCGATTCAAAATTAGTCCGCACCATTCCCGCGCTCCATTCCACTGCGCGTCTTGAGATTTCGCTTTTTCTTCTGAAATCATCCAGGCTCATATCCTCTGCGCCGCCGGACGACAATAATAATGGTTCAATTTGTTCCCATTCCCATTTTTCAATAAAACCGCAGCCTGCCGCGGCTTTTGTAAGATAGTAATTTTTCTCAAGCAGCCCGCCGATGGTCTCAGGCATCCATAAATGAATTTCACTAAAAAGTATCATTTCGAGTTCGTTTGAAAGATCAATGATTGCCAGACGCTGATCCGGCCTTGACACAGAAAGCAGATTCGCCCTGATCTCCCACAGGAGTGAAGAAATATCTTTTATCCTGTTATTCTGAAGATCCTGACTGTTCTTTTTACCGTATGCCGCGATCAGCTTTTTAGTCCGCGCGGACAGAATGTTCGATGTTGGTAATTTTTCGATATATTTGCTGAGTGTCTGGAGGTCTGTAGGCTTGAACGCCAGTTCTAGTTCACTCTCCAGGTTCTGCAGCAGCTCGGCCATCATCACGGGAATTTTGTTCTTGTACCGCGTTTTGAAATTTCTGACCCTTTCCAGATCTCCCGCATCCGGCTGACCGTGTAATTTCACCCGCAAATCCATAAAGGTGGGCAGCGAATCGCCAAGAGTTTTTGAGAGATCCCGAATATTATTCCAGTGATTATAATTCGCCTTATGCGGAATATCCTTCGCGGCCTGACGCAATAAAAAGAAACGCGTATCAATAATTTCACCACTGGAAACCAGCCATTTAAGGAAATTCACTCCCCAGTATTCTTCGTCTTCTACCTGAATAGCGCCCCTGTAGTACCGCGCTTTGCGAAAAATCCAGCCGTCATCGCCGCGCTGAAGGTATCTCTCCATCATATACTGTTTTAATCTGGAATTCCGGTTTGATTCATCCCAGACATCTTCAAACTTCGCACCGGCAAGAATCTGCCCCAAATATATCCCGTTATTTTTTGCAAGTCTTGTAACAATATCTTTGTGAATTGCATGCTGGATGCCGCCGGGTTCAGGACATCTTTCCTTTGGCGGAATGATACTGCCATCCGGACAAAACCAGCGAATCGCCTGATAAGGGCCGCGTTCATCTTTTTTAAATGACTGAATTAATCTTGCGATTTCGGCAGATTCAATTGACTGTGAGTAAAGATTGACGGTAAAAACTAAAAACAGAAACTGAAAAAGAAGCAGAAGAGGAATGAGGACTTTTGATTTCATATATTATCCCTGACAATATTGTGAAACTGGCCTATTCAGTGATTAAATTAATATAAAATTACACTAAAATGAAGATATTATTTCTCGCGCGGCCGGTGAGATACTTTCCGGTTAAACCATTCTCTGACATTCTCTGATCTTAACCACTCAAGCGCCTGGATTTAAGGAGAAACAATACAAATAATGGTGAAATAGCAGGCTTATTCCACATCACCCCGGTCATCGCAATAACATGAATCACCCTGAAATTTATCCCAAAGCTCTTTGAAGGATGTTAATTCATCAATATGCCCGGAAATCGCTTTCATTCCGGCATACTTTTTACCATCATCATCCAGGACAGGCAGGCTCTGAAATTTTTGCCGATCTTCAAGCCCGGACAGGACAGTGTCGTATGCGATAACCAGTTCATCGAGCCGGTCCTGAAGATCGTCGCATTCAGAACAGTTTTTATGCCGGTATAATGTGATCATATTTATTCCCTGATTATTATCCTAAACGTTGCATTTAGCCGACATGTTCAATAAACGTGTAAGCTCGTGTCAATATTTCGAACAAGGAATATGGCTTATATGGATAACATCAAAGTCTGATACGCATGAGCCGATAATAACATACGGTTCGGACAATCGTAACTTACGCATCAGAGAAACGGCTGACGCGCTTGTGGCAAAATCCCATTCCAGTATTTGTGTTTTTATGTTAAGAAAATGAGAGATCTTTCCCTTAATTCGCCTAATTATTATTCAGGAAATGTAAGAGATGATGTTTGATAAAAGCCCACCGTTAAATCCCTGTTGCCGGTTTGGGCAATTAAATAATCTGTGTATTCATTTAGATTATTTGTCGAACGCAGAGAATATGGCAACGGCTGATTTGAAAAAGCATCATCTAAACTATGAAGCAATGTCGCGGGCGGATACGGATTCTGAAAAGCCGGTGATTCCTTCGTGGAACGATGAATGATGTTCTTCGCCTTGTGAAATGCGCCGGAGGCCAGGCTTCTGCCTCCCCGGTAAATGGATTTTACAGAGTAGCCAAAGATAAAATCGATAATTCCGGAGGTCAGATATTCATTATATATATCAGCCATCATCGGGAACCGGACCGGGACCGTCGGAAACAGAGGATGATTCCCAATCCCATTTAGGATGGAA
>JBFXGD010000080.1:0-14838 GCA_050178385.1 Calditrichaceae bacterium
ATGATATGGCCGGGAATGTCTGGCAGTGGTGCGGTGATGATTATCCCGATTTACACTATAGATACATGCGAGGCGGTAGCCGTAACAATTATGAATACAATCTGTTTACATGGGCTCGAAACAGCGCCGGTCCCGACTTCTACAGTATGTATATAGGATTTCGATGCGTCAGGGATGTTCAGAAGACCGAAGACATTGAATCAAGTCAGACTGAAGAAAATATAGAAAAATAGAACGATTGACAGATATGGACATGCAGAACACTACAAATACATTAAGACAAAAAATCGGGGCCAGGGTAAAATTGTACTGGCCTCTTATAAAAAGCCTGCAGACCGGATTATTGCTTATAACGGGAATTACAGGATATATAAGCGCCCGCTGTCCGATTTCTTCCTTTGAAATCGGGTTTGGGTTGCTTGGCAGTCTCTTTCTTGCCATCAGCGGGAGTACGATTCTGAATATGGTGTATGACCGGGATATCGATTCAAAAATGAATCGGACGGCGCACCGGCCATTGCCCTCAGGCAGATTAGACGCTAAAGAGGCTATGGTGCTTGGTTTGAGTATATCCTTTGCGGGTCTGCTGTGGGCTTTGATGCTTTCATTTCAATATGCGGCTGTAGTGTTTGCGGGGCTGTTCATCGATGTGGTGATTTATACGATGTGGCTTAAACGAAGAACAGCCTGGTCCATTATCTGGGGTGGAATATCCGGCGGAATGCCTGTTCTTGCAGGCAGGACACTGGGATTGGGAACAGTTGATGGGATAGGTATCTTATTTGCTCTGGCAATACTGTTATGGATCCCGACCCATATAATGACGTTCAGTATGCGGTACCATGATGATTACCAGCGTGCCGACGTACCGACCTTTCCATCCACATACGGGAATAAATATACCCGTCTGATCATCGCTATTTCAAGCTTGGGAGCGGCGATCGCCATCGGAATGGGCGCCATGGCGATCGGTCTTTCCTGGGGATATTTAAGACTGCTTGGGATATTATCTATCGGAATTTTGGGTTTATCTCTGGCAAGTGTTTTACGCCCGTCTGAAAAAATTAATTTCGGGCTTTTTAAATACGCGTCGCTTTATATGTTAAGCGCCATGCTGCTCGTTATATTTGGCGGAATGTAAATATATGAACGCGGATGGACCGTTGAACAGTTGATCGTCAATTAAGTAATTACGGTTCAGCCTGAAGCGATTTTTAATAAAAGAGTGAAGAATGAAAGGTAGAATTATGAACGGAAGTGTTGTTCTAAAAAGCCTCGCGGTTCTGGCCATTTTGTTTGGTGTTACAGCCATTGTGGATGGTTTGCCAATAGTACTCGGGATCAAAAATCCTGATCACCTGGTTCTGACATGGCTGATTTATTATAACCTGACGATGGCTGTTGTTTCCATTTTTGTCGGATTTGGTTTCTGGCTTAGACATGCTCACGCGATAAATGTGGCGGGATTAGTGGCGGTGGGACATACAATTGTCTGGCTGCTTATCCTAACCATATTTTCTGATGCGGTAGCTATGAAGAGTGTTATCGGTATGACCGTAAGATCTGTTATATGGATTAGTATTTTTGTCCTGCTCTCAAAGAAAAAAGAAAGCTGGTTTTCACCGGCGTAAGTATTATGGCAAGAATTTAATCAAGCAGATCTAAAGCCGTTAGGAATATTATGGCAAGGATGACAACAAAGGAGAGGAAAAGGCAGATTATCGATCAGGCGATGCAAATAATTCATGATCAGGGATATCCTGCTCTCTCAATTCGAGAACTGGCAAAAAAAGTTGGTATATCAGAACCGGCCATCTACAGACATTTTACAAACAAAGAAGAAATTCTGAATGGAATTCTGGACCGTATGCTCATATTTGGAAATATGTTGAATGAGAAACTGGATGAATTTGACACCGCTAAGGAAAGGATCATGCAGCTTATTATGCTTCAACTGAGATTTCTGGAAAATCATCCGGAACTGACCGCGGTGCTGTTTTATGACGAAATCTTTGATCCGCAGCCGTCTCTGGGTGAAAAATTACAATTATTTCGGAATTCCAGATTCCTGATTTTGGAAAGTCTTATAAATCAGGCTAAATCAGAAGGAACTGTTGTAAATGTCAGGACACAGGATTTGATAGTAGTGATTTTAGGGATCATTAGTATGATTATCCTGGAATGGAGAAGACGAAAATTCACATTTTCTCTGGATGACCGGGGTAGGGGGATGATTGACAGTTTAGAAAGACTCATTTTTGTAGACAGTATTGTGAAATAATTATTTTTTCATAATAGTCCCGTATGGGAATTGTTATTCAAACTAAGGAGTGTGTAATGGTTAATTATTTGAAAGGATTCTACCGAAAGCCTGTCCTTGTGATGACGATCGTAGTAATCCTTACTGCGCTTTCATTTTGGCAAATGGGCGAACATGCCCGAGTCGAAACGAATCTCGATATGTATATGCCTTCAGAGCATCCCGCATTTATTTATAGCGATCAGGCGGAATCGTGGTTCAATATCAAAGATGCTTTTATCTTCGTAGTCGAAAATCCTGATGGTCTGTTTACTTCAGGCACATTGAATAAGATCAAAACCATCACGAAAAAATTGCAAAAGATGAGCCAAATCGAAAAGGACAATGTGACAAGTCTGTATACCCTCGATAATATTGTCTCCAGCGATTATGGTATGGATGTCAGGCCGTTCTTCACAAAGGTTCCTGAAGATTCGGCGGGTCTGGCAAGCATTCGTGAAGCTGTAACCGGAAATGATATGATCATGGGTAGAATGGTATCAAATGACGAGACAGCAACAATTATTGTCGCGGAACTGGAAGGGGATGTTGTATTTGATAAAGCATTATATGATCAAATACAGGAGACAGCAGAAGAATTTCGCGGTCCTGAAAATATATATTTCGCGGGACGCCCGGTTGTGGAGGGCACATTAGCGCAGCTTGCACCGGAAGATATGAAAAAAATGATTCCGATTGTTTTGTTGGTAATCGTTCTTGTTCTGTTATTGACATTACGCAGTTTTAAATCTCTAATCGTCACTCTGTTCATCGTTATTCTGAGCACAATTTGGGCATTCGGATTAATGTCGGCGCTGCAAATTCCCATATACGCGGTATCGACTATGATTCCGGTAATGCTCATCGCCATTGGTGTCGCGTACGCGATTCATTTGTTTAACTGTCTTGAATTGTTCCTTAAGGAGAATCCGGGTGCTTCAAAAGAAGAAGCCCTTGATAATATGATCGAAGTGATGTGGAAACCTGTTTTAATGGCAGCAACAACCACGGCAATAGGATTTATATCTCTGATTACATCGCAGGTTTGGCCGGTAAAATATTTTGGTCTTTTCACTGCATTTGGTGTACTCATGGCGTTGTTTCTGTCCATTGCTTTTCTACCGGCAATGCTATATATGGTTGGATTGCCAAAATTGAAGATTAAAGCGGCGAAGACATCGGAAAAAGAAGGTTTGGCAGGATGGATCACCAATGCAATTTTAAACAATAGTAAGACAATACTTGTCGCTACAGTTGTCATCATCGTAGTCTCTGCGTTCGGAATGCAGAAAGTATGGATTGATTCCAGCTTCTTAAGAAATTTTGAGGATGACAGCGAGATTGTAAAGGCGGATCATTTCATAAACAGCCATTTTTCAGGAACGACGCAGTTTAATGTGATTTTTGAAGGTGAAGACGATACTTTCAAAAAGCCTGAGGTCTGGAGAAATGTAAATATTCTGCAGGAAAAACTGGAAGCGATTCCGGAAGTGGGCAATACCTCCTCTATGGCCGATTATCTGAGAAAAATGCACAAGGTAATGCATGGTGACAGCGTAAAATATGATGTGATTCCTGAATCCCGTGATCTGCTCGCTCAATATCTGCTGCTTTATACGATGGCAGGCGATCCCAAAAATCTGGATAAGGTAGTTGATTACAACTACAAAAGAGCCAACCTGACCGTTCAGTTAAAAGGCGATAATTCCAAAATTATTCAAAAAACGATTGATCTGATTAATAATAATAAAGATCTATTCCCCGGCATTACGGTCAATTTCGCTGGTTCCGCATATAAAGGACTGGTATTTACGGATCTGATTCTCCAGGGTCAAATATCAAGTCTATTGATCTCAATTATCATGGTAGTAATACTTCTGGCTTTTATGTTCAAAAGCTTTAGCGCGGGACTTATCGGTTCGGTGCCGATTATCATCACATCGATGATCAGTTTTGCCATCATGGGATTTTTAGACATACCACTGGGTGTAACCACAGCGCTGGCAGCAAGTATCGCGATGGGTATCGGTATCGATTACGCGATACATTTTATTGAGCGCTATAAGATTTTCTCGATGGAAACCGAAGATCGCTTGCTAGTCGCCATCAAAACTATGGGGCATACCGGACGCGCGATTTTCTTTAACGCTTTAGTGCTTGTTCTTGGTTTCACGGTACTTTTACTTTCAGCTTTTCCTCCGAATCAGGAACTTGGCGGACTTATTTCACTGAATATGCTTCTGTCGTTCCTATGTACCATTATAGTGATGTTAATTCTCATCCATATAATAAAACCTAAACTAATTCCCAAAAAAGGAGATGTGTAATGAAGAAATTCTTGTTAACTCTAATGATTGGAATCCTGCTATCAGGCATCGATATTGTGTCTGCGCAGGAATCATTAACCGCCTTGCAGATTATAGAAAATAACTATAATCGTGAAGATGGTAATGATGAAACATCAGATTTGATCATGACCCTGATCAATAAATCAGGCGATACTCGTGTCCGTAAAGTAAGACAATTCACGAAAGAATATGGCGGCGACGAAAAAACGGTTGTATTTTTTCTGGCTCCGGCCGATGTAATGGGCACTTCTTTCATGAGTTGGACTTATGCTGATGAGAGCAAAGACGATGATCAATGGATTTACCTGCCGGCCTTAAAAAGAATTAAGAGGATTTCATCAGAAAGCAAAAGTGATTATTTCATGGGTTCAGACTTTACCTATGATGATATCGGCGATCGCTTGCCGAATGAGGACACCCATAAGTTACTTCGTAGCGAGACTGTTGACGGTCAGGATTGCTATGTAGTTGAAAGTATTCCGAAAGAAAAAGATTCAATCTATTCAAAAACGATCAGCTGGGTGATCAAATCAAATTGGATATACCTAAAAAGAGAATATTATGATGAAGAAGGTGATTTACTGAAGATTGATCACAGCAAGAAAATTGAACAAGTTGACGGTGTGTGGACAGTGATGCACAGAGTGATGGAAAATGTTCAGTCAATTCACAAAACAGATCTCGTGTTCAGCAATTACAGATACAACATCAATACTCCCGATGATATGTTTTCTGAACGTACACTCAAAAGAGGACTGTAAAATGAAAAAGTACATTTTAATCATAACGATGATTATTGGTCTGTTTCAGCAGAGTTTCGCCCTTGGGATTGATATTCATGGATACGTTCGTAATTATTTGGGTGCTTTGACTGAACAGGATGGTGAATATTCGGTAACGCAAAACACACTGGATCTGGAGTTTTCACATTCAGCAAAAAACTCTGCATTTTTTATTAATCCTTATGTAAATCACGATAAAGAAGGTGAGCTAAAGCTTGACCTGCGCGAAGCTTATGTGGACTTGATGTGGGATAACGCGGATCTTAGAGTCGGTAAGCAGCAAATTATCTGGGGAAAAGCCGACGGCGTTTTTATCACGGATATTATTTCACCAAAAAACTTAAGTGAGTTTTTATTACCTGACTTCGAGGAAATTCGTATTGGTGTCAACGCGGTTAAATTTGATTACTATTTAGGTGATCAAACCTTTGAATTAGTCTGGCTGCCGGAGTTTCAGCCGACTATTTTTGCTGAGCAGGGTTCCATCTGGGCTCCAAAAATGCCAAATCCTGCTGAAATGATGTCATTGCCGATGGTACCGCCGATTACTTATGACTATTCGAAATCAGAAGTACAGGGTTCACTGGAAAACAGCGAATTAGCTGGTAAGTATTCATTTCTGTCATCGACGATAGATTTTGAACTTATGGGTGCCTATTTATGGGATGACAATCCTTCAATACACCTGTTGAAACAGATGGATCCGAACACACACCAGCTAACCGGAATTACGGTACGTCCCGAGTATCACAGACTGACAATGGGCGGCGGAAGCTTTGGTGTCACCCTGGCAGGTGTTGTTATCCGTGGTGAAGGCGCGTATTATACGGGAAGAAATTATACCGCTATGGATAATCCCGCGGAAGGGAAGACATATGAAGAAGGAGTTGTAGAAAAAGACTATGCGCACTATCTGTTAGGATTTGACTACAATGTTTGGGGTGTTGATATCAGCGGCCAGTATATTCAGGAAAGAATACTGGATTATGAAGAAGAAATGGTGCAGGATGAAGTTCAAAATACGGCAACCTTCCTGATGGCTAAAGACTACCTTAACGAAACTCTCATGCTGGAATTATTCACCTACTATGGTTTTGACAATGAGGATGGTTTGATCCGCCCTAAACTGACTTATGATATCGCAGACGGATTTGAACTTCTTATCGGCGCGAACATATTTATCGGCGAAGGCGTCGGAATGTTCGGCATGTATGAGAAAAACGATATGGTCTATACAAAACTGAAATACTCTTTTTAGTATACCATTAGTTTATGGCAATAAAGAAGCCGGTTGGGGAATAAAGTACCCGCCGGCTTTTTTTATACTCATTTGATCCACAGCTGATTTTGAGGCATAATTACAATAAAATGCGTTAAATGCTTCAAAAGTATAATAATCTGACTGTGCTTAGAGAACAGAGCTTGATATAATAATCGTGTCTTCTTATTTTTATGGAACCTGTCCGGAGTTTTTTAAGAGATAACAATCCAACCTTTTGAATGGAAGGCTGCCATGAAATGGTATAAAAAGGATCCCCTTTCAAAGATCGCCATAAAATATAAGCTGCCGCTTAGCTTTGTTCTTTTGTCTCTGATTGTTTTCGGATTTGGAGGTTATTTTGTAGTCAATTCAGTATACAGCGGCCTGGATAGAGAGATCCAAATCCGCCTGAAGAGCGAATCCATGGCTCAGGCGGTGATATTTGACAATAAACTGGAATCCCTGAAGCGCAGAGCCGAAGATTTTGCATCAGACGGGTTTATCCGCTCGAATATGAAAATTCTGCTCGACCGGCATTCGGATCGTGATAAAAAAATCATTCTTCAAAATGCCCATCATGCTCTAAAAAAACATTTAATAGCGAACAAGCTTCCTCTGGTGAATGATTTTTCTGCCATCGAAATTTACAATAATGAAAAAATACGTCTGACAGGAACCACCGATACTATCCATTTTATTCAAAAATATATCGATCAGGCATTGATAGAAGACTCAAAAAGATTTAGTCAAATAATACCGCCGTCCAAACCGGGATCATTTCCAACCGCCGCCATCGTGACAGATATCTGGAATCTGAATCATTCTGAAAAACTGGGTTTTCTCGTTTGTGTCTTAAATTTAGAAGCCGTCGTCAAAGATATGTCCGGTGAATACGATTATGGGCTGACCGATACACAGATTGAGAAGTATCTGACAGTGATTGATCAGAATGGGGTGTGTTTGGAAGTGCCGTGGCGGTATCTCGATGGTAATAATAATGCTGCCGCAAGTAAGGGAATTAAATTAAGCGAAAAATCCCGGTCAACGCCGATAGCGTTTCATAACGGCCGTCATATTTGCTCAAACGGCAAAGAAATGTTTGGGCAAAGCTTTCCGCTGGATAGTAATACCTGGAGAGTGATGATTGAACTCAACTCAGCTCAGGCGTTGCAGCCGATAGGTGTCCTTGAGAGCAAGGTTCTGGGTATCGCGTTTATTGTTGCCCTGACAGCGCTGATCCTGCTGTACTTTCCTGTTCAGTTTGTCATTAGACCGCTTGGGGAACTCCAAAGAATGGCTTACAGGATCAAGGAAGGAGATTTTTCAAAACGCATAAAATATCAGTCGGAAGATGAAATCGGTAATTTGGCACGAACCTTCAACATGATGGCGGAAGCGATACAAGAGCGAACAATGAGTCTTGAACGCACAGCGCATGATCTGCAGAAGAGAGAAGTCGAACTTCGGATCCAGCACGACCGATTGAACACAGTAGTTCATTCATTGACCGATGGGCTTGTTCTCCTGAATTCCAGAGGGGATGTTGTACTCTCCAATAAAGCGTCGGCTCCGCTGATAAATTTTCTGGAAAGCGCGGAGGCGGTAAACAGAATCCGAAAATGTAAAAACGGACTTAGCAAAGATAATAATTGTCTCCATTGTTTGATGGATGTGTCAAAAAAAACATCCTGTGTGATTGTGATTGAAAACGCCACGTATGAAATTATTTCGACAAAATTACCGGCGGTGGACGGATCTACAAGCAAAGTTTTGGTTTCCAGGGATATTACGGAGCGTGAAAGGCTTGGTGAAAGGCAGGCGCATCAGGACCGTTTATCTGTTCTTGGAAAGACCGCGGCAGTTGTAGCGCATGAAATGAATAGTCCGCTTGCGGCGATCTCCATGTATAATCAGATGATGGAATCGGAGCTAAGGGAGAACTCGAAATTTCATGAGCATGTTGACGTAATTAAAAGAAATACGCAGACTTGCCAGCGGATCATAAACGAGCTTCTGAACTATGCAAAACTTCCACAGCCGCGCATAGAAGAAATCAATATCCGCCAGATTCTTGTGAATGTCATACGGTTTCTAAGGCCTTTAAACAAAGAAAAGCAGACGACCATTGAACAGGATTTTCAGGATAAGGACCAGCCGTTTTTAGGTGATGCTACCCAAATCCAGCAGGTTTTTGTCAATCTTTTACTAAATGCCTTACAGGCGGTACCGGAAGGAACAGGTAAAATTAAACTTTCAACGTTTCATAATAATAGCGGATTGATCGTTGATGTGGAAGATAACGGACCCGGTGTCGATATAAAGCATAAACGAGAAATATTTGAACCCTTCTTTACAACAAAAAACACCGGTGGAACAGGTCTGGGTTTATCGACGGCGAGAAGCATCATAAATGCACACAACGGTGATCTCGAACTGTTCGAATCGATTCAGGGGAAAACCATTTTTCGCGTTCTTATACCGTTTCAGGCAAAAGCATAATATGAAGGCTGAAAACCTCACTATTAATCCGGGAAGGAAATAAACAGTATATGGAAATGGATGCCAAAAAATTTTATGATCTTAGCCAGCTTAAAATACTGGTGGTTGATGATCAGGAAGATGTCAGAAGAGGGCTACAGCGGCTCATTGGTACTTTGGGGTGTGACGTAGAAGAGAAGGCATCCGCTGAAGAAGCTCTCTCCGCCCTGCAACAGGATAGCTATGATATCGTTTTTACAGATCTGAAGATGGACAAGATGTCCGGGGTTGATTTGCTGCATGAAATTAACGCCAACTGGTCTGAGGTGGCAGTCGTTCTCATAACCGGGTACGGGACAATTGAGCTGGCGGTTTCCTGCCTGCAGAACGGCGCCTCTCATTTTGTTACCAAACCATTCGACAATAACGAAATCCTTTCATTTGTAGAGCGCACAGGGTATAAAATTCTCTCACGGAGGATTGTTAAAAAGAATCTTGATAAATACAGGTCGGAAAATATCATCGCGGTATCTAAAATCATGCGTGATGTTCTCGACCTCGTTGATCAGGTGGCGCCCAGCAAAGTACCGGTATTGATAGAAGGCGCAAGTGGCACGGGGAAAGAATTAATCGCCCATGAAATACATAATCGGAGTCTTGTGAAAGGAAAACCATTTCTGGCCATCAATTGTATCGCTTTACCGGACACGCTTCTTGAATCTGAACTATTCGGATACAAAAAAGGCGCGTTCACAGGCGCCCATAAAGACTCCAAAGGATTGTTTGAACAAGTCAAAGGCGGCACAATCTTTTTGGATGAGGTTTCTTCCATGTCGCTGATGTTTCAGGGGAAGCTATTGCGGGTTCTGCAGGAGAAACAAATCAGGCCTCTTGGTGGGGATGATGTCATCCCGGTTGATTTTCGTCTTATTGCCGCAAGTAACAATAATCTTGAAGAAATGGTTCAGAAGGGGCAATTCCGGGAGGATCTGTTTTACAGATTAAAAGTCATGAAAATAGAAATCCCGCTGTTAAAGGACCGGCCGGAATGTATCCCTGTTCTCGCTGAGCATTTTTTTAGAAAATCGGTGAATGAGTATTTCGAGGGCGGTGAATTAATTCCTGAACTATCTCCCGCAGCGGTAAGCGCATTAAAGAAACATGAATGGAAAGGAAATGTAAGAGAGCTTGAAAATACCATTCAGAGAGCGCTTATTGTCTGTAAAGGCGATAAAATATTGCCATCTCACCTGGGATTGTCAAAAAGCGAGGAAAACGGTTATGGATTATTCGATGACACGACGACCTATGAAGAAGGAAAACAAAAAGCGATTGAAGAGTTTCAACGCACGTATATACAAAATTCTCTTATGAGAACAAAAGGAAATATATCCCGCGCGGCTGATTTGTGCGGTTTGACAAGGGCAGCGTTTCAGCGCATTATGAGGAAACTGAATATTGACAGCTCAGATGCAAGGGATAATTCGTCTGAATAATTCCGGTGCATAGGGTTGTATGCACGATTTAAGTTACAGTTTTTTATGCGATTATGCGGAAAATATCAAAATCGGGTGCATAGTCGTATATGCACTTTCTCTGAATTTTATCATATTTTGTATCAATATAATTTCTACTTCCAAAACAAAATCATTCTATAAACTCCAGATTTATAGTGATTTACAGTTTCTCTCTATTCAATTGAGATGTCGTAGTAGTATTATGGCACAATACTTGTAATAGTGATCACAACATCACAAACTCATAAATGAGACTGTCCACACAAAAATTATTGAGGTATCAATGATTTTGGCAATCCTAAAACAAAATGATTGCAGAAGGGCTGTTCTACTCCTCACAGCTTTTCTTTTTGTTTCTGTAAATCACATCAATGCTCAGACTCCCGACGAATATTTCAAGCAAAACTGTGTCAGTTGTCATACGGTCGGCGGCGGTCGTTTGACCGGGCCTGATTTAAAGAATGTCAATGACAGGCAGTCACGTGATTGGCTGGTTAACTGGCTGATGGATCCACAGGGAATTCTGGCCGGCGGAGACCCATACGCGTTAACGCTGCAAAAAGAAGCGCGCGGCGCCGTTATGACCAATTCACCTGGTATGACGAAAGTAATGGCCAATGCACTTCTCGATTTGATGGCAGCTGAGTCAAAGCTGGAAAAATCACAGTTTGCGGGAATGCAGATTGCTGACCGCCCCCTGCTTCCATCGGATATCGTTGAGGGTGAAGCGCTTTTTACCGGAAAAAAGCGGCTGTTAAACGGAGGCCCGGCCTGTATAGGATGTCATACCGTAAACAGTATGACCGGATTTGGCGGTGGGCTTCTCGGGTTGAATCTGACCCGGGCATTCGCCAGGCTTGGCGGGCAAAAAGCGCTTTCTACCTGGCTCGTGGCGCCGCCCGGACTCACGATGAATCCAATCTTTAAAACCAAACCCATTGCTGACACTGAAATTTTACCCATCGTCGCATTTCTTAAAAATGAAACTGAGATGGATAAGCCGCTGAACACAGCCTCGATGGTCAATTTTTTACTTTTTGGAATAGTCGGGGCGGTAATCCTTTTGGTTGTTTTTGATTTGCTGTGGAATAAACGTTTTCGCGGTGTACGAAAGGCAATGGTTCAGCAGAAAAAACTCACTTGAGAATTCAGGAATAGATATCTGGATCATTTCGAATAATCTAAACATGTTTTGGTGATATGCATTGTTGCAAAAATTAAGGAATACATAATGAGCAGGAAATCGTGGATTAGAGACGATGTTGTTCCCCAACAAAGAACCTGGGAACAATTCTACAGGAATCGCTGGCAGTACGATAAAATTGTCCGCAGCACCCACGGTGTGAACTGTACGGGGAGCTGCACATGGAATATTCATGTAAAAGACGGGATTGTCACCTGGGAAATGCAGGGACTTGATTATCCCACCCTCGAGCATGGTTTACCCCCCTATGAACCACGTGGTTGTCAGCGAGGTATTTCTTATTCCTGGTATTTGTACAGTCCTCTGCGTGTAAAATATCCTTATATCCGCGGCGCGATGCTGGAATTTTGGAAAAAGGCTAAATCGGAATACGATGATCCGGTTGACGCGTGGAAATCGATGGTGGAAGATCCGGAAAAACGGCAGCGCTGGCAGCAGGCGCGCGGAAAAGGTGGATTCCGCAGGACGGATTGGGATACTGTTTTGGAGATTATGGCCGCCTCCAATATATATACCATTAAAAAACACGGTCCCGACAGGATTGCCGGTTTCTCACCAATTCCCGCCATGTCGATGATCAGTTATGCGGCAGGCGCGAGAATGCTGCAGTTGATGGGCGGTCTGGCTCTTTCATTTTACGACTGGTACTGTGATCTGCCAAGCGCCTCACCTGAAACATGGGGTGAGCAGACCGATGTTCAGGAATCAGCGGACTGGTATAATGCCAAGTTGCTGGCGGTCATGGGATCCAATCTGAATATGACCCGCACGCCGGATTGTCATTTTGCCGCCGAATCGCGCCATAACGGGACCAAAATGTATGTTTTCGCGCCTGATTTCAATCAGGTCGCAAAATACGCGGATGAGTGGATGTCCATAAACGCCGGGCAGGACGGCGCCTGGTGGATGGCTGTTAATCATGTTCTGCTAAAGGAATTCCACCACGAGAAACAGACTCCATATTTTATAGAGTATGTAAAAAAATACACCGATGCCCCACTACTTGTAGAGTTGCATAAGGAAAATGATCATTTCGAAGCGGGACAGCTTCTCAGAGCCGGTCAGCTAAAGAAATATGCTGATCAGGAGAACGGGGAGTGGAAATTTCTCATGTGGGATGATTCGGCATCAGCTCCTAAAATGCCAATGGGCAGTGTCGGTCACCGATGGGGGAAGGAGAAAGGGAAATGGAATCTTCAATTGAAGGACGGCGCGGACGGGAGCAAAATTAATCCCATTCTTACTTTCTTGAATAACAAAGATGAAGAAGTTCTGGTGCGCCTCGATGATTTTGGGGAAGCCAATAATATTGTCAGGGGCGTTCCCGTCAAAAAAATAGAAACAGAAAGCGGTACAAAGATCGTTACGACGGTCTATGATTTATTGATGGCTCAGTATGGCGTGCCCAGGGGATTAAAGGGAGAATATCCGGCTGATTATGATGATGAAAACGCCCCTTACACACCCGCGTGGTCTGAAAAATATACCGGATTGTCCCGTGATAATCTTATCAAATTCGCCCGCGAGTGGGGAAGTACGGCCGAACACACGAACGGAAAGTGTACAATCATTATCGGCGCGGGTATTAATCACTGGTATCATGGAAATTTAATGTACCGGGCAGGTATTCACGCGCTTATGTATACGGGTTGTATCGGAGTCAACGGCGGTGGTTTGGCGCATTATGTGGGACAGGAAAAGCTTGCTCCCGGCGAATCATGGGGAACTATCGCGTTTGCCAAAGACTGGTATGGCGCGTCACGACTCCAGAACGCGCCGAGCTGGCATTATGTTAATTCGGATCAATGGCGTTATGAAAAAGCTTTCACGGATTATCATTCTGTCCCGCAAAATCAGAAAGAAGGATCTCTGGCGAAAGGGCATACAATGGATGTCCAGATTCGGGCTGTTAAAAACGGCTGGATGCCTTTCTATCCGCAGTTTGAAAAAAGTCCGATTGAACTTGCAAAGGAAGCGATCAAAGCCACCGGTTCGAATGATGAAAAAGATGTCATAAAATATGTTGTTGATCTATTAAAAAACAAAAAACTGAAATTTTCCGTTGAAGATCCGGATGCTCCCGAAAACTGGCCGCGTGTCTGGTATATTTGGAGAGGTAACGCGCTGATGGCCAGTGCGAAAGGGCACGAATATTTTCTGAAGCATTACCTTGGTACGCATAACAATGCAATCGGTGACAGTGATTTTGCAAAGGGACAGGTCGAAGATGTGACCTGGCATGACAAGCTGCCAACCGGTAAGATGGATCTGATTGTTGATCTGAATTTTAGAATGGACACTTCGGCACTATACTCAGACATCGTTTTACCAGCGGCGACCTGGTATGAAAAGGCGGACCTGAATTCGACGGATATGCATAGTTTTATTCATCCGCTTTCTAAGGCGGTACCCCCCTGTTGGGAATCAAAAAGCGACTGGGAAATCTTCAAGCAAATTTCTAAAAAATTCTCAGAATTATCTCAGAAACATTTTCCGGATCATGTACCTGATCTTGTAACAAAGCCTCTGGCTCATGACACCCCCGCGGAAATCGCGCAGACACAGATCAGGGACTGGACCAGCGGTGAAGTGGAAGCCATTCCGGGAAAAACCATGCCGGGTATGCAGCTGGTGTACCGTGATTATAAAAATATGTATAATCAGTATATCTCCTTGGGTAAAATTGCCCGCGATAAAGGTATCGGCGCGCATGGAACTCACTACGAGATAGATGATTTCTATGACGCCATGCTGGCAACGCATCCGACGGAAAGCTGGGGGGGAAACACATATCCTTCATTGGATGAAGATGAAGATACCTGCAATGTCATACTGCACCTTGCTACCGTTACAAACGGTGAATTATCATATCGTTCCTACAAGAATCTTGAAGAAAAAGTCGGATTACCGTTAGCTGATCTGGTGGAGAAATCCAGAGATGTGAGAGTG
>JBFXGD010000081.1:0-14538 GCA_050178385.1 Calditrichaceae bacterium
ATTGTTGACAACCTTCTGGTAAAAAAATGTCTTGCCTGTCACTTTAACGCTTCCGGAAAAGATGACCAGCCGGGTAAGATAAGAGCAGGTGGATGCGCGTCGTGTCATATTCCCTTTGATCAGAAAAGTGGTAAACCCCTGCATGGCCATAAAATGCAAAAAAAAGTTGAGGATGAAACCTGTCTGACATGTCATTCAAATAATCATATCGGCGGGGACTATTATGGCTATTTTGAACATGATTATCATCAGGAATACGCGACGCCATACGGAAGTCAACCTAAATTTGGCGCGTATCAGCATCGTCTGACGACCGATGTACATCAGCTGGCCGGGATGACTTGTCTTGACTGCCACTCATCGCATCGTGTTATGAATAACTCACAGATTCAAAATTTTGATGGTCAGTCCCCGGACATCAGGTGCGAAAACTGCCATGGTGGATTCAATGCATCGCCACTTCGGGATGATGCCAAAAAATTTAATAAAGATATCATATCACATAAAGATTTTCATGCCGATTTGACCTGCAGTTCGTGTCATGCCCAATGGTCCTATCAGGATTATGGTCTTCATCTTTTTCTGGATGAAACCAAACATTATGAATTATGGGAAAATTTAATCTGGCAGGGAGATAAATCGGTCATCACTTTATTGACCGACATGTTTCTGATTACACCGGCAGAACGCCCGACTGCTCATTCACCAAATCGATTAACCGGTGTGGAATCAACCGGAATCTGGTACAAAGGCTGGTCATTCAGGCGCTGGGAAGATCCCATTCTTGGAATAAATCCCGATGGTAAATATTCGATTATCCGGCCACTATATCAGTATTATATAACGTATGTTGATTCCAGTGAAAATTTGTGGCTTGATTCGGTTATTCCTAAAAGGTCCGACGGACGCCCCGGCTGGTCATGGGATACTTATACGCCCCACACAACCG
Organism: Calditrichaceae bacterium; assembly: GCA_050178385.1. Classification (GTDB taxonomy): domain Bacteria; phylum Calditrichota; class Calditrichia; order Calditrichales; family JBFXGD01; genus JBFXGD01. The sequence continues at coordinate 950 of JBFXGD010000081.1, forward strand.
GAAAGCACGGGCGAAGCTGTGAAAGCTGTCATGGAAATACAAAGGCGGCGGGATTGGGAATTCGCAATGCCTTTTCGGACTCCGTTTCAAATTCCGTAACAATACCGACAGAACCTGTAATTCCGGGGAGCCGGCTGTTAAACAAAAACGAACAGAAAAGACTGTTGGAAAAATCAGCAAATTACAAAAAGTGGCGGACACGGGCATTCAAGACAGAAGGCATAGAAGAATTATTCAACAAATAAAAAAAGCAGAGCAGAAAATATCTGCCCTGCTTTATGTAATTTTAACATCCCTCATCGCGTTTTTTCTTAGGCATTCTGATTGATCTTTTTACCGGAGCGGGTTCTTCTATCTTTACTTCGGATGAAGTGGCAACCGCCGTTCCCATCATTACCGGACCGGCTGCTTTGCGGAACTGGTATGTAAAAAGTTCATCATCCGTATATGCCCCTTCCGGCGGATTAGGATTGCTAAATACATCAACCCAGTAATTCATGCCGCCTGAGAGTATATAGACTTCCTTGTATCCCAGTTGTTTCATAAAAATCCATGTCTGTGAAGCATTTGTATTCCCGTTTGATGTAAGAATCAGCATTTTATTCGCGTAGATATAATCCCTGCTCTCTGCGTCCACAAGTTTTTCAAGCGGAATACTGACACTGCCGGGTATATGATATTTTGTATAGTCATCCTTTGACCGTACATCAATCACCTGAAAACCGGGATCTTTATCAATAATCCAGTGCGCCAGGTCCTCCGGCTGAACAAAATCTTTTTTGGTTGTGATTTCTTTTATCAGTTGTTCGGCTGTTACCGGTTTGCGGCTCATCTTGTCCACCGGTGAAAATGCGAGAATCAGACCTAATAATATTAACAAACCAAAACCAAGTGTTTTACTTGAAAATGTCATTATACCGTCTCCTTCCTGAACTTTCTCTCCAACCATTCACCGCCGTAAAACATACCTACGGCCATCAGAATTACAAGAAGTCCGACAACACCGGTTGAAAGACCAAAGAAATCTGTCAGTTTCGCGTTACCCATAAAACCGGCATAATAGAACTCTTCGATGAACGGGAACATTTCCCCAAACACAAACATGCCGAATAACGCGCCCAAAATATAGACGTAGCCATCAATTCTCCCCGTCGCCGCGCCGACAATTGATGTACCCGGACAATATCCGCCGATCGCAAAACCGACTCCTAAAATAAGACCACCTATTGTCTGAGCCCATATATAGGTTGGATTAATATATACTTTTTCGATATCCAGATAGCCAAACAAGGTCATATACATCATTCCGAGCATCGCCACAAGGATGGCCGTAAACATGACTTTTAGTACCGTCATATCTTCGAAATAAAATTGAAGCGCTAATTTACGGCTGTCACCAAAACCGGCTCTTTCCAGCCAGAAACCAAAACTGATACCAAGAATCAAAGCGATAATAAAGCTTGTCTGTTCTCCGAAAAATCCCATTTTAAAGAAGGGTGCCATAGTTATCTCCATCTTTTTAAATTCTGAGAAGATCTTATACTCTTATCAGATCATATTCTAATTGACAATCATTCAATTATAACCACTGTCTCCGTACAAAGTAAGCGGTCATATAACCGCCGACGAAAATCATCAGCATAAATACCCAGCCGCCGAGAGCAAGAGTTGCCCCACCTGTAAGCGCCAGACCACTGGTGCATCCGCGTGCCAGACGCGCCGCAAATCCCATTAAAGCGCCACCGCCAAAGGCAAGAGCCAATCGTCCTTTATTTGAAATATTCGGACCTTTGCCAATCTTAAATTTCAGACGTCCCGCGAGTGCTCCGGATATAAATCCGCCGATAATGACACCGATTACTTCAAAAATCAGCCAGTTAGATAATGGATTATTTGCATATTTGCTAAAGTATGGATTAGCTGCCACATGATCAGCGGCGAACAGATTCAGAAACCATACTTCAAACCTCATCGCCGCGCCGGAAGCGCCCAATCCCCTCCCCATAATCACAAAAGCCAGTAACAGTGTAATTCCCAGACCAATTCCTGATAAATAAGGTGACCAATACTTTTGTTCTTTCATTTTTTGATTCCTCTCGTTAAAACCCGGAATTATTCTTTCTATTTATTTTACAGAACCATTTTTTACTTTGGGCTCGGATTTCCTTACCCCTAATCTTAATTTTAACAATTCTTATTTCAGACACAGCATACTGTGTGCTCTCTTCTCTCTTCTCTCTTTTTGCTCTTCTCTCTTTTCTTTTATCTTTTATCTTTCCCTTCTCACTTCCTACTTCCTACTTCTTACTTCTTTGTCTGAACTCTGATTCGTCTGATTAAATGAAAACTCTGATTTCCAATTTCTTAATCATCCAAATCATTTAATCATTTTAATCCCGTTTCAGACCGTTCTTAATCTTTTTTCTTTTTTCTTTTATCTTTTTTCTTAACCTTCTTACTTCTTACTTCCTACTTCCTACTTCTTCTTTCCCCTACTCCAAAAACTTATACAACCATCTCGAAGTCTGCCCGGCGTCAACAACGATGAATCTTAGAATAAATCCGCCCAGAAGGACAAGCAAGGCCGGAATTTGCAGAGGGATTTTCACGCCGCGAAGTTCCAGAAGTTCTACAATAAGCGGGACAAGAAGCCCTAATCCGACGATAAACGTCCAAAACACAGCGGTGTATGGTCCGCCAAGAAAAAGTTCCGCAGCCTGAATATGGACTTCGGTGCTTGCCAGAAATCCCATAAACATATGAACGATCAAGAATAACTCCGTCCCGATCAGGGTTAAATCAATCTGACTGAATCTCTTCTTCTCATCGTGAGATTTTGACAGCAAAATAATGAATGCTGTCCCTGTGGATAGGCCGGAAACCAGAAATAGCGGCCCGAGTATCGATGTGTTCCAGAATGGACGCGCATTAAAAGCGGAAAGCAGAATCCCGGTGTACATGCCGAGAATCAATGCCAGGATCATGACTGACCAGGCCAGAACTTTGCGGTATTGTTTTAACAAATCAGCGCTTATTTGCAGTATTTTGTATTTCCAGTCCCATTTTGGAAAAACATCCTCAATCCAGGTTGCGATCCAAAGTATGGAGAGTGGAAAGATTAAAAGAAGCGTCCACGCGCCCCAGGACATTGGTGACTCAAACCGGACCGTCGTGTACAGTCTCCAAAAATAAAGTTTATGCGACAGATCAAGAAATAACGCCAGCAAACCGATTGATAAAAATACCGGAACAAATAACGGCGCTATTTTTACCGCCGTCGGGTAGTCATTCTGACGACCGCGGATATAATAAAGAGTTGAAAAGAACAGAATACCGGCAACAAGCCCTCCAAGAAACAGGTAAACAGGGATTTCCCAACCCCATGCATGAAGCACAGGATCAATACCCGGATTCATTCTCCCTGATGTGATGGTTATTTCTTTCATTTTTATTCTCCAGAAATTTTAATTACAATTCCTAAAAACCGGCTCAAATTTTACAGCAGATAATAAACATGAGGTTTTGTACCTGCTTCCGGGATCAGTGTCTTATTTTTTCTTGTACGGATTGCTTTTGAGATTTCGCTGTTCGGATCATCCAAATCTCCGAAAATCATCGCGTGTGTCGGACATACGCTCACGCATGCGGGATCTTTACCGTCTTTTACTCTGTGAATACAGAACGTACATTTGTCCACATAGCCTTCCGGATGAACAAATCTTGCATCATAAGGACAGGAAGCGATACACGCTTTACAACCGATGCATTCCTCATGAGTTACCAGAACAACGCCTCCTTCTTCATAATGACTGGCGCTGGTCGGGCATGAACGCACACAGGGCGCGTCTTCACAGTGATTGCATCGTTCCGATCGGATTTCAAGTTGTAATTCCGGATAGACACCGGTCATTTCCTCAACAATCCAGTCTTTGCAGTATCCTATCGGAACATTATTTTCTGTCTGGCAGGCAACGACACAGTCGGCGCAACCTACACAGCGTTTTGTATCTATAGCCATTGCATATCGAGACATTTACGCTACCTCCCTCTTAAAGGTGACAAAATTGACACGCATCCCCGTGCCTCCCATAATCGGATCAACTTTAACCCTGCTGATCAGTCCCGTGTCATTTGCACCCTTATTATAAGAACGGGTCATCTGCTTCTGTGTATGGCCGAATCCATGAACCATATAGACTGAATCATGACGAATTCTTTCGGTCACTTTTACGCGAATTTTGTTGGATGTGACACCATCCTGATTTTCCAACATAATATATTGTCTGTTTTTAATTCCCCATTGTTTCGCGATTTTCGGATTTATCCAAACTTCATTTTCTTCCATCAGATCATTTAGGTTCGGATTGTTTGCTGTCCTGCCGAAAGTATGCATCGGCGCCCGTCCATAGAGCAGGCGGTAGTAGTTTTCCGGCGGCTCTTCATGCGCGGTATATTGTGGAATTGGATCAAAACCGGCATCGGCAAGCATGGTAGAATATAATTCTATTTTTCCGGTAGGAGTGGCGAATTCATAGTCTTCACCATTGAGAAAATAGAGATCATATTCATTCTCAAACCGCTTAACGCCAATCTTTTTCATTTCTTTAAGGCTGCTGCCGATGGTCTTGAGACGCTGATCAATATGTTTTTCCATGGTCTCGGCCGGAAAATATTGCTGAAGTCCCAGTCTCTTTGACAATTCCCTGGCCATCCAGTATGCGGGTTTTGTATTAAATTGGGGCTCGAATGCCGGCGCGCGTAAGGCGATGGTGGGAACGCGTGCCGGAGAGATTCTTATGTCATCGTAACGTTCCAGATATGTGCATTCAGGAAGCACAACATCCGCCCAACCGGTAATTTCCGCGGGCATGATATCGATCGCCACCAGCAGTTCAAGACTCTGAATTGCCTCCAGCGTTTTTTTCGGCTCCGGAAGCGTCAGCGGCAAATTAGTCCCGTAAACAAACCACCCTTTAAAACTGCAGTCGCGCTCGGGCGCGGGAATTGTTGCGTCACAGATTCCGGATGATAAGGCCAGATTGGCCAGCGGAAACTTACCGGGGAATGCGTCTTTCCAGCTCTTATTAGTTGCAGGAAATGGAGGTAATTTGGCCGTTGCGAGATGAGCTTTCGCCGGAACATAAAATCCTCCCCGGCGTCCCCATGAGCCAAGAAGAGCGTTTAGAATTGCTCCCGCCCTGACACGCTGAGTATCATCACCGTACCATGTAACATGGCGTCCCGGATGCACTAATGTAGCGGGCGCATTCTTACCCATTTCCCTGGCCGTTTCCCGGATAACGTCCGGTTTAATTGTTGTTAACGAGTATGCCCACTCGGGTGTTTTATCTTTTACCGCGGCTTTTAATTGTTCAAAACCATAGGTATATTTTTCAACATATTTTTTATCGTATAATTCTTCATATATAATGACATGTATCCAGGCAAGAAGTAAAGCGATATCCGTTCCGGGTTTTATCGGAAGCCAATATTTTGATTTACTGGCGGCAGTTGAAAATCTGGGATCAACCGTGATAACTGACGCGCCTTTTGCCACCGCTTCAGAGAATTCCTGAACCTGACCGTTATGCATATTTTCGCCGATGTGAGAGCCTATCAGAACAATGCATTTACTGTTAGCGATATCGGTTCTCTCAGGAGAGCCGACCGCTTCGCCAAAAGTAAGCATGTATGCTTCTTCACGAGGGCCACGGCACTGAGCGTATGACGGAGCGGCAATATTGTTTGAGCCAAATCCCCGCAACAATGTTTTAAAATAGTCACCGCCGGAACCGTGTGTAAACAAGGCGACGCATTCCGGACCGTGATTTTCTTTAATATCAGTCATTTTTTCAGCGATATAGTCGAATGCCTCTTCCCAGGATGCTTCACGAAACACCTGTTTTCCACGCTCTTCAACCCTAATTAGCGGTGTTTTTAAACGATCAGGATCGTTATACGTGCCAATACCGCCTGTCCCACGAGGGCAAAACCGCCCGTTACTGTTAGGATCATCCGGATTCCCCACTATCTTCCAGGGTTTGTTATCTTTTTTATAAACCCATCCGGCGCATTTCCAGAAACAGATTTCGCAGTAAGTCGGGGTTCTGTCCATCGCCCCCTCCGTAACCGCACCAAGCGAACCAAAATCCAACGCGTGCAGCATGGAGGAACCAACCATCACCCCTCCGGTGCCAACACCCATTATTTTGATAAATTCGCGTCTGTCGAATTTCTTAGCCATTACCTTTTGCCCTCCAATATTTCTTCAGGATCATTTTTATATTGGTACAATTATTTGATTGCGTATAAACCGGACACAGACTACAGTCCTCATTGATGCAAATTTCAGCTTTATTTTCAACCATCCAGCAGGGTGAGTTGGATTCATAATAGGCATCGCAACTCTGGCGCTCTTCGAGGGAACATGGTTTTAGCTCCCAGCAGGGAATGGCTGACAACATCATACGGATTCCCGCCAGATTAAGTCCTTTTTCATCGAGCATATCCCTGATACAGTGGATACGGTCAAGATCAACCTCCGTAAACAGTCGATGTCCGCCCTTACTTTTATGAGGAATAATTAATCCCTCCGCTTCATATAGTCGGAGTGTCGCCACAGAGATATCAAAAATTTTGGCAACCATCCCTATGGGATACAGTACATTTTTTTGACTTTTTTTCTCTTCCATTTTCTTAACCTATAGTTTATGCTATAGAAATATCTACATTGTTTGATATAGATTTACAAAAATCGTACCAGAAAAAATGTTGGGCGTCGATGCTTGTGAAATATGATACTATAAAGGCTTAGGAGAATAAACGAACTGATTTTCATCTCAAATTTAAGAATGGCGGGAATATATTTTGCAGTTTTGAGAATGGATTCACATTTAGAAGAGATGAGTGACGGTAAATCACAGAAAATAATTATAACAAAAAAAGGAGCATCTCTGCTCCTTTATAAAATCAAAATTTACTTTGATAAAATTGCCGCCTGATTACTTTTTTCCTTTTTGAATCTGCTTAGCCGCGTCTTCACTGGTAGTTCCTTCTCCGGACTGATTGCGGTTTGTTTCTTTAAACTGGCTTCCTTCATCCTTTTTGGACTTATCGTTAATGCCATCACCGTCTTCATCGATAAATCCGGTTTGTTCCTTTGTTTGTTCTTTCGTCTTGATCTGCGCTTTTTCTTCCACTTTTTCCTGGACTTTTACTTCTGCCTGTTCTTCAGTTTTAGTTTTGGTCTGAGTCATTTCTTTGTTTTTAGCCTGTTCCTGTGTTTTAACCTCTTCCTTAACCTGGTTCTGCTCTTTTTCAGCTGTTTTTGCCTGCTCTTTGAGCTGTACTTTTTCCTTTGCTTCCGTTTTAACTTTCTCCTTTACCTGTACTTCCTGACCATACAATGAAAAGGCTGCAAAAAAGATGACTAAAAATGCTGTTGATAATTTCATTTCTTTCTCCTTTGGGTTGTTGGACTGTTTTCAGGATTTTATAATTCAAATGCCGTACCAACTCGTAAGTTATTGTTTTTATTGAACTGCACTCAGGTAAACTCGACTGACCGGACGAATTTGGATGTAGATTAGTCGATATATTGTGGATTTTCGATGGCCTGGTGGATTTTAATCATCTCTAAATTACAGCGCTGCACAAATGATCATTATCAATAACTGCCTGAAAAAGGACTGAGCTGAATATTGATATGATCCGGAGCGATATTTCTTAAAAATCTTGATGTCAATCTTGATTTTATCCCGGCAGTCACATCACTGCTTGTCCTGATTCTTACAATTGATTCCGGGTGAAGTGACAAAAATTTTGCTTCAAGATATCCCTCCAGTTCAATTTCGGTGATAGAATCATCAATCACAATATCCGTCATCGGCCTGGCATTCAGCTTGATAAAATCCGTTTTGACAAATTGATTATTTTTGTCTTCGGCATATATACTAATATCATAGAACCCTTTCGTCTCATCCCGCTCGGCAAATGATGTTCGTTCCGTCGAACCGGGATAAATTACGGGTATGTTGTCTGCCGTCTTTAGTATTTGCCTGCGGTGTATATGCCCGGAAAGGACTGCCGTAATACCCGCGGGGATATCATTTATATTTATCACATCTTTCCCGGAACGGAATGTATAGGAAATTGGCCCCACCACCGCACCCTCGACGGTCTGATGCATGCATAATAACTTAATTTTGCTTTTGTGATCGGCGTACCCGGTCTGACGGATAACCGTATTAAAGTTATCACGTATATTATCGCGGACAGACGGAAATCCTGAGATGGCCACTTCATACTGAGTTGTCTCGTGCAGGAAAGTTTTCGGAGATGAAAACACTTTTATCCCGGGATGTGACAGAAAGATGGAAACCGGTAACCGGGACCGTTCATGATTTCCCGGAACAATAAAAACAGGGATACCGCAATCGGCTAAATCGGCTAAAGCCTGATACGCCATATCCACAATCTTCCCGGGTACCCGGCTTCTGAAGAAGACATCACCGCCATGAATAACCAGATCGGGTTTATTTGCGCGCGCGTAATCAAGGATCTGATAATAATTTTTGAAGAAATCGGGTCCGCGACGCCGGATTTTGATTCGGGGATGCATCGGATAATCGAAACCGAGATGCGTGTCCGCAAAAAAAATCAGGCGCAGGGGATCTTTGCTACTGCTCATTGTTAATTCATTCCATGTATGTACTTTTGTACACCATTATAAAAAATCAACAATTCATATTCAATAAAAAAAGTGATATTTATTCGGATTGCAGAAAAACAGTATAATTAAATTTTGCGGACAGCCCAGGTTTTATATCGCAGGTTATGCCGCAGCAGAAATACACTCCCTTCATTTGTCCGCACTTTAAAATAATCCAGATTCGGATATCCCGCCACGACGCCGCTTTCGAACCACCTGTCCAGGATCTCATCCACATCCCATCGCTGTTCGCGATATGTAAAGGCCAGAGGCCGTTCGCTGGCTTTATAACCGTGATAACACTCCACATCAACTATTTCAAATATGACAGGTTTTTTCGACATAAACTACTTCCGGAGAGCATCATCACCCCTTTCCCCGGCCTTTTTTTCAAGATTCCTGCATTTCCGCAGGTTCTATGATGGCTGACATGGAACCCTGACAATACGGAATTCTCCAATCAGCTCCGTATGCATGAATCTGATCCCGCTTCATCTCCGCCCTCTCCATATGGGTAGTATCAACTATCACACGGCTCATCGTATCAACTTCTCGGGCCATCAGAAAAGATTTTTCACGGCTGTGTCCGAAAATCTGCATCAGCATCTCTATGACATAATCATAACTATGATCGTTGTCATCCATCAGAATCACATGATACATTGGAATTAGTTTTGGGATTGTTTTATCCCGTTTTTCTTTTTTTACTTTGATATCAGGAATTTCAGACTTCATGCGATTAGAACTTTCTCTGTTCATGGCTTTCCCCTGCCGACCATATTAATGATGAAGAATAGAATTTGCAACAAGTAAAGCTTTGCAATCAGGAATCGTTTCATCAGCTGTTTCATTGTTCGGTTCATTATTTATCTTTAAAACAGACGAGCCTATTCTCATGATCATAGCGAAATTACAATCAATTATTCTCATCGAATATCATTAAAATACATCGGATTAAAATATTTTATTTTTTTATTGCTTTTATGACAGCTTACTGTTATTTTAAATCCATGAAAGATAAAAAATACACCATTGAACAATTATCCGACCTAAGCGGTTACTCCAGACGTACCATACGTTATTATATACAACAAGGTCTTCTTGAGCCACCGGCCGGCAGAGGACGTGGCGGATTTTATTATGACAGTCATGTGCAAAAATTACATGAAATACGCGCAAACCAGGAACAGGGAATTAAGCTGGCCGCGATGCAGGAACTGTCAAAAACAGACTTGGAAAACTCCCCGGAATCGATCAGGGATATCTGGGTAAGATATCAGATCATCCCGGGTATAGAGATACACATCAAAAGAAGTGTTGAAGAACGTGAAGGACGGCGGATTACTGAATTAATCCGTGTAGTCAAATCGATTATAAAGGGAGATAAAAATGAGTGATTTATGGGGTCTTTTATCAAAAGAGAACCAGTCCGTACCCCTGATGGGTGTTACTGTAAATGGTGAATTGCTCGGGCGCGGCGCAAAGCTTATCATCCGTCAAAAATTTCGCAATAACGAGAAAAGGGCCATTGAGGCCGTTTACAAATTCCCGTTACCGGAGAGCAGCGCTATCTCAGGATTTCGGGTCTGGATTGGGGAAAGACTGATTGACGGAAAGATAGAGGAACGTGAAAAGGCATTTGAAAAATATGACGATTCCTTAATGGCCGGAGACGGCGCCTATCTTTTGGATGAAGAGAGACCGAATATTTTCACATTGTCCGTCGGCAATTTGAATCCCGGTATGGAGGTAACGGTCGAAATCGAGCTGGTGATGCTGCTTGACACCGAGGGTCTGAATTACCGTCTGACACTTCCGACAACGATCGCTCCCCGCTATATCCCGGGCCACATGCAGCACGATCAGGGAATTCCCATTCAAAGCCTTGTAAATCCGCCATATGTACCGGAAGTTCCATACGGTCTGTCAATGATGTTGCGCATCCATCATAACGGTAAACTTGCATCCGTGGAATCCATTTCTCATCCTATCAGGATCAAGCTGCATGAGAAACATGTAGGTGTTGAATTTGTCAGTGATTCCGTGGCTATGGATCGGGATTTTATCCTTGTGATTGATCCCGGAGAAAGTGAATCCGGCGCTGCTTATTTCTGTAAAGACGGCTCTTATTCATACTGGCAATTAGATTTTGCGACCCATCAAAACGGATTTGCCGCTGAAACCGGATCAAATGAAGTGATTTTTCTGCTAGATTGTTCCGGATCTATGTCAGGAGATTCGATTCGGGAAGCAAAAAAAGCGCTTGAGATTTGTCTTAAGGCATTACCACCGACCTGCAAATTTAATGTGTACCGTTTTGGCTCATCGTTTAACTCATTTTTTGTCAAATCACAAGACTATTCTGAATACAATCTGACATCTGCTCTCGATAAACTGGCTAAAACCGAAGCAATTTTGGGTGGTACGGAAATTTTTAATCCCTTGAGGGAAATCTATGATACATCTCCGGCGAAAGACAGGCGGACAATTGTAATCATAACCGACGGCGAAGTCGGCAATGAACAGGAAATCATCGATCTTGCAGCTTCCAATTGTTCACATACAAAAGTTTTTTCGATCGGCATCGGGACCGGGCCAAATGAACACCTGATCAAAGGAGTGGCACGCGCGGGGGATGGCGGGGCGGAATTTGTTTATCCCGGAGAACGGATCGAACCCAAGGTGCTTCGAATCTTTAACCGGATCACAAGTCCCGGGCTTGAAATAGAAAGTATCTCATGGGACGGCGAAGACAGTGAACAGGCTCCGGCTACCCCGACAATATTTGCTGATGCGGTATCGACGATATTTACCCGCAGAAGTTCCACGGATTCAATACCTTCCCGGATAATTGTATCCGGCCGCGCGGGAGCGGTAATGAAAGAATGGCATTTTGATGTGACCGAAATTGCCCCGGAAAACATGCCCCTGCCCCAACTTTGGGCAAGGGAACGGATCCGTGATCTGGAAGAGACAGAACTGAGATCAGGATCCCAACAACAAAAAAGGAAACTACTTAAATCAAATGACATGGTTATAGAACTTTCAAAAGAATACGGTATCCTTTCAAAATTCACCAGTTATCTTGGAATAGAAAAACGGAAGAGAAGCGAGAAAACCTCAGGCGAAGTTAAGCTCCGTATAATCCCAACCCCGATCACTACCGGCTGGCACAACCATGCAAAACACACCCATGTGTTTTCGTACAAAAAGCATGTTTATAAAGATATGGAATCCCTAAATCTGGATGAGACTCGCGACTTTTATAAAATTAGGAATATGAAGCAAGAAATATTTACTAATCAAATTAGTCTATCCCGTTTATATGATAAAAACATCGGCACAACTGATGTGTTGATGTCGCTGCTCGCTACTCAACAATCCGGCGGAGGATTCCGGATTACCGAAGATCTGGCCCGTGTACTTAAACTCGATCTGAATAAAATCCAAAAACTCTCGGCAAGCATTAAAACGGCACAGACGGTGGACTTGTTTACGCTGCTTTCCACCGTTGTGATCTTCGAGATTCTCAGGACCCGTTTTGTTGGACAGTCAAATATGTGGTACGCGGTCACAGAAAAAAGCCGGAAATGGCTGGATGACGTCTATGGCAACGATATTCCCCTTTTAAACGGTCACGAGTTGCCCGTATGGGGAAAAACTTATGTTACAGATAATTTAAAAGCGGACCTGTTCAATGATCCGGATGAATTTTGAGACATATTTTTAAATGAAGGCATCGAAAATACAATGGTGTAACAGTATACATTTTTTAATTCTAAAATACAGCCCGGGCTTACATGAACAATCCCAAATCGTATCCGGATGGATTCAGGATCTTTGGTGACGATTATTTTAGTTTGAATTGATAGGGTACTTTCATAGTCACTTTTACTTTTTTCCCATCATGTTCCGCGGGAGTAAATTGTGACATCCTGGCCGCTTTAAGGGCTGCTTCATCAAGCTGTGGGATTGATTTTAAGATACTGGCATCTGATACCGATCCATCAACATCAACCGTAATTACGTGACTTTTCATAGAATTATCAATTATCTGAATAAAATTCTATACAGAACAGGCAATACCTAACTGCGCCAAATAATATGTACTCAAAATGATGAACTGCGCGCTTCTGAATTTTTTGACAATCCGGTTATATGCCAGAATAACATCAGAAAAAACAAATAATATGGTTCCAATCAATGCGATGATTGAACTATATGAAAATATCTCATCCATCCGTCCTGCCGCCTGCCAAAGCAAAAACACCAGGATCAAAGAATATATTATAACCGGGACCGTTTTTGAGCCTGCATGGGGCAGTAATATTTTTAAAAAGACGGCGCTCAAAACCAAACCCGGTATGAGGTAGATATAACCTACGGGAAAACTTGAGCCACTGATAAAAGCAAGGATGTAAAATACATGAGTCACTAAAAAGCAAGACAGTCCGGACAAAAATCGATCCGAAGGCAGCATCAAAAAAATATCGCCGGCCAGGGCAAAGAACAAACCGGCTATGATCAAATACCGGTAAACGGAAGAAACTTCAGCCGTCTGAATAAAAGCTATTAAAATAATTAAAACAATTGTCAGCGGTTTAAAAATATATGTTTGATATATTTTCTGCCTATAATCGGCATGGATATGTAATAGGCCAGAGAAGACGGCTAAAATGGTGAGGATGGATAAAATCATCAATTACTCAAACTTACAACGGTTGATATGGTTCCGGCCGGCAAATGAAAATCCACCTTCTGTCCAAGATTAAGTCGAAGAGATGATCTTTTAAGCTTATCAGTCAATGATGACAACACCTTTCTTTCGAAATTTATCGATTTGCTCTGCCGGGATTTTATTGCTGATGATATTTAAATA
>JBFXGD010000082.1:0-14507 GCA_050178385.1 Calditrichaceae bacterium
TTTCAACAATTGGTGTTTCTTTCTTCGCTTTCTTTTCATCCTCTACCACGGGTTTTGAGATAACTGAATCTTGTTCCTCGGACTGATAAATTTCTTTTTTTTCTTCAACCGGCTGATCACCTACAACAAGCTTCTGATAATAAGGAATGGTTACAATGATAATTGCGATCATGACCATTGCTATGATTGATTTTCTATCCATAATAAAATGTATTCCTTCTATTTTTCTTTCACAGGATCAAATCCGCCCGGATGAAACGGATGACACTTACTAATTCTAATTAATGAATACCATAGCCCTTTAAAAAAACCATGTTTGTCTATTGACTGATATGAATATTCTGAACAAGTGGGATAAAACCTGCACGAAGGTGGAAAAAGCGGGGAAATGATTTTTTGATACCCGCGAATTAAAAGCAAAAGTATTTTTTTCATGTTAACTCAAGGCGCGTACATAAATTTCTTTCAGAGAATTATAATCAATATCTCTACGATATGTATAAAGAAATATCACCCTGTTGTAATTTTTAAACAGGGTGATATGGTCTCTCAAAAAATGACGAATAATTCTTTTCACATAATTTCGTTTTACAGCAGATCCTATATTCTTTTTTAGGAGTACGGCCGCTTTTTGAAATTCTGACTCATCCACTTCCATGTAGAGAAAAATTAATCCGAGACGTGTGTAAATCTTCTTACCGTGATCCAGAATAAATTTTATTTCGTCTCTACCGGAAATAGTGGTTATTTTATGCTGTCTGGTTATATTCATCACTTACAGTCAAACGCTTACGGCCTTTAGCTCTTCTACTGGCTAAAACGGCACGTCCGTTTTTACTGCTCATGCGTTCCCGGAACCCATGTTTGTTTTTTCTTTTACGATTACTCGGCTGAAATGTACGCTTCATTTATCCTCCAATTGTCTCAAAATATTCACAAATTTTAATATAGCTATATACTGCCTTGCAAGGCAAATTAATAACTAAAAATTATTTTTTTTTATCTCTGTCATCCGGAATGTTAATATCTTTTTTTATTTAACATCACATCAATTTGAATTTATTAAACTTAAGTCAAAATTTCCCATGTGGATAATTTTGTGGAATAATTCTTTAAAAAACAATCTTTATAAACATACATCTTTTCGAATCTCAAAAATAAATTTTAAACTTATTTTATTCCACAAAAATTATAACACTAATCCACATAAGTTTTTACCATTTTTTCCATAGCCAATAAAGGCTAAAAGATTTTATCCACAAATCCACACTTTCAATTACTATGATTATAATTTATTTAAAATAAATATAATAATATTAGAGTATAATTTTTCTTATTAAACATATCCTTATATTAAGTTAAAACCCTTGAAATAGTTATAAATTTTGGTTATTTTGATAGGATTGAAATTGCCTAATTTGGAGGGAAAATGAATTTTACCGTCTCACGCAACTCATTTTTTAAGTCTTTACAAAAAGTTATTAATGTAATCCCTGCAAAATCAACAGTTGATATTCTTTACAATGTCCTGATAATTGCAGAAAATGAAGAGTTAAAAATTATTGCCACGGATCTGGAAATCACGCAAATCGCCTGGACCAAGTGTACTGTAAAAGAAGAAGGTTCTGTTACTGTTCCGGGAAAGTTGCTATTGGATATTATTCGTGAGATGCCCGAGATTGATCTTAATTTTAATGTTGATTCTAATTTAAAAATAGTCATTAAATCTTCTCTGGGTGAGTACAAATTATCCGGACAGGATAAAAATGAATATCCCAGTGTTCCGCTTGTGGAATCGGAACAGAAGATTAGTCTGAATAATAAAAAATTTAAGAGAATGATCGAAAAAACGCTCTTCGCATGTTCCACGGATAATTTGAGACCAGCGTTAACAGGTGTGTACTGTCAGATTTTTGAAAACGAATATAGAATGGTGGCAACTGACGGGCACCGCCTTGTAAAATATATTAATAAGGATTTTGAATCATTTGATTTTACACGTGATTTAATTATTCCGACAAAAGCATTAAATTTTGTTGCCAGAAATCTCCCAGAAGATGGGACTCAGCAGATTGTGTTCAGTGAAAATCATGTTTTGTTCGAGTTGCCGGATACAAAAATTTATTCACGGATTATCAAAGAACCGTATCCGGATTATGAAAGAGTCATTCCCACTGAATATTCAAAGGAATTGCTAATTGACCGGGAAAGCTTTATTTCTTCGGTTAAGCGTGTTTCCCTTTTCTCTAATCCAATCACATATCAGGTTAGATTGAATATTGATAAGGACACTATGGCCGTATTTGCTCAGGATATCGATTTCGGTGGTGAAGCAAACGAATCTATTCCTTGTAAATACAACAGCGAGTCACTTGAAATCGCTTATAATGCGAATTATCTGATGGATATTTTAAGACATCTTGATACCGATGAAATTAAAATAATGGTAAAAGACGCGGATGGTCCTGGTCTTGTTTACCCGGTAAATGATGATGAAATGGATGAAATTCTAATGCTTATAATGCCGGTGAGGCTAAATTAAGTTCGAATGCATATTAAAAATTTAAAAATTGAGAATTTTCGCAATATTTTAAATGAAGAGATCAATTTTGATAAAAATATAAATATTATATACGGAGAAAACGGTCAGGGTAAAACATCGATTCTGGAAGCCATATATTTTTTAGCGATCACCAGAAGTTTTCGAATAAATTCAGAAAAAATAGCCTTACAGAAGTCAAAAGAATATTTTGACCTTAACGGCAGATTTACTACCGATGCGAATAACGAAGTTGATATAAGACTGTTTTTTTCACTAAAAGACGGTAAAAACGTTTTTTTGAACAAAAACAAATTACAAAACTTCTCGGAATTAATTGGTGTTATTCCTACAATTCTTTTGTCACTTGAAGATTTGGAACTAACATATGGCGTTCCCGCAAACCGCAGGCGATTTGTTGATATATTGCTGGCGCAAACAAGCCCGGTTTATTTGCACGCGCTGCAAAAATATAAAAAAAGTCTTCAGCATCGTAATAAACTTCTGACTTTAATAAATGAAGGAAAATCGAATAAAAATGCCCTTTTTCCCTGGGATGAGCAGCTTATCTCAAATGGGATTGAGATTGTTCGGGCGCGACAAAAATTTATCGACTTTATTAATAAAAATATTACAGGATACTATCGGTTTATTTCAAAAACCAATGAAGAAATTTCCGGCAGTTATGTATCGAACATAAGCAAAAATCTTATGGTTGATAAAGAAGAAATTAAAAACCAATATCATGATAATTTATCCGGAAATTTGAACGCAGATATTGAGAGAAAAAGTACATCGATAGGGCCGCACAGGGATGATTTTAACTTCCTGAAGGACGGGAATTTTATAAAATACTATGGTTCTCAGGGTGAAAATAAAACGTTTCTGATTGCGTTAAAATTTGTTGAAAGTAGTTTTTTAAAACAGAATCTAAAAGAAAATCCTGTTTTTTTGATGGATGATATTTTTGGTGAACTGGATGATAACAGAATTGCCAGTCTGCTGGATTTCACTAAAACCATAGGGCAAACATTTATTACTACTACATTAAAAACCAAATTTAAAGATTCAGGTCTTAAAAGTAGTAATTACATTTGTTTAAAGAATGGGACACTGATGAATGCGCAATGATTTTAAAAAAATTAACATTGCACTTGAATCGATATTAAATAATTATAATCTAAAAAAAGATTATGAAGAAAATCTGATGTTTTCAAAATGGTCGTTCCTGGTCGGGCCTCAGATTTCAAAATTTAGTAAACCGTTAAAATATGAAAATAAAATTTTAACAATTAGTGTAAATTCGGATTCATGGAGAGCAGAACTTAAAGCGAAAAAAAAATCATTAATTGAAATGATTAACAGTTCTCTGGAAACGATAACAGTTGAAGATATCTTATTTATTTAGAGGTTAAAAATATGCCAACAAAAGCATATGATGCAAGTAATATACAAGTATTAAAAGGTTTGGAAGCCGTCCGGAAAAGACCGGCCATGTATATCGGCGATATTACAAGCAAGGGTCTTCATCATCTTGTTTACGAAATTGTCGATAATAGCATTGATGAAGCGATGGCTGGTTTTGCTGATGAAATATCCGTGACCATTCAAAAAGATGAAGTGATAACGGTTATAGATAACGGACGGGGTATTCCGGTCGATATCCATCAGGGAGAACAGAAACCCGCCGTTGAAGTGATCATGACCGTACTGCACGCGGGAGGAAAGTTTGACAAGAGCAGTTATAAAGTTTCCGGCGGTTTGCATGGTGTGGGAGCATCTGTGGTCAATGCGCTTTCGGAATGGTGTACTGTTGAAATTTCGAGAAACGGAAAAATATATAAGCAAACCTATAACAGAGGTGCGGCCGTTGATCAGGTAACGGTTATTGGAGAAACGGATAAAACAGGATCAAAAATCAGTTTTTTGGCGGATTCTGAAATTTTCAAAGAGATTGTCTATAAGTTCGATGTTCTCTCTACTCGGTTACGCGAGCTGGCATTTCTGAATAAAAATATCAAAATTGCTCTAAAAGATGAGCGTGATGGTACCGAAGCTTTTTATCAATATAAAGGCGGATTGAGTGAGTTTGTTCAATTTCTGGATGAGACCCGCTCCCCGCTTCATAATGATCCTGTTTATCTTGAAGGCGAGAAAGATTCTGTTCCGATAGAGATCGCTTTACAGTATAACGCAACATACACGGAGAATATCTTAACATATTGTAACAACGTTAACACAATTGAGGGCGGAACACATCTCTCCGGTTTCAAAGCAGCTTTAACAAGGACTCTAAATGCATATGCTCAGAAATATAATCTGATTAAAAATAATGATAAATTTTCTCTCTCGGGTGAAGATGTGCGGGAAGGTCTCACCGTAGTTATTTCTGTGAAAGTATCCGAACCCCAGTTCGAAGGCCAAACGAAAACCAAACTGGGCAATTCTGAAGTTCGCGGAGCTGTTGAATCGCTTGTAAACGAAAAACTGTTTGAATTTCTGGAAGAAAATCCCGCGATAGCCAAAAAGATAATCGATAAAAGCGTCGGCGCGGCGAGAGCCCGGGAAGCAGCGCGCCATGCCCGTGAGTTGACGCGCCGGAAAAACGCGCTTGACAGTAACTCTCTTCCAGGAAAACTGGCGGATTGTTCAAACACGGATCCGGAAGATTGTGAAATCTATCTTGTCGAGGGTGATTCTGCCGGTGGCTCTGCAAAACAGGGACGCGATAGGCGATTTCAGGCAATTCTCCCCTTAAAGGGTAAAATATTGAATGTGGAAAAAGCCAGATTTGATAAGATTCTAACAAATGAAGAAATAAAGACTATAATTACCGCGCTTGGTACGGGAATTGGGTCGGATGATTTCAATCTGGAAAAATTAAGATACAAAAAAATTATCATCATGACAGATGCTGACGTTGATGGATCGCATATTCGCACCCTTCTGCTAACCTTTTTTTACCGGTATATGAATGAATTATTTCAGCATGGAAATATTTATATCGCTCAGCCACCGCTATATAAACTTAAAAACGGCAAGAATGAATATTATGCCTACGACGAGATGGAGAAAGAAAAAATTCTTAAAGATTTAAAAGTCGATGAAGGAAATAAGGTCAATATGCAGCGGTATAAAGGTTTGGGTGAAATGAATCCGGAACAATTGTGGGAAACCACCATGGATCCGGCTTCCAGGACAATATTGCAGGTTTCCATCGAAAACGCGCTGGAAGCGGATAAGATTTTTACAACTCTGATGGGCGAAGAAGTTGAACCCAGAAAAAAATTCATTGAAGAACATGCACAATATGTGCGTAATCTGGATATATAATTTTCAAGGATAATGAGTCATATGGCTGATAATGAAAGAATACTTCCAAAACTAATAGAAGATGAAATGAAGGAGTCCTATCTGGACTACTCCATGTCTGTAATTGTGTCAAGAGCGTTACCTGATGTGCGGGACGGTCTTAAGCCCGTTCACCGCAGAGTACTTTATGGCATGCGCGAACTTGGCAATGTGCATAACAGAGCTCACAAAAAAAGCGCCAGAGTTGTCGGTGAGGTATTAGGTAAGTATCACCCTCATGGCGATATGGCGGTTTATGATACAATGGTAAGAATGGTTCAGGATTTTTCGCTCCGTTATCCATTAATTGACGGCCAGGGTAATTTCGGTTCAATCGATGGTGATTCGCCAGCGGCAATGAGGTACACTGAAGTCAGGATGAAGGAAATAGCCGAAGAACTTTTAACCGATATCAATAAAAACACGGTCGATTATACAAGAAACTTTGACGATACACTTGATGAACCGGTGGTGCTTCCGGCAAAATTACCAAATTTGCTGATAAACGGCTCATCAGGAATCGCTGTAGGTATGGCGACAAATATCCCTCCGCACAATCTTAATGAAGTTGTGGATGCGACAAAAGCGGTGATCGATAATCCGGAGATTTCTATCAGCGAATTGATGCAGCATATAAAGGGACCGGACTTTCCGACCGGCGGATTTATATATGGCGGTGCGGAGATAGTAAAAGCTTACAATACCGGAAGAGGAAAAGTAATAGTCCGGGCCAGGACCGAAGTTGAAACGCATCCAAATGGAAAATCAACTATTTTAGTTAAAGAAATTCCTTATCAGGTAAATAAACTAAACCTGATAAATAAAATTGTTGAACTTGTTAAAGATAAGCGAATCGAGGGCATCTCAGATCTTCGCGATGAATCTGATCGTGATGGAATGAGAATTGTCATAGAATTAAAAAAAGATATTGATCCCAATGCTATTCTTAATTTACTATATAAACACAGCCAGATGCAGACGACATTCGGAATTATAATGTTGGCTTTGGTTAAGGGGCGTCCGCGGGTTTTAAATCTCAAGGAAATGATTCAATATTTTATTGATCATAGAGTCGAAGTGATTATCCGGCGAACCAGATATGACCTTGAAGAAGCTGAAAAAAGAGCGCATATTCTGGAAGGTCTGAAAATTGCGATCGACAATATTGATGAAATCATTGAACTTATTAAAACTTCACCAAATCCGGACGAAGCAAAAATACGCCTTATTGATCGATTTGGTTTGACGGAGATCCAGGCAAAAGCCATTCTGGATATGCGGCTGCAGAGACTTACGGGTCTCGAAAGAGAAAAAATTGAAGAAGAGTACCGGGAACTCTTAAAACAAATTGAATATTTTAAATCAATTCTTGAAAGTACCGATCTGCAGAAGGAATTAATAAAAGAGGAATTGGACGGGATCGTCGCCAAGTACTCAGATATTCGAAGAACGGAGATAGTTTTTAATTATGAAGAAGTGAATATCGAGGATATGATAACGGAAGAAGATATGGTCATTACCATATCTCATTCCGGAGCGATTAAAAGAATTCCGGTGAATGCATACAGGACTCAAAACAGAGGCGGAAGAGGAACCACCGCCGCAAAAACAAAAGATGAAGATTATATTGAACATCTCTTTGTGGCCGGAACACACGATTATATTCTCTTTTTTACGGATAAAGGGCGCTGCCATTGGGTAAAGGTGTACACTATTCCGCCTGCCGGAAGAATATCAAAGGGCAGACCGATCATAAACTTGATAAATATTGAAAGCGGTGAAAAAATTCAGGCGTTTATGACGGTGCGGAATTTTGATCAGCCCGGATATATTGTATTTTCATCTGAACAGGGAGTGATTAAAAAAACAGATCTTTCAGCGTTCAGCCGCCCAAGAAAAGGCGGGATTATTGCGATTAATATTAAGGATGAAGACCGGTTAGTTGGCGCTTCATTATCCGATGGTGAAAGTGATATTATATTAGTTACAAAAAATGGAAAATCTATCCGCTTTTCCGAAACCGGGATCCGTTCAATGGGCAGAAACGCAACAGGAGTAAGGGGCATCAGACTAAAAAATGATGACCATGTCATATCGATGGCAGTAGTGAAAGATGGGAATGAGCTGCTGACTATTTCTGAAAAAGGTTATGGAAAAAGGACGGCTGTCAGCAATTTCAGGTTGCAGAGCCGCGGCGGTAGCGGAATTATCGCCATGCGTGTTACCGATAAGACAGGAAAATTGATCGATGCGATAGATATCAGTCAATCGGAAGACATAATGATAATCACGGAGAATGGTGTGGTTATTCGCCAAAATATTGATGATATAAATGTAATTGGCAGAAACACGCAGGGCGTAAGACTAATCCGGCTGGACGAAAACGATAAAGTAAGTGATATAACCAAAGTATTTCCGACAGAAGATGAAGAGAACGGTGAGACTCTTGAGGATGAGGAGTAAACTATTTTCAGCGGATTGCTGGTAACGATATATTGAATCAAATCCTATACGGAGGAAAGATGAAAAAAATATCAGATTCAACTATCAGCCGTTTATCCAAGTATTACAGAACATTGAGTATGCTGATCGAACAAAAAATTGAAACGGTGTCTTCGGATGAAATCGCGGAAATTGACAGCGTTACCTCGGCTCAGGTTCGAAAGGACCTCTCCTTTTTTGGAACGTTCGGGAAAAGAGGATTAGGTTATAAAACAAAAGACCTGAGAGAAGAAATCGGAAAAATTCTTGGTCTCAAAAAAACCTGGAATATTGCTCTTGTTGGAATTGGAAATATCGGGCGCGCTCTAATTGATTATCAGGAATTTAAAAAACAGGGTTTTCAGGTTAAAGCACTGTTTGACAGTGATCCGGAGAAGGTCGGGCACGAAATAAACGGTTTGCATATATACAATATTAATGATGTTTGCCAGGTAGTTAAAGAAAAGAATATCGAAATTGCCATCATCGCGGTGCCGGCAAAAGTTGCTCAGGCGGTTACCGACTTTTTTGTAAACTGTGGTGTAAAAGCAATTTTAAATTTTGCCCCCATAAGTATAAAAACGCCAGAGGATGTACTGGTAAAAAATGAAAATATGTCCATTGAGCTGGAAGCATTGTCCTATTACATTACAAACGATCTAAAAAAATAAAAAAAATGGCTGCCGCTTTACTAAGGGCAGCCATTTTTTTTAAAATTAGTTACCTAACTCTGTAGCTTTATTGAAAGCATCTTCAGATTTTGCCTTCTCATTAAGCCGGGCATAGCTGACACCCAGGTTATACCACATTGAGCCATCTTCAGGAAAAATTTCTAATCCTGCCAGCAAAGTATTTTTTGCTTCAGCAAATTTTCCGACTCGAAGTTCGGATGTACTTTTTAACTGATATGCTTCTTTCAGATTAGCGTCAATTTCAAGAGCCTTGGCAAAATAGTCAATGGACTTTACGAGATATTCTCTCTGCAGGTTTTCGTCAATACCTTCTTCATTTCCGGCTTTAATAAACAAAAGCCCGGCATTAAAAGGAAACGCTTTTTCCTGCGGACTAACCTGCATCGCTTTGTTGTATGCTTCAATGGCTTCATCACGACGATTCAAAAAATCATAACTTTGCGCAAGAAATGTAATCGCTTCTGCATCGTTTGAATTTATCTCTAATGCTTTTATATAATTTGTGATTGCTTCTTCGTATTCTTTATTATTAAAAAAGTAAGTTCCGAGAAGTACCCAGGAACCAACAGAATCCGGAAAATTAACGGTCATAGATTTGTATGTATTCAGAGAATTTTCCTTGTCATCCAGTAATGTATAACAAAGAGCAATAAGTTCGTTTGTTCTGAAATTATTTTTTATGTAAGTAACATTTTTAAACTTTGTAAGCGCTGAATTTAATTGGTTAGCGGCTTCCTCAGATTTTTTGTCTTCGAGTTTTGTGAAGTTATTATAATCCGTCACGCCTTTGTTAAATTCTGTTGAATAGTAATAATTTCGGGTTTCGGTAATCTGGGGTTCAAACTGCGGCCCAATTTTAAGAGAATTGTCAAAGGCGCTTACCATTTCTTTAATATCGCCCTGCTTCCCGTACAATTCGCCTAAAAGATACCATGCTTCAGGGTTGCTGGGATATTTTTCTGTCGCTTCTTTGGCAAGTATCAGAGCATTTTCAAAACGGCCGGCTTTGTAGTCAACGAAAGCGCCTTCGAGCTCAGGTGGACGGCATGAACTGAGTAATAACAAAATCAACAATGATGAAAAAATCATCAGAATTGTTTTTTTCATAATGATCTCCTTAATTGGTGTTAATAATAGATTTGATGTTGTTTAAAAATGGCGGTTTTATGATGCCGTGTTCTGTGATGATACCGGTAAGAAACTCGTTCGGGGTTACATCAAAAGCGGGATTATGGACATCATAACTTTCATAATCCGATATATTCCAAAAATCTAAAATCTCAGATTTATCCCGGTATTCAATAGGAATTTCTGCTCCGCAGCCGATCGAAAGATCAAATGAAGACGCCGGCGCGGCAGTATAGAACGGTATCTGATGATACCTTGCAAGAACTGCCAGTGAATAAGTTCCAATTTTATTAGCGAAATCCCCATTGGATGATATGCGATCCGCGCCGACAATAACCATATTAATATTTTGCTTGTGCATAAGACTGGCAGCCATTCCATCGGTGATCAGGGTAGCGGGGATATTATTTTTCTTCAGTTCCCAGTAAGTAAGCCTTGCTCCCTGCCCAAGCGGACGGGTTTCATCCACAAACACATGAATATTTTTCCCCTCTTTTTGGGCTGTATAAATCGGTGCTAAAGCTGTACCACTGCCGCCGGTCGCAAGAATACCGGCATTACAGTGAGTAAGAATATTAAATCCATCGCGAATAACATCAGAGCCGTACTTCCCTATCCGATCACAAGTCATGATATCATTTTTATGTATTTCATCCGCGGTACTCATTAATTTATTTAGCAGAACCTGATTATCATATTTTGTGAAAGAATAATATGTTTTTATTAACTTATCAATTGCCCATTCAAGATTGACTGCAGTCGGTCTGCTATTTTTCAACGAATTGGCGGCAGCAATGAAGGCATCATCATTCAATCCGCCAAGGCGATCCAATTGGCGCGCGTGCAGATATAGCGAATAAGCGGCAACTATTCCAATTGCGGGCGCTCCTCTTACCCGGAGGCGTTTGATCGCATCAATTGATTCGTTCAAATTATTGAGTCGAATGATTTTAAATTCATTCGGCAACAAAGTTTGATCAATGATTTCAAGATAATTATTTTCGAATTGAATCGTTTGTATAATCATTCATTCCATTATATTTTTTTTGAGCATAAAAGCTAATAAATTAACATTTGGATTGCAAGAAAAACCAATGACCGGAAAAGCGAATTAAAAATTGTTATAAATATAATATGTAATTAAATTTATGTATAAAAAATAATCTTGGCAGGAGAAATTTTAATGGAAAAATCGGTTTTGTGGAAAGTGTTTTTTTTGTTGTTTCTGAGTTTATCGCCATGCCTGAGTCAGGATATAAATTTTGATGAACAGGCGTTTTTCGAAAACTTAAAAACTTCATATTATACTCTTGAACAGTCTAAATTAAATAATGTTGTTTCTCTGGTTACGAGTACAAAAATAGAGCGCTTCGCTGAAAATAACTGGCAGAACGCAGAAATATTTCCTTTGCAAATGATTTGGGTAAAACCAAACAGTATTTATCTTTCAGAACAGGGAGTTCCTCCCCTTCGGGACGAAAATCAAATTAGTTATCATCAATCTGTTGATGCTTTAAAGGAACAGTTCAAAACAATCTTATTAGATTTGCAGCGATTTTATATCAATGGCATATATGCAAGTATTGGCAATGATTATACTTTAATTCAGGATGAAAATACGGTTCGCGTTTCATTTTCCATGAATCAGGTTGGCGGCTTGATTGATTACGAATATACTTTTGGTATAAACGGCCTTTGCTTAAAAATTGAAACATACTATCATTATGATAATAATAAAGTCACAACATATCCCAAATTTAGGATAGTCAAAACAAAATGGATATGTGAAGGCTGGGAAGTTCAGGTAAGTAATCAGGATCAGATACGAAACGGCCATTTGGTTTTATTAAAAAACAGGGTGGTTCAGGATATATTTGTGCCGATAGAAATATCAATAGAAGCTCAAAAGAATACCGGAGAGAAATTCACTGAAATTATTAAAATAAAAAACTACCTGTTTAATCAGCCATTGCGGTTACTGAATGATGTTAAAGGAGATCGGTAAGCATTTTATCGATTCGTAGCTTTAATCGGTCTACCGGAGTGTTATCTTTTGATTTTAAACGGACGACTTCTTTAAGTCGTTTTTCAAATTCAATTTTTTTGTCACATGGAAGACAGTAGTCCAGATGTTCATTAAATAGGAGTGTTTCTTCCTCATTCAAAACACCGTCGATATAAGCGTGAACATGCTTTTCAATATCCGCGCAATTGTACTTATCTATCTTCTTTGTCTTTGTCGTCACTTATATAACCCCTTGTTTTTGCATAATTCCATAAATATCTTTGCAATAATTTCCTGCCCCTGTAAAGTCTGGACATCACGGTTCCGAGCGGAGCATCTATAATATTTGCGATTTCATTATAAGAAAAGCCCTCTACATCACAAAGCAAAACCACAAGTCTGAACTGATAGGGTAAATTTTCAAGAGCTTCCTTTACATCATCCTCAAAAAAATTCTCAAGAAATTCTTCTTTTGATGTTTCCTGAAGACTGATGGTTTCATCCAGTCTTTTATACAGAAAAAACTCTTCAAGATCATCGTAACTAACCTTCTGTGGTTGTTTGATCGCTTTTCTGTATGCTGTTATAAATGTATTTACCAATATTCTGAAAACCCAGGCTCTGAAATTTGTATTTTTCTGATACTGATCGAGGGCTCTGAATGCTTTGTACAGAGTGTCCTGAACTAAATCTTCAGCATCATTCTGATTATGGGTCATTCTTAACGCGGTGCTGTATAAAGACTGTAAGTGCGGATCGATAAGCTCAGAAAATTCACGCTGGCGTTCAGTAATCAAAAAACACTCCTTATTTGCTGTAAGTTGCTATTAATCTGCTTAATTTTAAAAAAAATATCAATATAAATCAAGGTTATTAAAATTTGCCGTTTATACCTTTAGAAGAATTTGAAAAGTAGTTCCATGTTCCGGCCTGCTTTCTTTTAATATCAATTTCCCGCCATGATATTCTTCGATAATTCGTCTTGCTAAACTTAAACCCAGTCCCCAGCCTCTTTGTTTCGTACTAAAACCAGGTTTAAAAATATTTTTTTGTTCTTTTAACGGTATGCCTTTACCATTATCTGTTACTTCAATACAGACCGACTTTTTCTTTGGATTCAAATGTGTAGAAATCGCGATTTGGCCATGATTACCTTCAATGGCATCAAGGGCGTTTTTGATCAAATTTTCAAGCACCCATTCGAAAAGATCAGTATTCAAAAGTACGGTGGGATTATCATCATAACTGGAATTGATCGAAATCGTTCTTTGCATATTGGGTAATCTTTTTTGGAAGTATGATGAGATATTGTCAATCACCCCATTTAACAGAACCGGTTTTAGTTTGGGTAATGATCCAATTTTTGAAAAACGGTTGGCAATTTTATTAAGACGTGAAAGGTCATTCTGCATTTCATGGAGGGCCGTGGGTAATAAACCGGTGTCAGATTTAATGAGCTCAATCCATCCAAGCAGAGAGCTGAGCGGTGTGCCCAATTGGTGGGCTGTTTCCTTGGCCATTCCTACCCAGATAAACCGTTGTTCACTTTTTTTAATCTGAGAAAAGCCCATATAGCCCAGTAGAATAAAAAGAAAAACACTGCCGATAGCCATATATGGTAACAATCTTAACTGATAAATTACCGGAGAAAGGCCGTAATAATAATATCCGAGGATTTCGCCATCATACTTGATTGGCAGCGGATCATTTTCGCTCGCTATTTTTTCCAGTTCTGAAAGAAGAAAGATACTGTCTTGCCGGCTGATACTTGTTGAAGAATCTATATTTGGTGAAATGTTTACCCAGCTTTGAGGTGTTTTCTCGGTGTCCGTGTAAATAATCGGGTAATCGGCACCGCGAATGACTTCATTGAAGAAGAAACTCAGATCCATACTGACATCAGGATTATTAATATTTTCCTCAAAAACTTTAATTCTGAAGCGCATATATTCAGTGGAATTGTCTTTTAAGATTGCAACCATTCTCTGTGTATACCAGAAGGCGGATATGATTAAAATTATCCCGATTAAAAAGAGCAGTCCTTTAAAATTGCCTTTAGTTCTATAAACGGATTTAATCAAATCTTCGGGTCTCCGGCTGAAATACTGAACACTAATTTAATTTTTGGTTCATTATTATATTATACGGGAGAAAAATAAAAAAAAGGCGGTCAACTGACCGCCGTAATATTATTTAAGGTCATCCAGGTATTTTTTAGCCTGAGCTTTATATTCAGGATCATCTGCATCGCTGTTGGCAAGCGAAAGGCAGGTTTCGAATTCTTTTTTTGCCAACCCTTTTTCATCCATTT
>JBFXGD010000083.1:0-14407 GCA_050178385.1 Calditrichaceae bacterium
TAACCACCATCCGTCACTCTTTGTATTTATCACCCCATAGCCTTACTTTAATATTATCACCCATTTGTTCAAATATAATATAACCAATCGGAATAATCAGCAGTGTCAGCAGTGTACTGGGTGTCAGGCCGCCGATGACCGCTCTGGCCAGCGGTGCCCAGCTTTCAGAACCGGAACCAATCTCAAGGGCGAGAGGTACCATACCGAGAATCGTTGTCAACGCCGTCATTAAGACAGGCCGTAACCGGACCTTTCCCCCCTCTTCCACCGCGTCGTAGAGATCATGTCCACCACGTCTTCTCTGATTTATATAATCAACCATTACGATTCCGTTATTTACAACAATTCCGGTAAGCATCACAAGACCGACGAGTGCCATCACGCTTATGGTGGTTCCCGTGATAAAAAGAGCGAGAAAAACACCTATTATTGACAGCGGAACGGTGAACATAATGATAAAAGGATCGATGAGCGATTCAAACTGCGAGGCCATGATCATGTAAACCAGAAGGATCGCCGCAAAAAAAGCGATGGTCAGATAATAAAATGATTCGGCCTGGTCTTCCGCCGATCCTCCAATCACAATCTGGTATTCAATCGGGATGGGAGTATCCCGGATAATTTCATTGATTTTTGTTACCGCCCCGGATAAATCTATTCCTGAAAGTTCGCATCCCACCGACACATACCGTTCCTGATTCTCTCTGAAAATGGTGGTTGGGGATGTACTTTGCTCGATTTTGGCTACCTGCTGCAGAGGGATCATTTTACCGTTTATGGTCGGGAGCAGAAGATTAGACAGCGCTTCCCTTTGCTCACGGAACGGCTTATCGAGTTGAACAAAAACATTATACTCGTCTCCACCCTCCCGGTATTGCGCGGCCACTTTCCCCTGTATGGCGGTTGAAATCATATCAGCCACCTGAAACGCGCTTAATCTTAGATCATTCAGACGGTTGCGGTCGGGAATGATGCGCAGCTCCTGGCTCCCCTCCTGCATGTTGATATCAATATCAACCAGCCCGGGAATCTGTTCCATCCGCTTTTTTATCTGCTCCGCGATGGTCTTTGATTTCAACAGATCATATCCGAATATTTTTACTTCGACCGCCCGCTGGGTCGAGAAGGAACCGGGTTGTATAAACTGATAGGTGATGCCGGGAATTCTGTCAAACGATTCGCGCAGCTCACTCTCGATTTCCTTTTGGCTTCTGCTGCGATCTTCTTTTGGAGAAAGTCGGATCCTCAGGTTTATTCCATGGCTTCCGGATGCTCCGAAAAGAGAGAAAATTCCTTCCGTGCTTCCAAATAATGCAAAGATATCGGACGCTTCAGGAACTTTTTCTTTGACGATATTTTCTATTTCCAGAACACTGAGCCGGGTCTTGTCCAGCGGGGTGCCCCTCTCTCTGTTAATCGTGACCGAAATAAAGCCCTGATCATCATGCGGAAGAAACTCACCGCCGAGAAACGGGATCAACCCCAATGAACCAATAAACAAAATCGTTGTCATCAACAGCACTATTTTTTTATGGTACAGCGACCAGTGCAGAATTTTGCCGTACCGGGTAGTTAATCTTTCAAGGAAATTGGTAATCCATGTTTTTAGTTTTTTTAGCCGGATCCGGGGCATTTCCTTGTCAGTTAACAGGATTTTGGATGAGAGCATGGGGACAAGAGTCAACGCGATAATAAGTGATGCAAACAGACTGAATGTAATTGTCACAACCATGTCATTGAACAGTTCACCCGCGATTCCGGGAACAAATAGCACCGGTAAAAACACTCCGATGGTCGTCAGAGTCGAGGCGGTGATCGCCATACCGACTTCTGAAGCGCCGCTGGACGCGGCCTCGGTCAGTTCCCGGCCATCTTCCCGGTAGCGGTAAATATTTTCCAGTACCACAATGGAGTTGTCCACAAGCATACCAATGGCCAGGGCAAGTCCGGCCATTGAAATAATGTTTACCGTCAGATTAGACAGCATCATAACCGCAAAAGTGGAAATAACAGAAATGGGAATGGCTAAGCCCATTATCAGGCTTCCCCTGATATTCCGCAGGAAAAAATATATCACTAAAAATGCCAGTATAAAAGCAATCACCGCTGTTTTGCCGAGATTGCTGACCGCAAGCAGAATGTATTCCGACTGATCATAAACAACCTTGAACTCCGTACCTTCGGGTAAAATCGCTTTTATCGCTGGCAGAACTTCTGTTACGTTCCGGCAGGCCTGAACCGTATTGGCGTCCGATTGTTTAAAAAGACGCATATAAACGCTTTGATTGTAGTTCGCCCTGACATCACCGATGAGCTCTTTGTATCCGTTTTCGACTTTTGCTATGTCTTCAACTTTCAGCGGATAATTATTTTCATATTTAATGATGGTCTTTTTTATCTGATCGATTGAATTATATTCGCTCAAAATACGCAGATTAAAATTTGTCGTGGATGTCTCAATCTTGCCGGCGGGGAATAATCCGCTTTGCGCCCTGATCGCGTTCACTACATCCAAAGGTGAAAGATTGTGAGCCGCAAGCAGAACGGGATTAAGATTAATATTAACCTGACGCTCGAGACCTCCCTGGGTTTCAACACTGGCCACACCCTCCACACGCTCCAGCAATGGTTCGATTCGTTCTTCACCAAGTTGCCGAAGTTCGGCCGGTCCGAGATATGGGGAGTTCAAAAGCATGAACATAATAGGCGCCATTCCCGGGTCAAACGCAAAGGTAATCGGATCATCTGATTCATCGGGCAGAAAACCGCGGATCAGATCGATTCTTTTTCTGACATCCGCCTCCGCCTGGTCGATGTCTGTACCCCAGTCAAATTCAAGAATCACAAGACTGATCCCCTGGGAACTTTGGGAAGTTACTTTTTTTACGTTTTTTGTTGCGGAAACGGCTTCCTCAATGGTGCGGCTGATAAGATTTTCAATATCTTCGGGTCCAACCCCTGAATACTGTGTAATAATACCAATCACAGGAAAGTCGATTTCAGGAAACAGATCAACTTTTAACTGCGAATATGAGAAAATTGCAAATCCGATGATGATGAGATACATCATCGTAAGCGTAACACGTTTTTTTATTGAAATTTCTACCAGTTTCATTAAAACCTCTCGGGATTAAAAATTGTGCTTCCATTGAAAATATACAGGCACTTTGTCACCGCGGCGCGATAATATTTACCTCTTGTCCTTCCTTTACTATTTGCTGACCAACGACAATTACCTGATCATCTTTCTTCAGTCCGTCGGTGATTTCAATCCTGCTGTTTTCCTGAAGACCGGTCATAACTTCCACTAATCGGGCCGTGTCGCTTTCGGCAATAAAAACATAAAACCGCTGATGCGTATAGGTTTGTCCCGTGTTCGGATCTACTTTTACCTCAGTTCTCCGGATCAGCGCGTTATCGGGGATTACAAAAGTATTTGTTCGCATCTCAATTTCAATGCTGAATTGTCCGTACATGCCTGATTTAAGTTCACGATGGATGTTGTCGAATATGGCCTCCGCTTCCGCGGTTCGGCTGATCGCGTCGATTGCCGGATTTATACGGGTAATTCTGCCGGAATATATCTTCTCCGGAAGGGGAGGAAATTCCGCGTAAACGGTTTGTCCCTGTTTTAATTTATTCATAAAGATATCGGAGATATTGAGTTTCGCTCTCATTAAATCAGTATTGATAATTTTAGCCACCGGCTGGCCCGCCGGCACCATCTGACCGATTTCGAACAGGAGACTGCCGACTATCCCGTCGAAAGGGGCCTTAATATAGGTGTTTTCAAACTGTTCCTTTGTCTGCGCATAGGCGGCCCGCAGCTGAGCCAGAGTGGCTTCGGATTCCTGCAAAGCGGATCTTGTTTTTTCCCATTGCTGCTCACTAACAGCTTTTTCACTGTAAAGTCTTTTATAGCGGTCATAATCCTGTTTGACCTGATCGTATCTTGCCTGCATGGATTGAAAAGATGCCTCCGCCTGTTTCATGGCCTGTTCCCAGATTTTATTTTCCAGTACTGCGATGACTTCATCTTTTTTTATCTTGCTGCCCACAGGTTTGATAATTCTGTCCAGCTTTTCCGAAACCTGGCTGTAGACGAAGGCGTCATTCATGGCTTCAAGGTTACCTGTGATTTCAATGTTTGTGGAAATGGAGTCGGGGCGAATTTGGTAAACCTGGACAGGTACAACGATCTTTTTCAGTTCTTCATTATTTTGACTGCATCCTGTTAAAAGTATCAGAATAATCCAAATGAGACTCGCAGAGACTTTATTCATGATTATTCTCCTGTTGATTCCATATAGTTTTGAGTTTTCCGATTGATCTTAGCAAACGCAGCTGAGAGACATTATATTGATAGATGCCGTTTCGGTATTCTTCTTCACTGGTGATAAATGAGAGCTGGGCGGTAAGGACTTCCACCTGGGTGATGATTCCCTCGCGGTAATTAAGATCGGCAAGCCGCAGCGCTTCCTTTGTTTCCTCCGAAGCTTCCTTTAGACTAACAAGATTAGTACGGGCCTCCCTGAATCGGTTGTAATTATTCTCAACATCGAGATAAATCGATTTTTTTAGCAAATCCAGTTGAATAGCGGATTGCTTGTTTTTGATTTTGGATTGCTGCAGGTCGATTAAACGTTTTCCCCCCTCAAAAAGCGGAAGCTGAACGGACAATGTCGCGCTTTTAACCCTGATATAATCCTCTGATGATACATCGCTGGTGTTTGACTGTGCCTGATGCTGAACTGACGCGTTCATGGCAACCGAAGGCAGAAATCTCGAAGCAGCAATAATTCTCTGATCACCCACAGCTTTGTTTTGGAATTCCATACCGGCAATATCAGGCCGGTCTGTGATGGCGTTTTCCTGAAGTTCGGACAATGGGGACAGGTTGTTCTCATCAAGAAACATCATTTGTTTTAACTGATCCAGTACTACGAGAGAGTCATCTTTATCGATGTTCAGAAGAAATTTAAGATTCTGCTCCGCCATTTTTTTTGAGTTAACCGCTGTTGTCATAGGGGGCAGCGTGGATGAATACCTCGCTTTAGCCCTCAGATAATCCAGTTTTGACGCCGCGCCGGCTTCATAAAATTTCTCCACCTGATCGAGATTCGCCTTCGCTGCTTCAACGGACTGACTGTTCACATCGATCAGACTGGAAGCGAGCATGAGATTGAAGTATGCTTCAAGGGATTGAAGCACGATATCATCTTCCTTATCCCGCAGTTGTTCCCGGACTGATTTTTTGAGATTTTTCTGAATTCGCCAGTTCGCGAAACGCGATCCTCCGGTGAAAATCGGAAGGCTCAACTGAAACGCGTGGGTAAAATTGTAATCCGCGCCGACGCGGACTTCCTGTCTTACTGTCTGTCCCATTTCCTGGATTTCAAAAACGAAGACCGGCAATTCGATGTTTTTTGTAACCTGATACTGATAATCCACCGATGGAAGAAAATCTGAGATCGCTTTCCATTCGTTATATTTCTGATACTGATATTCCTTTTTTTGAATAGCCAGGTCCAGATTTTCGATCCTGCTGATCCCGACAACATCATTCCATGTGAGCACGATTGTGTTTTGTGCTGAAGCGGGATTGATGAGTGAACCGGTTAAAAAAACTATTAAAAAATATGGGAAAAGCCTCAGCATAGTTACCTCCGCTGATTCAGATTAGAGAAAATGTGATTTTTTCAAAAATCTATGAGAATATCTGTTTTTGATAATTAATTGTACTTTTACTCAACGTAATGTATAAATATTTCATTCGATTTATTGTACTTTGGATTATATTTGCGTAAATCATGACACACGGAGATGGATTTGATATTTAACAGATATGCCGGCATTTTTGTAAAGTTCTCCGGTTTGATTAAATAATGTTTAATTTACCGACCTTCCGGTAAACCGGTCAACATGTAAATTAAAAACCGCCGGCCTTTGACAGACAGCGATAAGCGCGCATAAACAGAGATTTATCGCGGTGATTATTGAATTATCGGCGCGTGGGTCCAGACTCGGCAGGGGACAGCCTGTAGTGAGAAGGGATTCAATTCCTATTAAATGAATCTCTTGCATTATTTTTAGTAAATTTGTAAAATTATTTAGTAATCATTATAGGTGTATTCATGAAAGATAATGCGATTATTGTATTCTGTACTGTCCCATCACCTGAGATCGCTGACATCATAGCTTCAAAAATCGTCGTAAATAAGCTTGCCGCGTGTTGTAATATTCTTCCGGGAATTAAATCCATTTACCGTTGGAAAGGAAAAATAGAGTCCAGTAATGAATTATTGTTGCTGATAAAATCTACTGAAAATAATTTCAAACGGCTCGAAAGCGAAATTAGCATTCTGCATCCCTATGAGGTGCCTGAAATTATTTCGGTGCCGGTTCAGAACGGTCTTTCCGATTATGTGGAATGGATCAAACAAAACACGATAAGGTAAATGATGAAAAAATCATTTGAAAATATCATGCATGATAATCACTCCGGTTCACTTTCTCTGACAAAAAAGATGCTGAATCTTTTCAGAGAAGAATTGAAATCCGCGGATTCTAACGCGACACCGGCTGATGATATCTACAAATCTTTGCAGAATATGTCCAAGTTGCTTATCAAGCGTCAGCCCAATATGGTGCTTCTGCGGAAGACGAGCAGCGCGTTGTTGTTGTATTTTAAGAGAAGCCTTAATTCAGATAAGCAGCTGCATGAAGTAGTTGAATCCATTCAGGGGAAAATCGACCTGTTGGAAGAAGAGCTGGATAAGAATGTCGAAACAATTTCTCAGCTCGGATCAAAGATTATCGCTAATTTTAATAAAGTGATGACCCTCAGCAACAGTACGATGGTCAGAAACATTCTTCTGACCGCTTCCCGCCATAAGCGGAAGTTTGATGTTTTCTGCCTCAAGAGTCATCCCCCGGACGAAGGCGCTATTCTTGCTGAAGAATTGGCAAGACAGAACATCAAAACAACTTTGATTCCGGATACGGGCGCCGGGTTTTTTATGCCGGAAATGAATCTTGTCCTACTGGGCGCTGACAGGCTGTATGAAACAGGGTTTGTCAATAAACTTGGAAGCCTCCAGCTCTGCCTGGCGGCAAAATTTTTGAATGTTCCTGTATATCTGGCGGTAGAGACCACAAAAATTTTAATCGAAAGTGAACGCGCCATTAAAATTGCTTACCAGAATCCAGACGAAGTGTATGAAAGCAAAAGTAAAAGCAAAGATCTGGATATACAAAATGTGTACTTTGAGAAAGTGCCTATAAGTCTTGTGCATAAAGTTATCTGCGAAAATGGAGTTTTTGAAACAAGCGAGTTTATAAACTGGTATCTAAAGGAGTAAGGAATTATGCCATCGGGAACGTTTATGATTGAAATTTCCACCAGAAATCAGATTGATATTCCGGCGGAGATAGTAAATCGCTTAAAACTGAATGAAGGGGATAAGGTCGAGATTTTAATAAAAAAAATCCGGTCGAAGAGAATGGATATAAATATCACGAAAAATCCGCTGATGAAATTGCTTGAACTTTCAGCGGAGGAGCCTGCAGAACTATGAAAATAATGACTAGTTTTATCGATACTTCTGCCTGGATTGCAATCATCGACAAAAATGATCCCGAACATGAAAGGGCCACAGCATATTTTAAGAGTCTCATTGAGAACGACGCCAAAATTTTCACCAATAATATCATAATCGACGAAACAGTAAACCATATCAGAGTAAATCTCGGGAACGATCTGGCGAGGCGGTTTTTGTCGATTATCGAAGAAAGTATTCTGACTATCAATCTGAGATCGGACTGGATTTCGCGCAGGGTCAGGAAAAACGGACTTAATTTTTGTCTAAAATCGAATGATAAAGAACTTGAACTCAGACATTATTTTATAAGGGAAACCCTTAAAAGAAAAAGAGTAGATATTATTTTTTCATTTGACCGAAAGTTGAAATCTTTCGGACTGCCACTAGTGCCCCAGGCGGATTGAACGCAGGGTAAATTGATCTTATCCGGAGCTATGTTTCCTGCATATCCGTTGGATGTTTAACAAAGACTCCAAATTACATTTTTGAATTTATTTATTGTCATATTGATATTCTCCGTTCCGGAGTTCATTGAGAACAAAGTGGGGAAGAGGAAGGGATAGCGCAAAATGAAAAGGGTTCTGATAGCGGGATCGAAAGATTTAGGAACCGCGTGCGCGGTGAGGCTTTTCCGCAGCGGTATGCGTGTTACTATTGTAACTTCTGACCGACCGCTTGATATTCATTATCTCCGAACATTCAGCGGAGCAGTTCATAGCGGATCGAGGACCATCGACGGCACAAAGGGAATCACCATTTCCGGAGCGATAGAAAGCGGTGAGTTGGAACCCGATATTTCTGTAAAATCATTTGTGGATTATCAGCATGCCGACAGAAAAATTGCGATTTTAACCGCTGCGGATATTTCATCGGTAGATGCAATTCAGTCTGATTATTTTGTCATCACTGATGAAGATGTCTTCCAAAATATCCGGTCCATGATCAGGGATGAGGCAAAATTAATCGGATTTTCAGGAAATACGGGCGAATATAAACCCAATTATTTGATCGGGGTAAAACCGCCACATACAGGAAAGGTTCTCTATCCGTTCATTGATGATGTATCGGCGGAAGATGATAAGCCCGTCGATATCCGGTTAAATAAGAATCAGGTCAAAGCTCCGCTCGAAGGTGTGTTTACGGCATCAAAACAATGCGGCGATCATGTTTTTGAAAAAGATGAAGTTGGAAGAATCGGTGAAATCCCCATTCTATCTCCGGAGCCCGGGCATATTACAGGTTTATTAAACAGCGGAATCATAGTAAAAGCCGGCGAGGTTTTTGCTGAAATCTCACATGCTGTGAACAAGAACGCTCACATGCAGATACCGGATTATAATTTCAGTCTAGCGGGAGGAGTGCTGGAAGCAGTTATGTACGATCAATCTTTAAACAGGGAGTAATATGGCTGATCAGCTTCTCGAGTTTTTCAGACAGCTAAGCGATCTTGTCTGGGGGGTACCTCTTCTGGTGTTGCTGGTTGGAACCGGGATTTATTTATCAGCCAGATTACGGGCGATTCAGCTCACTAAACTCGCGCACTCATTGTACCTCGGTCTCATAAAGAGAAAAGAAGAAGGTGATCAGCCAGGAGACATCAGCCATTTTCAGGCTTTGATGACCGCGCTATCAGCAACGGTGGGAACGGGAAATATAGCGGGTGTCGCCACAGCGATTGCGACCGGCGGCCCGGGAGCCCTTTTCTGGATGTGGGTCACAGGCTTATTTGGAATGGCGACCAAGTATAGTGAGGCGGTACTGGCGGTTCATTACCGGGAAGTGGATGAAAACGGCGCCATGAGCGGCGGCCCGATGTATTATATTCACAAGGGCCTGGGAATGCGCTGGCTTGGGTTGCTATTTGCCGTTTTTGCCGCCATCGCGGCATTCGGTATCGGAAATATGGTTCAATCCAATTCAGTCGCTCAGGCCTTGAATCATTCATTTAATATTCCCAATACATGGACGGGAATTATATTAATGGTATCAACGTCGGTTGTCATTGTCGGCGGAATCAAAAGTATCGGACGCGTGACCGGTATTTTGGTGCCCTTTATGATTGTCTTCTATTTTATCAGCGCTTCGGTGATCCTGTTGATTCACTTTGAAACTATTCCCGCAATCTTTTTACAGGTGATCGAAGGGGCCTTTAGCGGGACGGCAGCCGCCGGAGGATTTCTCGGCGCTTCGGTAATGATGACCGTAAAAATGGGTGTCGCAAGAGGGGTGTTCTCAAATGAATCCGGTTTAGGGAGTTCACCGATCGCGGCGGCCGCGGCCATAACCAAACATCCTGTTTCACAGGCGCTTGTCTCAATGACACAGACATTTATTGATACCATTATAATTTGCACTCTGACGGGATTTGCCATAATCGCCTCGGGGCTATGGCAGAGTGATCCTCTGTTGACGGGCGCGGAACTGACATCAGCGGCTTTCTCGCAGGGATTGCCCGGAAATACGGGGGGAACGGTTGTTTCCGTAGGATTGGTTTTGTTTGCTTACTCCACGATCCTAGGATGGAGCTATTACGGCGAAAAGGCTTTGGAATTTATTGTCGCGACGGGCGAAAAGACAAAGAAAGTGGTCATGTATCTGTTAATAATTATTCTGGCACTACCGCTCTGGATTGTTTTACAGACAGGTACCGGCGCGCTGTATATGAGCTTATTTATTTTACTGATGTACGCGTTCGTATTTATGAAAATCAGAAAAAGACTAACGACGCCAGATCTGAATACCATCAATATTCTGTATCGGGGAACGTTCAGCGTTTATGTTCTGGTTGGAACAATCGCTGAACTTGATCTGGTATGGACAATGGCGGATGTCTTTAACGGACTGATGGCTGTTCCAAATTTAATAGGACTGCTGGGTCTCTCGGGAATTGTGGTAAAAATCACCAACGATTATTTCAAAAACTGACTTAAAAAGCAGTGAAAATTGCCTGCGAATTACAGGATGAAAAGTTTCTGATTAAAAATCCGGTGATTAGGTTGACAGATATTGATTATATCCTTATATTAGCGACTCTATTTTGATAAAAACAATGAGAGCCAGTAGCTCAGCTGGTAGAGCAGCGGCCTTTTAAGCCGTTGGTCCGGGGTTCGAATCCCCGCTGGCTCACATCAAATTAAGCCTGATTCTTTTTCATGGATCAGGCTTTTTTTATTGCTAAAAATATCCTGTCAGATTTGAATTAATCATACCTGCAAATTGGATATATGATGCCGGCAGGTCATCTGAAATATTCCCGGATCACTAAAGACAAGAGATGCTGAAATCATAGATTCGATAGCTTTGGTTTTATATTTTGCGGCATATCAGCCGTTATCCTGATGGTTGTCGAGGACAGAGCGTATTTTGCGCACCAGGGCCAGGGGAGTGAAGGGCTTTTGTATAAATTCAGTGCCGGGGTTAAGTTTACCCTGATGCACGATGGCGTCATCGGTATAACCGGACATGTATAATATCCGGGTATCCGGACGGATGGGATGCAAGTTTTCGACCAGTTCCCGACCATTCATTTTTGGCATGACCACATCGGTGAGCAACAGGTCAATATGCTGTTTGTACCGTTTTCCGACCAGGAGCGCCTGATCTCCGTCGGGTGATTCGAGTACTCTGTAGCCTCTTTCCCTCAAGGTCTCACAGATTACCTGACGGACCCTCTCTTCATCCTCAACGACCAAAATAGTTTCGGAACCATTTAAGTTGTTTTCAGATATTTTGCCATTTTCTGATGTGTTACTGACCATCTCATCTGCCTTAAGGAAGTAAACACGGAATGTGGTACCTTCGCCGGCCTGGCTATCCACAAGAATATGACCTTCACTTTGTCGTATGATGCCGTAAACAGTCGCCAATCCTAGGCCGGTATGTTTTGCTTTCCCTTTTGTCGTAAAAAATGGTTCAAAAATATGCGGCTGAATATCCTTGTCAATGCCGTGTCCTGAGTCGCTGATCTGCATTGAAACATAGTTGCCGGTCTTAAATCCCGGATAATGGTAAAGATTATTTATGTCAACAGACAGTAGTTTTGTCTCGATTATTAATTTGCCACCGTCCGGCATGGCATCTCTGGCGTTCAGGACAAGGTTCATGATCACCTGTTCGATTTGTCCCGGATCGGATTTTATATTCAGCAACCCGTGACTCAGATTTGTGCTTACCTCGATATTTTCCGGAATTAAACGCGTAAGAATGTTCTTGGTTTTAATAATCATTTCGTTCAGGTCAAGTATCTTTGGCTGGAGAATTTGCTTTCTGCTGAGGGCAAGGAGCTGCTGCGTAAGTGATTCCGCTCTGCGCGCCGCGTCGTCAATCTGTGTGATACTTTTTATTAGGGAGTCATTGTCTTTTACTTTTATCTGTAATAGTTCACAGTAGCCCCGGATAATCGTTAATAAGTTGTTAAAATCATGCGCGACCCCGCCGGCGAGCTGCCCGATTGCCTCCATTTTTTGAGATTGCTGTAACTGGTTCTCGAGACGTTTTCGTTCAGTGATGTTTCTCGCGACACCGATCAGGGCGATTGGTTTTCCGCGTTCATTTCTGATAGCCGATGTGGAGAGAAAAACAGGTATTTTTGATCCGTCTTTTCTGATGTTGATGATTTCGCCCTGCCAGCCCCCCATCAATGTGTCAGGCAGAATTTTGCGGGCCTCAGCGAGCGAATCTTCGGGAGAGCGTATTATTGTGATCGGCTTTCCGATCAATTCTTCCTGCCGGTATCCGTAGGTTTTCAGAAACGCGTCATTGATAAATAATATATTATCTTCCTTATCGGTAATACTCACACATTCGCTGATACTTTTAATCGCGTGAGCGAGCATACTCATCTCGTTCTCAACTTTCTTCCGGTCTGTAATATCTCTCCCCATACCGATGATTCCGGTGACGTCGCCTTTTTTATCCAGTATGGCGCTGTCAACCCAGCCAATCCATCTCCAGCCGTCTTTTGTCATCGCCCGTTGTTCAACATAAATCGTATGAGGCGGTT
Source organism: Calditrichaceae bacterium (assembly GCA_050178385.1). Lineage (GTDB taxonomy): Bacteria > Calditrichota > Calditrichia > Calditrichales > JBFXGD01 > JBFXGD01. The sequence goes on from JBFXGD010000083.1 coordinate 12,604, forward strand.
TATATAGTTGTTCCATTGCCTTAAGAGTGCTTTCCTGGTCATCCTCATGTACAAGGGGCATAAATTTCTTCCCAAGCAGCTCTTCCTCGGTTTTTCCAAAAACTTTGCAATATGACGGGCTCACAAATAAAAACTGACCATTTTTATCAACCTTAACAACGAGATCGGATTGGTTTTCAACAAGTAACCTGTATTTTTCCTCACTTTCCTGAAGCGCTTTTTCTGCCCGTATCCTTTCGGAAAGCTCCTTTCTAAGTTGTTCAGTTTTTACAGTCACTCGCTTTTTTAAAAGCCAAAACCAGTAAAATACAATAAGAATGATTGCCAAAACCGGCGTGATGATATACACCGAATATTTCATAAGCTGTTGAAAAAATGTCTCCCGTTCATATACGCCAAACCACTTCTGGTAAATCTTGTCATATCTACCCGTTGCTTTCAGGATACTCAACCCTTCATTTAATTGAGCGAGAAGAACCAGATTGCCATCATGTACCGCAAAACAATAATTTACCGGATTGACCGGAGGCCCCACAGGTTCGATGTTTGTCAGCTTATAGCGGTGTATGAGGTATTGACCGGCAAGTGTGGCAAGAAGGGCGGCGTCATGTTGTCCTGATGCCAGCAGACGAAGCGCGTCTATCTGGTCATTGACAGTGATTAATTTCCCGGAAATATTATGCTTGACCGCAAACTCATGCATCACATCGCCATTCTGGACGATCACTTCTTTGTCCTTTAAATCGGATAGCCGATTAACAGGAGAATCCTTCCGCACAAAAATTGTGTGGGATACAATAATATGAGGCGTGGTGAAGTCAATTACTGAATCCCGGTCTTCGGTGAAATACATACCGGTGATCATATCAATCTTTCCGGCTTCAAGTTCTGATTTAACATCATTCCAGGGACCGAGTGTCAATTTCAAATCAAAGCCCATCACATCTGCCACGGCTCTAATCAGATCGATATTAAATCCTTCAGGCTGATTTTTATCATTCAGATATTCATACGGCGGGTAGTTATGATCCCCTTTAGCGGTTATGGTCATGTTTTTCTGCGCCGGGGCGGGTGAAAAGCTCAGTAGTGTAAAGGCCAGGATCAGAAAAATGCGTTTCCATGGTTCGGCAGCCAAATAACCGGCTTTAATAAGCGGAACAGAAAAGTTTTTCAAAAAAGGTTTTGCGAAATTGCATTTCAGGACATGTTTTTTGGTCATGATCAGGTCTTTATAATCAGTTAAAATAAAATCATCCTGATAAAGATTAAATCCTAAACATAAAGTTAATAAATTCATACGTATATTACCATTGTTTTATATGGGGCTCATGACAGCGATTCTTACCGCATCATACAGTACGATATAAGAAAAGAATTCCCGATACCGTCCAATCCGAATATATTCAACATAAACAAATAAAAAAAGGATATGATTGTATGAATGAAAAATACAGCAACTGTCTGATTATTCGACATATTTAGAGGGAAAATAGCAGGATTTTTAATGCTGCGAATCATGCCTAATTAACATAAAAACAACCGGATACGCAAAAGTACCAAAATTATGGCACAGTTATTGTATTATTATTAAGCAAACAAGGATGTCACCCCCGAGAGAGTACGGAATAAATGGATTTTTGAAAGCCGGTCGAAAGACCGGCTTTTGTTTTTTAGGATGTAAACTTGCATCGATAATTAAAGATCATTAAATTAGCGAACTTATTTTTAACGCACCTGTAGCTCAAGTGGTAGAGCAGCTGACTCTTAATCAGTTGGTTCGGGGTTCGAGTCCCTGCAGGTGTAC
>JBFXGD010000084.1:0-14343 GCA_050178385.1 Calditrichaceae bacterium
GCGTCCCTGCTTGGAATCAAGATTGATAAGCGCATCCAGACTGGAGCGCAGCATGCTTTTTGCTATTTCACCCATTTCTCTGAAATTAAATTCAAAATCAACGGACGGATAGTCGTGCAGATCAATCGCGCGCTGGGCGATGTTCGAAGCAAGATCTCCCACTCTTTCCAGTTCACTGTTTATCTTGAGCACGGCGACCACATAGCGAAGATCGATGGCGACCGGCTGGTGCAAAGCCAGAATTTTCAGACATTCCTCTTCCACTTCAACTTCCATATCGTCTATTTTTGTATCATTCCTGATAATTTCCCTGGCCAGTTCCGCATCATCACTGTCCAGAGCCAGAACCGCGTTCTGCACAGTCTCTTCAACCATGGCGCCAAGTGTGAGAATTTTTTTCTTCAAATTCTCAATGGCCTTGTGTAAATGGATCGTCATAATAATGCTCCCTTAAATCAACCAAATCGACCGGTAATATAATTTTCTGTCTGTTTTTCTTTTGGGTTTGTGAATAGCTGATCGGTCACTCCGTATTCAACAATATGCCCTTCGTAGAAGAACGCAGTATAATCAGATATACGCGCCGCCTGCTGCATATTGTGCGTTACGATAGTAATGGTATATTTTTCCCTGAGTGATAAAATCAGTTCTTCAATTTTTGCTGTCGCCACAGGATCGATGGCCGATGTCGGCTCATCCATCAAAAGAACTTCCGGTTCAACCGCGATGGCTCTGGCGATGCAAAGCCGCTGCTGCTGTCCTCCGGAAAGAGCCGTTCCCGGACTGCTTAACTTATCCTTGACCTCTTTCCATAAGGCGGCCTGCTGAAGCGCCGCTTCCACTTTGGAAGCAATCTCCCCTTTACTGAGTTTGTAATGCAGACGCAATCCGTAGGCAACGTTATCAAACACTGTCATCGGAAACGGAGTCGGTTTCTGGAAAATCATCCCCACGCGTTTACGAAGATCGATTAGGTCCTGATCCTCCGACAAAATATTCACCCCGTCAAGCAGAACTTCACCTTCGGCGCGCTGATCCCTGTACAGCTCATATATCCTGTTATAAACACGCAGATGGGTTGATTTTCCGCATCCGGATGGTCCAATCACCGCCGTCACTTTTCCCGGCTTTATTTCTATGGTGTTATTAAAAAGCGCCTGGTGATTGCCATAGAAAAAATTCAGGTTCTTAACGGAGATATGACCCCTCATTTTTTCAGGGACGGTCTCTGTCAGTTTTGGCATCTGTTTTACGGTATCGGCTATCTGGTTCAAACTATTGCTTCCTTTCCTTTAACACAAATCTCGTCAGTAACGTCACAAATAAAACCGCGAGGGTTATCAGCAAAGACGCTCCCCAGGCCATCTGCTGCCAGTCGGGATAAGGCGACATGGCGTAATTAAATATCGTGACCGTCAAATTCGCGGTTGAATCGTTTAGCATACCCGGCCAGTAGGGACTGTTTAAGGCGGTGAATAAAAGCGGGGCGGTCTCACCGCTGACACGGGCAATGGCTAATAACACGCCAGTGATCATACCGGTTTTGGCTCCGCGAAAAACGATGGTCAGTGTAACTTTCCATCTAGGTGAACCGAGCGCCAGAGCGGATTCCCTTAAAGCGTTCGGAACCATTTGCAGCATATCTTCAGTGGTTCTCGCCACCACGGGAAGCATAATGACCGCCAGCGCGACGCTTCCTGAATAACCGGAAAAATGTCCCACCGGCACAACCAAAATGGTGTAAACAAAAACTCCAATAATAATTGAGGGAGTACCCATCAGAATATTGGAAAAAAATCTCACCCATTCCGAAAATTTTGACTGGTATCCGAACTCGCTTAAATAGATACCCGCCAGAAGCCCCATCGGCACACCAAGAATGGTGGCCAGGAAGGTAATCAGCAAGGTCCCGATCATCGCGTTGGCCAATCCCCCGCCTTCCATCCCCGGCGGAGTGGGCAATTCAGTAAAAAACGGGATATTTATCGCGCTGAAACCCCTTATTATGATCTCAAAGATAATCCAGACAAGGATAAACAATCCAAGGACCGCGGAAATCCCAGACAGAATGCTGACGAGAGCATTCTTAAATTTCCGGTATCTGTGGGAGCGTCCGTTCATTGTACCCCCATGGATTTTTTGACTTTCCGCAGCCATAGCTGAGAAATCACCTGGATGATAAACGTGATCAGAAAAAGCACCAATCCCAATTCAATCAGAGAACTCATATACATGGGCTCCGACGCCTCTGCAAATTCATTCGCCAGCGTTGCGGTGATACTGTTGGCCGGCGCGAACAGGGATGGTGAAATATGATGGCTGTTCCCGATAACAAATGTGACCGCCATGGTCTCACCGATAGCTCTTCCAAGCCCCAGAAAGGTCGCGCCGATGATTCCCTGAATTCCGTACCTGATGGTCACCTTTTTTGTCACTTCCCAGGTCGTCGATCCCATTCCATAGGATGATTCCTTCACAACAGCAGGGACCATGACAAATACATCCCTTATTACGGAACTGATAAAAGGCAGGATCATAATCGCCAGGATAATCCCGGCGGTGAACATCCCGATTCCTATTGGAGGGCCTTCCAGAAATATATTATTTCCAAAAACAGTCTTCAGAGCGGGATGAATATATTTTGAAATAAAGGGCGCGAATACAAACAGCCCCCACATGCCGTATATGATACTGGGAATGGCAGCGAGCAATTCGATCGCGGCTCCGAAAAACTTACTGACCGCCGGGTGTGCGAGTTCAACCAGAAACAGCGCGATGGCAATGCTTAAGGGAACGGCGATGATCATCGCGATCAGTGTTGAGACAATTGTTCCGTAAATACTGCTCGCTGCACCGAATATACCTTTAACGGGATCCCAGACGTTGGTGTACAGAAATCCCGCGCCAAACTTTTGAATGGATGGCCATGAGTTTACAAGAAGCTGCAAAAATATGGCCGCCATTATCAGCAGAATAAACGCAGCGCCGATGATCGTGATGACCTTAAAGATGGCATCTGTCCTGTTTTGAGTGCTTCTTTCCTGAATGAGTTTGCTAAAATCCATTATTTCCTGTCATTCCTTAAAAAGGAAAGAGGGCGCATTAAACGCCTCTCTTCCGGTCAGTTTAAGTATTCCCCCGGCCGTTACTGCCAGATACTTTTACCTTCGGATTTAATTTCACTCTTCCATGTTTCCTCTACGAGCGCGATGACATTCTCGGGTATCGGGACATAGTGCAGGTTTACCGCCAGACTCTGACCGTGGCGGTAACTCCACTCAAAGAATTCGAGTACCCGTTTCGCGGTCGTCGGGCTGCTTTGTTCCTTATGCATCAAAATGAACGACGCTCCGGTTATGGGCCATGACGTTTCACCGGGCTGATCGGTCAGAACCAGGTAATATCCCGGGGCGTTCTGCCAATCGGCATTTGCGGCGGCCGCCTGAAATGATTCAATGGTTGGGCCGACATAATTTCCCGCTTTATTTTGAAGAAGTACATAGTTCATTTTATTCTGTAACGCATAGGCATATTCAACATAACCAATGGCGCCATCCGTTTTTTTAACAAAAGCAGCGACACCTTCATTGCCTTTACCCGCCAGGCCCGCGGCATCCGGCCATGCCGGAGCTTTCCCGAATCCGACTTTCTCTTCCCATTCCTTTGATACCTTTGCAAGATAGTTTGTAAAAATCCATGTAGTACCTGAACCATCGGCCCGGCGTACAGTGGTGATCGCTTTATCCGGCAGCGTCATGTCGGGATTGTTTTGCTTAATTTGAGGATCATTCCATTTTTTAATTTTTCCAAGATAGATATCGGCCAGATTCTGAGCGGTAACTTTTAGAGTTCCTTCAGCGATTCCCGGCACATTAATCACCGGTACAACACCGCCGATGACCATCGGAAACTGAATCAGACCGCCTTCATTAAGTTCATCGACCTGTAGCGGCGCGTCAGACGCCCCAAAATCAACGGTATTGGCTTTGATCTGCGCGATACCGCCGCCGGATCCGATGGACTGATAATTGAGCCTGGCGCCATATAATTTTTCGTATTTATAAGCCCACTGAGAATAGATCGGATACGGGAATGATGCTCCGGCTCCGTTAATAACAGCGGTTTCCGCTTTTTCTTCAGATGTTTTGGATGTGCAGTTTGTCAGTGAAAAGGACATAAACACAAGTATAAGCAAAGTTGATGTAAGGCTTAAAAATTTCTTCATGAGATACTCCTATAATTAGATTTTATAAGCCTGATATTAGCTTGCGATTATTAGATTATTGTTAGGATTGTGTTAATTTTGAGATTCGTAGCGAAATTTAATATAAATGAATGCGGATGTATAAGGAAAGATGAAAAAAGATTTAAATGTGTAAACTCTACTTTTTATCCAGATGTTCTAAGGGTGAAGTATCATTACCGGGTCAGACCGGTTCCTTCATTTCCCCTCCAAACTTGATTCCTATTTGCTTCATCAGCTTAAAGGGCGGTTCGCCCCCGGCAAAAATAAAAACATAAGAGTTGGATATCTCAGTCTCTTTCCCGCCCTCCTTTATAATGACAGTCGTTTCATCAATACGGGTAATTTCGGAGTTAAATTTAACATTGATTTTCCCGCTCTCCGTCATTTGCTGAATACGTTCCTCATTGCGCTTTTTTATCCTGAAAAATTTATCTTTTCTGTAGGATAAGGTGACCGTGTTGCCTTCCTGCCTGGCCAATCCGATTGCCGCCTCAATGGCGCTGTCACCTCCGCCTATAACAAGCAAATTTTCTTTTGTGTAGGCTTCCGCGTCGATTAATTTATACATAACCTTTGGAAGATTTTCACCGGGGATATTTAATTTTCGTGGTGTGCCTCTTCTCCCGAGGGCGAGTATCACATAACGTGAACGGTAATTGTTGCCGGATGTTTTAATCTTAAAACCGCTGCCGTTTTTTTCGATGTGTTCGAGCTTCTCCTTTATATGAAGATTCAGATCAAATTTTGTTTCTATCTCTTCCCAAATATCCAGAAGCTCTTCCTTGGTGTACTCAGGATGTTTTAACCAGCCGTACATGGGTAGTTCCACCGGTTTGGTCATCACTAATTTTTTACGTGGATAATGGAGTATCGTCCCGCCCGCGCCCTGCTGATCGATAACAAGAAAGGATAAATTGTGTTTTTTAGCGGTCAGTGCCGCGCTCAGTCCGGCCGGTCCCGCGCCAACAATTATTAAGTCATGCGTGGAAGCATCCTGTCCGGGATGATTCACTTTTGACGCGATATGTTCGGCCACTTTTCGTCCCTGATTAATCGCGTTTCTTATCAGAGCCAGGCCACCAAGCTCGCCGGCGATGTAAAGCCCTTCTATATTTGTTTCATTGAATTCGGTCATCACAGGGATGTCGTCACGGGATTTGATATCTCCAAGACCAACCTTGATCGCGCCAACCGGGCAGGCTTCCTCACACAAGCCATGACCAACACATTTCAGACCGTTTATGATGGTCGCTTTGCCGCCGACGATACCCAGGACACTGCCTTCGGGACAGGCCGCGACACAAGATCCGCAGCCGATACATTGCCACTGGTCAATCTGCGGATACTGGGCGACCGGTTTATCGGCCCCCAGGCGTACCGCCTCCTTTTTTCGGTACAAATCTTTCTTTTGCGTCTTCCTGAATCGGAGATAATATGGTAAGAATATTGCCAGACCAACGACAAGAGTAATAGTATATATAAAGATTGTTTCCATTTATTGAATTTCCTGAGATGGACAGTTTAAAACGACCGCTTTGTTTTATCGATCTTAAAACCTGAAACCGGCTTCGGCGGTTATACGATGTCCTTTTGTATCATCTCCCCAATCATACTCATACTGGGAAGATATAAAAAAATGTCTGCTTAATTCTATTTGTCCGTTGAATCTGAACCATTGATTTAGGTAATTGTTGTCAGTTGCTTTCAGATTGTAATAATAATTCCCGTATGTGATACCAAAAATATGTCCGTCATTGAATGTTTTACTAATCCGGATTGAGGGATTATACCCGGCTGTATAATAATTTGAAAAACCGGACACACTAAACTGAAGCAGCATCCCCTGACGGAAAAAATTCATCTTATTCAGTCCGGCCGAATATGAGTATGTGTTTTCTGAGTCATTCTCCCGGTTTCGGATGCCGAATCCGGCAGATAACCGGTAATCATCTAAAAGTTTGATATAAATATTTGTTCTTATCCCCTGTCTGAAAGCGTCGTCAAAAAGACTGTCCGCCATAGTGCGCAGGTCATAGGTATAATAATTTTTGCGATTGTCATAGGATAAAGAGGCATTCACGCCGTCCGAGAACCGGTACCGGCCCGATAAATATAATCCCGACAATGAGATATTTTCGTTTGTACGGTCTTTGCGCCAGTCGCGATTCAGATCAATTTCGGCGCTTTGATAGAAGGACCATTTTTTCCCGGAAACATAATTATTCTGCAGGTAAAGGAATTCCCGGCTGACGGTGCTTCCATGATATTCACCCGCCAGGGCCAGTGTCGATTCAAGTCGCTCTGCGCCGTAATCTCCGTTCAGATAAGTGAGATACGCGCCGTATTTTTGAATAGATGTTTGAAAATCCGAATACTGCCATTCCGGTTGAGTTCCGGCGAATACACCGAGACTAAGTTGTTTTAGCATATTGTACTGCAGAAGCAGACCGTCAATATAACCCACACCACTGAATTTATTTGAGATGATGCGTCCTAATTTATAATTGAAAAGGGCAGTTTGATCATCGTAGGAAAAAGACAGTTCATAAATCCGGTTTCGCCATTCATCAGACGGTACATGACTGTTGTAGCTTCTTTCTCTTTTATCGTAACGGGTTCTGGTTTTAAGAATAAAATTGTAGCTTTTACCCCAGAGTTGTCGCGCCTTCAAATTTACGCGGAATGTCGGTTGGCTGAAGTTCAGTCCGGCATCGGTCAAATCTTCAAAATGGTACAATTGCATCGAAATGCTGCCGTGTACATTCGATTTGGAGCGTTTGATGCTTTTGGCTGGCTTTTCCGACCAGACGCGCTGCCGGGATTGCAGTGAATCTTTTGATACTTCTGATGTTTCGCTCAGGACCGGCAGCTTAACGATGTCTCCGGGTTTTACATCCGCGGATGATTCAATCACCCTGCATGAAGATGAATGGCCTGCCACAAATACGATTTCCATTTCCGCGATAATTTTGTCCCCCCTGCTGACAGACAAACGCATTCCTGCGGAAAGACCGTCTGTCTCACCGGCATCAATATAAACATGGTCGGCAGACAGATATTTTACCTTTGCGGTCCGCTCTCCGGTTTGGGAAAACCCCATCCCGATCATCAGCAATATGACGATCAATATTAAATATTTCATACATTCAACTTTCATACAATTTCTTAATCCTCAGCACGGCCCGTCGGATGACAATTATAACAGGCGTTGCTTTCATAGGCATAATTCGTCACTTCTTTGTGTTTATCATTCAGATCGGCCTGATTGCTGTGCTCGTGACAGGTGATGCATTCAAAATGGGTATAATCATTGGCACTAACATGACAATCCGCGCAAGTATTCCATTCATCCTGATGTTTCCCGCTATAAATGGGGAAATACTGGCCGTCATGATCCCAGTTTGCAGGCTGCCACGCGCTCATCGAATGACAATCTTCACAGGTTGACGGGAATTGCGCCGCGGCATGATTTGGATCCGTTGTACTGTTATAAGCGCTCTCATGGCAAGGGAAGCAATCTGTCGGTGTATTTGTATAACCGGTGGAATGACATTCCGCGCAATTTACACTCACATGCGCACCAACCAACGGAAAATCGGTCTGATTGTGATCAAATGAAGAAGGCGTCCAGGCCGTTGTTGAATGGCAGACCGTGCAATCATGATCAAAATTAGCGGCAACATGGTCCGGATCGTTGACACTATTAAAATCGTTTTCATGGCAAGAGAAGCAATCTGTAGGGGTATTTGCATAACCGGTGGAATGGCAATCTGAGCAATTAACGGTCGTATGTGCCCCGGTCAATGGGAAATTCGTCTGATTATGATCAAATGAAGAAGGTGTCCAGGCCGTTGTTGAATGACAGACCGTGCAGTCATGATCAAAATTAGCGGCGAGATGATCAGGATCTTTTACACCATTAAAATCCGCTTCGTGACAGGAAAAACAGTCAGTGGGCAACATGGAATACTGTCCGTCAATGTGACAGTCTGTGCAGGCCACATTTTTATGAGCGCCGGTTAATGGAAATCCGCTTGAGGCATGATCGAAATAAGCCGGAATCCACGCGGACTCTGTATGACAAATGCTGCACTCGGTGGAAAATTGTCCCTGAGTATGATCCGGCTCTCTCGTTGCATAGTAATCCGTTTCATGACAGGCAAAACAGGTATTATCTATCCCGCTGAACTGTGTCTGATGGCAGCTGTTACAATCCGCTTTCAGGTGCGCTCCCCGCAGAGGAAATTCAGATGTATGCTGATAATTTGTCCGTTCCCATGTGGATGAATTGAGCAAATGGCACTCGTCACACCGGTCGTCAAACTGAGCTTTTCGATGATCCGGATTCAGGGTTGTTTTGAAGAGCTCGCCATGACAATTTTCACATTCAATCGGCGTATTGGAAAATTCATTTCGCTGTTCGGTAAAATGACACGCCCTGCAATCCACTATGGAGTGAACCCCGACCAGCGGGAACCGGGTCTGATTATGCTGCTGAAAAAGCTCCTGACGGTTTTCCCAGGACTGCGGAGTATGACAGTTCTCGCAGTCAGCGCCGAATTCGTCTTTATGAATATCCTGATGACAATCGGCACAGGCGTGCCCTATGTGCGCGAATACCGGATTTTCATGACAACTCCCGCAATCGGCGAAGCGGTGCGCTCCGGTCAAGGGATATCCCGTTTGATTATGATCAAAATCTTTCCCGGGTTGAACATCAAACCAATCCGATGTGCTATGACAGGTTGTACAATCTAATTTGATGTCCCCGTGGGGATTTTTCAGAACTTCCTGACCGTAAACATACGGCAAAATCAGTAAAGTGGTCATGACTGTAATGATGAATGCTTTCATAGACACTCTCAGTTATTACTAATGATATTGGCGTGACAGGATTTGCATTCTGCCGACATTGGTTTGTAAACAGTGAAATTAGTCTCATTTTTAACCGCTTTTTTATGGCATTGTTCGCATCTTACCATCCGATGCGCCCCATCCAGTTTAAAAACGGAATCACGGTTATGATCAAATTTTTCAGCAAGCCAGTCCTTTGATGTATGACAACGTTCACACCGGATTCCCGTGGTCACATCAGATTCCTGAAACTGTCCCAGATGAATATCCGTGTGACAGTCTTTACAAAGCGGAGTCATCCCGAGAAATTGAAGCCGCTCCAGCTCTGTGCCTTTCCGGATGGGCTGATGGCAGTCCCTGCATTTCGCGGAAAGGTGACGCCCTTCAAGCGGAAATTTTGTGGCCTGATGATCAAAATTAACCTGTGTCCAGCTATTGACGCTGTGACAATGTTCACACCCGTCCATATTTGTAAGAGCTGATTTTTTACTTAGAAAATTATCAACTTCACCCTTATGGGGGTCTTTGTGACACTCTAAGCATCTGGTTGACGGATAAGCAAACCGGGTTTTGAGTTTTCCAGCGGAGAACACGCTTTTTTCATGGCAGGCCACACAAGGCACCGCCAGATGACTGCCCGTCAAAGGATAATCGGTTAAGCGATGCTGCTCGATGGTGAATTTTGAAGGGCTGAAACCATTGACGGTATGGCATTCTTCACATGCCCCCTTCATCACTCTGCCGGCAAAATGGCCGTCATGGTAATCACTGTGACAATCGCTGCATTTTTGAAAACGAGCAATACGGACAGAGCGCCCGGGAAGATGACACTGGCTGCATTGAACCGCCGCATGTTTTCCGAGAAGAGGATAAGCAGTTTTATTATGATCAAATCCGGCAAGTTCTGTGCTTTTCCACCCGCCTGTATTATGACATTGCGCGCAGTTCTGCCCGAATTTATTCTGATGAATATCCGCGTGACAGTCCGTACAGGTATTAAATGTCAACGGAGTGAATTTCAAATAATCGGGATCATTCGGGTACGCGTTATCTTTGATTGTCACGTGACATTTATCGCAGGCAGTTTGCCGGTGGAGTCCTGTTAATTTATATTTTGTTTTGTCGTGGTCAAACAGCGTCGCCGGTTTCCATGATTCCATCCCGTGGCATTTGACACATGTTTCTTTGATTTGTCCACGGTGCTCGTCATGGTGACAACTTACACAATCCCGGTTTAGTCCAAGAAATGTCCGGTTGAGATCTTTGCCCTTGCTTTTTAATTTTCCGGGATTTTTAATATGGTTTTCCCGGTGACACTCTCCGCACTTCAAAGCGGCATGTTTCCCATCAAGCGAGTAACCGGTTAATGAATGATCGAAATTCTCCTCTCCGCCTTTCCAGTAAATCAGATCGTACTCCCGTCCCTGATGCTCAATATGACAATTTTCGCATCTGCGGTAATCTTTTCCGGCATGCAGTCCTTCCCCGTTTGAGATTCTTTCTTTTAACAGTACATGGCAGTTAAGACAATAATCATCCGAAAGCTGTTGACCAATTTCATGACATTGCGTGCAATTCATCACTCCCTCCAGATGGGCATGTGATTTATGCAAATCTCCCGGTGATAACTGAGCGAAAACCGACGTCGCCAATATGAGCGAAAACCAGAAATATAAGATTCGATACATAGATTGCCTGTTTTTTTTACCATTAAATTAATTAAAAATCAGAAGATCCACCGATAGCCGAGAACAACCGTTACAATGATATGAATAATCATAATCAGGTACATAATGATCGCGAATGGTTTATGAAACACATGCCAGTGATGAAACAATTTATGTGTGCTGTTCCAAAGAGTCAAACGATGTCTGATCATCGCTTTCTGCCGGGCAGCCTTTAATATGGGATTCAGCTGATCGCCGGGAATATTAAATTTTTTACGAACCGCACGCTTGATATAAAATGAGCGGACTAACCGGATCACATCACCAGTTATCATTGAAAACAATGTTCCGATTGCAGTCTTATGTGACTTTTCCCTGCCGATGATCATAGTTTCAATCTCATCGAGAGCCACATCTTCAAGCCAAAATTCATTTCTCAGCCGCTCCGTCAACTGCCGATCCATTTCTTCCGCTTCGCTCAGCGTCAGCTCATGTCCTCTGATATTTCTCGGGATTTGCAGATACAGATAACGTCCTACGATGCCGCTCAGAGACACCGCGATCATCGACCAGAAACTGACAGCCACAAGGCCGTTCAGCTTGAACGTGGTATGAAGGATAATAAACAAGGGTCCCATTAATCCAAAATAGATATGTATATCAAGCCAGCGGCTAAGCGAGCCCCACTTTGAAAATGTCCTGAATCGTTTGCGGACGGAATAGAGCAGCATTAATATCATCATTGACGAGCCAAGGATACCGAAACCGTGACCGAGTAATCCGCCCGGTTTCAGAATACGGTAGTCCGCATGACGCGGTCTGTCCGTATAAGACAATAGATAGTAATTTAATCCGTCCATTAAATAATAAATAACGACCGCAAAAGTTGCGATATAAAGAAACGCGAGAAAAATTCTGAAGGATTTGCCCTGAGTGGTATTTTTCTTAGTCTGAATTGTCATCCGCCTGCTCATCTGTTTAAATACAGTTTCCGTAAAATGTTTGCAACAACCGTGCTAATAACAAAATTGAAGTACTATTTGAAAAATATTATTCGGTTATACCCTACCGGATTGTAGAATATAATTAGTTTTCAGCATCCATACAAATGCTTCACAACACAACCAACCAATGAACGTTTATAATTTTAAACAATTAATTCCCCTCTGCAAATAAATGTTTAAAAACCGAAACGATGTAAAAAGTGGAAAATAATTACTCAGATTTACCGGAAATACTCATGGATCGAAATGTTTCCAAATTACTATATTTTTACTTCCTGTTCTGTAGTGCGTCCGATGCCATTTTTCCCCATTTTGAATCGGGAGCGGTCTCTGCGGCGAGTTTAAAATAATTTTCGCTTTCTTCCTTTTTATCCTCTTTTTCAAAAGCCTGCGCGTAATGATAATAGACCAGCGCTTTTAGCTCACGCGGTCCTGATTGAAATTTTTCACCTTCGATAATGTATTGGAAGTCAATAAAACAAAATTTCCGGCGTCCCAGAAAGCCAGGCAGATTTAAGCTGTTCATTGCCCTGACGAGACGAACGTTATGATCATCAGGAGCCATGGCGACCGCACTGTCCATTATTGCCGTGCCCTTTTTGACATGTTTGATTTTATTCCACGGCATAGCGGAATCCCTTCCGTACATGGAATAAACGCTTCCAAGATAGGCCTTAGCTAAGGCATTTGAAGGATTGATATCCAGAATATCTTTCAGATACTGTTCGCTTTTTTTTACAGCCTCCTTATCACCATCCGCGCCCTGGTCATGATAGATGACGGCTAATTTCAGCATGGTCTCAGAATCACCCGGATTATTTTTTAAAACAGCTTTCAAAGAATCTTCTTTTGTTTGACTGTAACCGGGATGATTAAACAAAACAAGAATACTGATACTCATAAATAGAATTACTGATAGTTTAGACTTATACATACTTTTTTACCCACTAAAATGTACTATAACTGAATTTATGAATATGATTTCAACAAAAAATGACCCATATTCATTCCGTTATATTTAAAATAATCCCATATTGCTAAGATTAATTTTAGACATTTATATCAATTCGTCGAATTTTGTTTTGATGATTAAAAAAATTTGTTAAGTTTGACCATATCAGGAATTATGACCGGAATTTGTTTTTGATGATCATAAATTTGAATAAAAAATAAATATTTTAAATGATGTACTAATTTTCAGGATAAAAAAAATGCCACTTGTACCTGAACACATTAAAACCCTGGAACCGTATAAAGCGGGAAAATCAATTGATGAGCTGAAAAGTGAATTAAAGCTAAAACGCATCGTAAAACTGGCATCGAATGAAAATCCACTTGGATCTTCCCAAAGAGCGATTCAATCGATGATCGATTCACTCAAAAACATTCACCGTTACCCCAATCCGGCCAGTTTTGAATTACGTAAGGCGCTGGCGGACCGTTTCGATGTGAAAGTTGACAACGTTATTACCGGTCATGGTTCGGAAGGAATCATGTCGGTGATTATGCGAACATTTTTTCTTGACGATGAAGAAGCGATCAGTTCCGAAGGAACATTTATCGGTTTCCGGGTGCTCGCCCATTCACGTGGAATCAAGCTCAGGACGGTGCCGCTCAAGGATTACAAGTTCGATTTAAACGCGATCGCGGAGCAGATTACAGAAAAAACGAAGATCATTTATCTCGCGAATCCCAACAACCCCACCGGTACGATTTTCACCGTCCGTGAATTTCTGGAATTTATAAAAAAAGTACCCGATCATGTTTTAATCATACTTGATGAAGCCTATTTTGAGTTCGCTCAGCACGATCCGGTATATCCCGATTCTATGAAATATCGTCTCGATAACGTGATCACATTACGAACGTTTTCCAAAGCATTCGGTCTCGCGGGGATTCGAATCGGTTACGGATTTGCTCACGACCATCTTATCAGCAACCTGATGAAGGTCAAGCTGCCTTTCGAACCCAGCGTACCCGCTCAGGCGGCGGGATTAGCCGCTATGGAAGATGAAGAATTTCTTGAGAAGTATCTCAAATTAAATTATCGCGGATTACAATATTTTTATCATTTGTTTGACCGGCTTGGCCTTCGCTATATAAAATCACACGCCAATTTTGTAACGATTATCTTGGATTCTGAAGAACAGGTCAACAAGTTAAATGAAAAACTGCTTCATCAGGGAGTGATTGTCAGACCGCTTAAAGCATTTGGATTACCAAATTGCATCCGGGTCACCACCGGTCTTGATGATGAGAACGAGTTTTTTGCCAAAGCGCTTGAAAGAGTGTTATAAGTTTAATACCGACCCGGGCTATGCACCAACATAACCCGGGTTTATTTTTTACATTCATAGGCATCACCTATCCTAACTATTCATTTATCTGATTACCATGTAAAATGCGTGTATAATTTCCGGCATGCTGGATTATAAAAACATAATCTTCTTTACACCAGATACCATTAATTGTATCATTTAAGTCGTCTCCAAAATCCAATTCTTTCCAATTATCACCATTAAAGTGATAAAATGAACTTTGAAATCCACCGGCAAACACATTGTTGGGGGAG
>JBFXGD010000085.1:0-14305 GCA_050178385.1 Calditrichaceae bacterium
TGTATGTATGCCTCCAATGTATGTTAATGTGGGCGCATATGTAGGATCGGAGACCATGAACGATTCACACGCGCTGGTGGGAACATGCGCCCAGATCGGCGAACGGGTTCATTTGAGCGCGGGTACCCAAATTGGCGGTGTTCTGGAACCAATCGGCGCTCTCCCCGTCATCATTGAAGACGATGTACTGGTGGGAGGCAACTGTGGAATCTATGAGGGCGCCGTGGTCCGTAGAGGAGCTGTGATTGCCGCGGGAGTTATTATTACAGGCGGTACGCCGGTGTATGATCTTGTTCATGAAATGGTATACCGTAAGGAAGGAGACAATCCGCTTGAAATTCCGGAAAACGCGGTTGTGGTTCCCGGAAGCAGACCGATCAATAAGGGTTGGGGGAAAGAGCAGGGATTGTCTCTCTACACGCCGGTCATTGTCAAATACAGAGATGAAAAAACATCAAAATCTGTTGCACTTGAAGATTTGTTAAGATAGCATTTGTTTAATAGAGTCAACAATAAATAAATTGAGTTTGGATGAGGGTATGTGAAATTACCTGTCCGTTCTAGCCATTACTTTCTGTTTGATTTTCGAAATTAATTCATTATATTGAATGAACATTCATTCATATTTTGGAAAAGGAACAATGGAAAGTTTGCGTCTGAATCATCGCCGGCAGAAGAAGGAGGCGATAATTGAAGCCGCGGTCAAGGTTTTCGCGGAAAAAGGATTTTACAATTCTAAAGTCACTGATGTCGCCAAGGCGGCAGGAATTGCCGACGGAACCATCTATCTCTACTTCAAAAATAAAGATGATCTTCTCATATCGCTCTTTGAAAGTAAAATGGAGCAGATATTAAAACACTTCAACACTCATCTTCAGGTCAAAAAAGATCCAATCGAGAAACTATCATATTTCTTTGAATTATATTTTGAATTAATCGTCGCGGACGAAAATTTATCAGAAGTCATACAAGTTGAACTTCGGCAATCCAGTAAATTTTTAAAAGACTATCGCAATCAGAAATTTTTGGATTATCTGAATATTATTGCCGGAATTATCGATGAAGGTAAAAATCAGGATTTTTTCCGGGATGATATTAATACTGATATTGTCAAAATTATGATTTTTGGCGCGATAGATGAAGTTGCCAGACAGTGGATACTTGGCGCGGACACTAAATATACACTGAAGCAGGCGTGTCAACACGTCACCGCAATCATCATAGATGGTTTATTAAAGAAATAAAATTTAAACGGTTTTGCCGTTTAGTAATAATAAATCAGGAGAGCATATGAAAAACGTGGTTATCGTAGACGGCCTTCGGACCCCCTATTTGAAGATGGGGACCGAATTCAAGAGTTTACCTGCACACGAACTCGGCGCGATTGTAATGAAAGAATTGGTTGAAAAAATGGATTTGGAACCGGGGTTAATCAATGAAGTGATCGTCGGAAACGTCGCGCAGCCTCCGGAGGCAACAAACATAGCACGTAACATTGCTCTGCTTGCGGGACTCCCTCAGAGTATTCCCGCGTTTTCAGTTCAGAGAAATTGTTCAAGCGGAATGCAGGCTGTCGCCGATGCCTGGTACCGAATCCAGATGGGCGACGGTGATGTTTATCTCACCGGTGGCGTTGAAAGCATGTCAAACATTCCACTTCTCTGGAACGAGGCGGCTACGAAATGGATGACCAATCTTTTCAAAGCCAGAAGCGGCGGACAGAAACTATCAACCATGTTTCAATTCAAATTTAAATTTCTTACACCGATCATCGGCCTGCAATTAGGTCTTACGGATGGTTTTTGCGGATTGAATATGGGAGAAACGGCGGAGATTCTTTCACGTGAATTTAAAATTACACGGGAAGAACAAGATTTGTTTTCCATGAAAAGCCATAATAAAGCGGAGAAGGCCACGGCAGATGGTATTTTGCAGCAGGAAATTATGCCGGTCGCCATTCCTCCAAAATACGATAAGGTAGCTGATAAAGACAATGGTATCCGTAACGGGCAATCCATGGAAGCGCTGGCCAAACTCAAGCCGGTTTTTGACAGACACAATGGTACGGTAACTGCCGGAAACGCCAGCCAGATAACTGATGGAGCGGCCATGCTCATGATCATGTCCGAAGACCGCGCGATAGAGCTTGGCTATAAACCGCTCGGAAGGATTAAAGGATTCGCATTTGCAGGATTGGATCCGGCAAGAATGGGGCTTGGCCCGGCTTACAGTACAAAACTTGCTTTGGAAAAAACCGGTGTTACGATGAAAGATATACAGCGGATTGAAATGAACGAAGCGTTTGCCGCTCAGGTGATCGCCAACATGCGGATTTTTGAATCGGACGCGTTGAGCAAAAAATATCTTGGACTCGATAAAGCCATGGGCGCGATTGATGAAAATATAATGAATGTCAATGGCGGCGCCATTGCCCTGGGGCATCCGGTAGGATCATCGGCGAGCAGACTGCTGCTTACTCTGTTAAAGGAACTGCACCGGAGTGACCTGGAGCTTGGGTTGGCCACATTATGCGTCGGCGGCGGCCAGGGAGCGGCTTTTGTGGTTGAACGTGTATAAAGAAGCAGAGATAAGCCGCAGTAATTAATGATGACTTTTATCGAAAATTAAAAATGGAATAAAAAATGGGAAAAGCATTCACCTTTGAAAAAACAGATGAAGCCATAGGCATCCTGAATTTTGATCTTGAAGGAGAAAAGGTCAATAAATTCTCCGCTGAGGTAATGATGGAGCTGCAGGAGCAAATTAATCAGCTGAAAAATCAGAAAGACCTGAAATGTCTCCTGTTAATGAGTAAAAAAGAAGGAATCTTCATTGCCGGCGCGGATATTAATGAGATAAAAGATGTTACCGATGCAAAAGACGGTTATGAAGCCGGACGCAGGGGGCAGCAAATATATAACCAGTTCGCGGCGCTTCCCTTTCCGACTGTTTCAGTTATTCACGGGGCGTGCATGGGAGGCGGGACAGAATTGAGCCTGGCCTGTACTTACCGTATTGCGTCAGACAGCCCAAAGACAAAAATAGCGCTCCCCGAAGTGAATCTGGGTATTCTGCCCGGTTGGGGAGGAACACAAAGGCTCCCGGCGCTGATCGGTTTGCAGAGGTCATTTGATATTATTCTGACAGGGAAAAATCTCGATGCAAAACGGGCATGGAAAACCGGATTAGTTGATCGGATTATAGCTGCCGAGTGGGTCAAAGAAAAAGCGATCGAATTCGCGAAAGAAATCATCGCGGGGAATGGGCACAAATATACAGGCCGCAGAAAGCCTAAGGGTATGATGAACGCTTTTCTGGAAAAAACATCCGTTGGCCGGAATATTATGTTTTCGCAGGCTAAAAAGATGATTATGAAAAAGTCTGGCGGACATTATCCAGCCCCGTTGCGGGCATTGGATACATTAAAAAAGACAAGGTCAATGCCCTTGGAAGAGGCGCTTGAAATAGAGGCCAAGGCATTGGGAGATCTGCTTATCACGCCTGTTTCAAAAAATCTTGTCCAGCTATTCTTCTGGATGGAAGAAATAAAAAAGGAAAACGGCGTCGATAACAAGGAAATTGCTTCGAAATCAATGAAAAAAGTCTGTGTCCTTGGAGCCGGAGTCATGGGCGGTGGAATCGCGCAGCTATTCGCCGGTAAAGACATGGATGTGCGGGTTAAGGATATCAATTATGAAGCGGTGGCGAAAGCTTATAGTCAGGCGGCGGATGTTCTGAAGAGCAAGCTGAAAAGAAGAAGGCTTACCAAAGAAAAATATCGTGAGATTATGCTAAGGATTTCAGGCACGACCGATTATAGCGGTTTCAAGAATGCCGATCTGGTGGTCGAGGCCATTGTGGAAGACTTAGGGGTCAAGAAAAAAGTCCTTGCCGATCTGGAAAATCATGTAAGTGAACATGCAATTATCGCGAGCAATACATCTTCATTAAGAATAGACGACATGGCCGATGCTCTAAAACACAAGGAGCGCTTTGTCGGTATGCACTTCTTTAATCCGGTGCATCGCATGCCGCTCGTGGAGATTGTACGGGGCAAGCATACTTCGGATGAGGCGGTCGCGGCAATATTCGAACTGACAAAAAAAGCAGGTAAAACACCGATTGTAGTGAATGACGGCCCCGGCTTTCTTGTGAACCGGTTATTGGTACCGTACATGGTGGAGGCGGTTTCACTTCTCGAAGAAGGATACGGAATAGAACATATTGATCGGGTGATGAAAAAATTCGGAATGCCGATGGGCCCGATTGAACTATTTGATGAAGTTGGTATTGATGTATCGTTTAAAGTAGCGAAAATCCTGCAAAAAACTATGGGTGATCGTATGGCGGAATCAGATCTTCTCGAAAAAATGCTTGGAGCCAAACGACTTGGGAAGAAAAATGGTGTCGGTTTTTATCGCTATAAAGGAAAAGCCAAAGAATTCGATCCGTCAATTCAGGATTTTATCACGGTGAAAAATAAGACCAGTCTCTCGGATGATCTGATCGTCAGGAGGATGGTGTATCCGATGATTAATGAAGCGGCTCGGTGTCTGCAGGAAGGCATTGCATCGCGGCCGAAGGACGTTGATATGGGTATGATTTTTGGTACCGGATTTGCCCCGTTCAGAGGCGGTTTATTAAAATATGCCGATAGTGAAGGTCTTGATAATGTTGTAAAAAGTCTGGAAGATTTTGAGAAACAATTCGGCGGCAGATTCAAGCCATCCGACTATATTGTCGGGTTGAAAAATTCAGAAAGCAAATTTTATAAATAAAGAGTGATACTTTAAAAAACAAATCTGATTTGTAAAGGAGAATTTGATGGCAGATTCAGCCTTGCCTAGTTTTTCGAAAGGATTGTTCAGTGGAGTAATCCTGGAAGATTTAGTTTTCCCATATCCAAAAATGGATAAGGAGGAAGCTGAGAATGTGAGCATGATGATTGACACATTCAAAAAATTTGCAGAAGATAATATTGACGCCGCCAAAATTGATGAAGATGCAAAAATCCCCGATGAAGTGATAAAGGGTTTGAAGGAATTGGGATTTTTTGGAATGATTATTCCGGAAGAATTCGACGGCTTTGGGCTGTCAACCACCGGTTATGTGAAAATGCTCGATACTATCGGCGGCATTGAAGGTGGCACGGCTCTGACGCTGGGCGCGCATCAATCGATTGGCCTGAAGGCGTTGTTATTATTTGGAAATGATGAACAGAAGAAAAAATATCTGCCAAAACTCGCCACAGGTGAAATGATCGCGGCGTATTGTCTCACCGAACCCGGCGCCGGATCAGATGCCGCGGGTATTAAGACCCGCGTTGTCCGGGATGAGAAAAACGGGTATTATGTCATGAACGGCAGTAAGTTGTGGATAACCAATGGCGGAATCGCGGATTTTTTCACCGTGTTCGCAAAAGAACCGGTAGAGGGAAAAGACGGGAAAATAAAGGACAAGATCAGCGCGTTTATCGTGACCCGTGATATGGCCGGAGTGTCATCGGGAAAAGAAGAAGCAAAACTGGGTATAAAAGGATCATCAACGGCAGAAGTGTATTTTGAAGATGTAAAAGTGCCGTTTGAAAATTTATTGGGAGAGCCCGGAAAAGGATTTAAGGTGGCGATGGAGGTCTTAAATTCAGGCCGTTTAGGTTTGGCGGGCGGATCAATCGGCGGATTGAAATCCCTCTTAAAAATTGTGATCGATCATATATCACAACGCAAACAGTTTGGAAAAACACTTGCTGAGTTTGAAATGATTCAGGAAAAAATATCTCAGATCGCCATCGATATTTTTGCCTCCGAGAGCATGGTTTACCTGACAACCGCCATGATCGACAGAGGAGATGTTGATTATTCACTTGAGTCGGCCATGTGCAAAGTAAAAGCAACCGAAATTGCCTGGGAAGGGGTCAATGAATGTCTGCAGATGGCCGGAGGTCTGGGGTATATGAAAGAATACCCATACCAGCAATATCTGAGAGACATGCGTATTAACATGATTTTTGAAGGAACCAATGAAATATTAAGAATGTTTACAGCTTTGGCGGGCTTACAGGAACGAGGTGAATATCTCAAAAAAATCGGGAAAGCGCTTCGGGGGCCGATCAAGGGATTTGGTTTATTGACTGATTACGCGACCCATTGGGTAAAAGGACGTATATCAAAAGAACGGATCCATGAGGTTCATTCATCTATCAGCCATTCCAAAAATCAGTTTGAAAACTGGGCCAAAAATCTGTACATCACAACTGAACGGGTTCTGATGCAGCATGGCAAAGAAATTATTTACAGAGAAATGATTCAGCACCGGCTTGCTGACGCGATAATTGATTTGTACGGAATGATTGCAACGATATCGAGAGTGGATACACTTATCAATGAAAAAGGGGCCGAAAAGTGTCAAAAAGAGATCCAGTTATGCAACGCGTTTTGTGAACAGGCATGGCGCAGAGTCCGCAGGAATCTCTTAATGATCGATAAAAACGATGATCATGATTTAAAACAGATATCGGATTTCATTATTGAAGAAAAACAGTATCCATTCGCGACACATTAGAGTATAACAATGTTAAATAATAAATTATATAACCGTATAAAAGGGAGGCAGATGTGAATATAGCTGTATGTGTAAAACAAGTACCTGATACGGAAACCCGCATCAAGTTAAGTGAAAACAAGAAAAAGGTAATCGAGGATGATATTCAGTTTATTCTCAACCCTTATGATGAATTCGCAGTTGAGGAAGCTCTGAAGTTGAAAGAAAAAAACGGCGGAGATGTTACGGTGATTTCTATGGGTCCGGACCGGATAACCCAGGCCATCAGGAGCGCTCTTGCCATGGGAGCAAATAAAGCGATTCATATTAAGGCAGATGTAAATCCCAATGATCCGGCTGTTGTGGCGGAAGCCTTGGCCGGGGTGCTTAAGCAAGGTAATTATGATCTAATCATGCTCGGAAAACAGGCGATTGATGATGATCATACTCAAATGGCTTCATTGTTGGCGGAAAAGCTTGATCTGCCGGCAGTAAGCGTTGTAGTTAAACTGGATATAAATGGTGATACGGTGGTTGCCGAACGGGAAATTGACGGCGCCCATGAAGTTATCGAAACCAAGCTGCCCGCAATAATATCCGCGCAGCGCGGATTGAATGAACCACGCTATGCTTCACTAAAAGGCATTATGTCCGCCAAAAAAATCCAGATTGAACAGATTGACGCACAGGTTTCGGAGGACCAATTACAAATAGTTGAATTTAATTATCCGCCGGCAAAAAATCCCGGAAAAATTGTGGGAAAAGACGCGGATGCAGTTCCTGAATTGCTGAGACTTCTTCATGAAGAAGCAAAAGTAATCTAATTCAACCGGTTGTAATTGTAAGTAAAACCGAAAAATGATTAATCTGATCGAGAAAGGAAATTTACAATGAAAATTTTGGTGTTCGCTGAACATAGAGATAATGAGCTGAGAAAAATAGCTTTTGAAAATGTCACACTGGCAAAAAAGCTGGGCCAGCCTTTCGAAGTGGCAGTAATTGGCTCCGATGTTAAGGGGCTTGAAGAACAGCTTGGAAAATACGGCGCGGAAAAAGTTGTGTTTTATAAAAGTGACAATCTGGCGAGCTATAGTGCTGACGGATATGCTAAAATTCTTGCTGAAGCGGTTGAGAATCAGGGCGCGGATGTTTTGCTGATGGGCGCGACAGCTACTGGTAAAGATCTGGCGCCGAGAGTCGCCGCGAGACTTAATGCGGCTATGGCAACTGACAGCACGCAGGTTGAAGTGGATGGAGACAATCTAAAGATTATCCGTCCGATGTATGCCGGAAAAGTACGCGCGACCATAAAACTGACGTCAAAATATAAAGTAGTTACTGTTCGCCCGAATGTGTATTCCGCCACAGAAAATCCGGCAACCGCGCAGGTGGAAACCAAAGAAGCCGCGACAACGGATTTTAAAACCGTCGTAAAAGAAATGATTTCCGGCGCAAAGGGTAAGCTCGATGTGACCGAGGCGGATATCATTGTATCCGGCGGGCGTGGAATGAAAGGCCCGGAGAACTGGCATCTGATCGAAGAACTGGCATCCTTGCTTGGAGCCGCAAACGGCGCATCACGCGCGGCGGTTGACGCGGGCTGGCGTCCTCATGACGAACAGGTAGGACAAACAGGAAAAACAGTGTCCCCGAGTCTTTATTTCGCGGTGGGTATTTCCGGGGCGATTCAGCATCTTGCCGGAATGTCATCTTCTAAATATATCGTCGCCATAAACAAGGATCCGGACGCGCCGATCTTTAAACTCGCTGATTATGGAATCGTCGCGGATCTTTTTGATGTGGTTCCAAGAATGATTGAAGAGCTAAAAAATACAAAATAACGACTTCTCCAAAACACAGGATAGGTTCGAAGAGTTTTATCTATCACCGCAAAGCGCCAGGAAATCGATGATTTGCCGGCTTTGCGGTTTTTTATTTAAAAACATTTAATCAAGGGCAAGACGGACATCACTGCAGATGATGGATTCCGAAACATCGCTTCTTTTTACGGAAATAAACAAATCAATAACACCTTCAAAGTCACCCATTAAAGTGCCTTTCGCCCGGGCAGTATAGTCATGCAGCGGCGCGTATGCCTCAACACCACCGGATTCGTTTTCTTTCAATTCAACGGGATAATAATCCAGCAGATTTACGCCTTCCGGCGGCTTCTCAAGCAGTAATTTTGCGCTTTTTGCTAAATCTTCATTATAAAATTCATAGGCAAATGAAAAGCTGGCGCTGTTGATTGGTTTTATGGAGTGAACTTTCATATCCGTGATCTGAGTATAGAGCTGTGTCGCGTCAATAAACGGCTGTATCAGGTCTGTTTCGAGGCACAAGTGAACATAATTATCGAGCTCAAACAGCTCTTTCAAATAATCTTTGAATGTTTCCCTTCTGATACCCGCCTTGCGATGGAAAAAGTACTTTCCGTCCGGCTTATGCACGGACAAAAAGCCGAGAAGGAAACCTTTTAGAAGTATGAAAGGTCCCTCAATCACTATTTCAGAATATGAACGGCTCATATTTACGCCTCCGAAAATTTATGCTGATTTATTTTTTACCGCCAGTTTTGCCTGTATCATATCACCATGCTCAAGCCCGAGCAATGTGGTGATTTTTCGGATCAGCGTTTCCTCGTATTTGTCCACCTTCCCATCCGCAAAGATCAGCTGCCATAATTTTTCAATGATCCATAATTTTTGCTGACGGGTAAATTCACTTTTGATCGTATTTGTAAACAACCAGATATCATTTCGGTTGCTGCGTTTTTCTTTGGCCAATTCGATAAGTTCTGAAACTTCCCCCTGATCTAAATTAAAAAACTTCATGAGAGTATTCTCAATTTGCTCTTCCTCTTTGGGGATGATTTTAAAATCGGCAAAAGCCATTTCAAGAAAAAGAACGGCCGTGGCAACCATCTGTTTTTTCTCTAATGAAGCGGATGTGGCATTTTTGTCTGTAAGAAGGTTGTCGCGTATGAATGATTCAAATTTAGAAAGCATGTTATTATTCCATAAAATTAATAACTTGTTTTACAATACAAGTTTGATACTTTCGAGCTGAAGATTTGGTTTCGTTTCAATTCATTTTGTATGTAATAAATCGGCATACGCCTTGGGAATTAAATCATCTTTTTGAATGTTGAAATGGCTCAACAGATCCTGAATTTTCTGATGGTTTTTATCAATTTCAGAGTCGTCTTCAACAACGGCTTCAAATTCAATAAATGTTCCCAGAAATTTTACATGATCAAGATGGATCCGTACATTCTCAAAAAGAAAAATTTCGCGTTCTTTTTCGACAACGACGCGAATCCCGAGGATATGAGTTAAAAGATCTTTTGTTTTTTGCGAATCATCTATTTTTATAAGTGTGTAATCTGATTTTTTAGGTCCTGCCTGATCATTTCGTATATAGGGGATAAGAATGTTTCCGTAGAGGGATGATTCCCGCAGTTTGAGACGGCCTTTTGGAACATGAAAAAATGTATCTGTCTGATGATCCCGGCCGGCATACGTTGTCTGTAATTCGGCGATTTTAGTTTTAAATAATTCTGGATCGTTAAACCGGGCTTTGATCTCGATATTTAAGCTCATAATAAATTTATTCTAAGAAATAAGAAATTGATGACCCTTGATGAATAATAAGGATATTAAAAATATGTATCAAACAGTTTCTTAAAAAATCTTGATTTTATTTTAAAACAGGAAATATGAATTATACCGTCTCATTCGTAATTTACGGTAAAAAGGAGTTAGAGAATTGAAAAACAATAAACATCAATTGCTAATAATATTTCTGACAATTTTCATAGATTTACTGGGATTTGGACTGATAATTCCAATTGTTCCCTTCTATCTGGAAGATTTTGTGTCAAATCCCTTGATGATCGGTAAGGCTATCGCCACGATGATCACTGTTTACTCATTGATGCAGTTTATTTTCGCGCCGATTTGGGGGCGGCTTTCCGACAGGATAGGCAGACGGCCTGTTCTTCTCCTCAGTCTTGCGGGCACAGGAATAACACATATCATTTTCGCAACCGCAAATTCTTTATGGCTGTTGTTCGCGGCCAGGATACTTACCGGTATTTTCGCGGCTACGGTACCGACGGCTATGGCATATATATCTGACATCACTTCGACCGAAAACCGGGCAAAAGGTATGGGACTGGTGGGCGCCGCTTTTGGTCTCGGATTCATCATCGGTCCGGCGATGGGTGGGCTGCTGAGTCAGTTTGGAGGGTACCAGGTTCCGCTTTTTGCCGCGGGCGCCTTATCTTTCTTTGCCCTGATCTTCGCTTATTTTAAACTTCCTGAAACAGTTGATAAGCAAAAACCGATCGAAGGAGACTATCGCAGATTTAACCTGGTTAATTTGGTCAAGGCGGTAAAGCATCCCAATATAGGCCTGCTCTTTATAATCTTTTTCACAGTGACCATGTCCTTTGCCAATCTTGAAACAATTTTCGCGCTTTACACGGAGCGTTTGTTCCAATATGATGCCGTTGAGAATGGATATATATTCGCGTTTATCGGCGTCATCAGCGCGATGGTGCAAGGAATATTTATTGGACCGCTGGCAAAGAGATTTGGTGAAAAAAAACTGATAACCGCCGCCACGCTGATTCTCGGAACCGCATTTATTCTGTTACCTATTCCTGCTCAGCTTCCAGGATTTCTCCTGGTTGTTGGAATGATCGCGCTTGGTATCGGTCTTCATAATCCTTCGGTAATCGCTTTGATATCCAAAAACGCGGATCAAAATGAGCAGGGAGGCATATTGGGATTAAATCAATCCTTTTCATCATTGGGACGCGTGCTCGGTCCACTTTGGGCGGGATTTTTCTTTGACGCTTACGGCCCGGCCTTTCCCTTTATCACATCCGGAATTTTAATATTGATGGCCGCTGTATTAAGCCTGGGTCTTTATAGAAGAGATTTAGTGCAATCAAAAGATGTAGCCGCGAAGGTGTCAAAATAAATATCCTGGTAATTACTGTACTATCCAGGCATCCGGATAACCGTTTTTGCGAATTTTGGCAAGAATGGTTTCGGCATCGGCGCGGGTTGAAAATCCGCCGACGAAAACTTTGAACAGAGTCCCTGCTTTTTCGTAAAACGATTCATTGTTGAATTTTATGGAAAGATCAGATGATATTGTTCGGGCTTTAAATTCATCTGATGTGGCTAATACCTGAATTTTGAACTTCCGGTTTAACACGTTTGCAGGCTTATTTGGTTTTTCCGGTGCTACCGCCTGGCTGTCAGGCGTGGCGGGGATATTTATTAATGTCTGAGTAATCCACGCGCTTCCGAATCCGTTTTTTCTAAGCAGCTGATTGAGTTTATCGGCCTCCGGATAATAGAGAAAATCACCGGCCTGGACTTTAAATAATCCCACATCCTGTATTAAATAGACAGAATCCGGGCATAACGCGCTGACGGTAAATTTTATTGAGGAGGCGCTGAGTGAATCTGACCCGGCAAAGACCTGCACCCGATAACCATCAATTTGTTTAAATTTTGGAATTTCGGGCGGGGGGGGAACAAGACGTTTTGTGAGAATAACTTCGTTGTCATTTATTTGGTTTAATGAAAGTAAAAACGGATCGGAGACAGGTGTCTGTTCATAGTAAAGCACACTATCCGCGCCGGCAGCCGGACGATCTTTTCTTACAAGACCATTTGGCTGACAGGAAAAAATTAATATCATGAATGTAAATACAAAAAGAAAAATTCTCAGATTCATTAATAAACCTTTTTAAGTATGGTCCCGGGAAAATATTTACTCAAAATTTGATAATATTTGAACCCATTTTCTGACATGTTCATGGCTCCCCATTGACACATGCCGACACCGTGTCCGCTGCCTCCGCCTTCAAGCAAAAGTGTAGAATCGTTCGCCGCGGCCAGCCGGAATAAATTACTTTGCAGATATCCTCCCGGAGGCCAGGCAAAGAATCGTCTTATTTCATATCCTTTAAGCGTAAAAGTTGTATCGCCGTAACTGATTTGCATTTCTGACGCTCTGGAGCCGGGAGTTCGTTTGGAAACAACCGCCTTAAAGGAGATATCAGTGGTATCACTGACAACCGGATTGAGAAGCGGTTTGTTATAATAACGGGCAAAAAGCGTATCAATCTGATCAAGTGTTCTAGTTTCTGTCCACCTAAATAATGGCGAAGTTTCACATGCAAAATGATCCCCGAGAGCATCCTGCCTGTTGGCCAGATAATCTTTATTCACGCCCGGCCAAACCTCACCCGCGGATTCCGTCAATCCCCCGCATGTGGAGTGGTAGTAAACAGTGGCCAGGTTCTCTCCGGACATTAAAACGACACCCTTTGTTTGATTTATCCCCCGGTTGGATAATTCGGATTGTTTGCCGAGTCCACCATAAACCTGGTCGCGTGTGTCGGCATAAACATCAAATTGGATGTCCTTGCGTTCATTCATTTTTGTGATGGCATATGTTCTGGCACAAATAGACTGGGCTTTGACCGCATCGAGCAACGCATCCTTGTGGGTGGCGATTTCAAAAGGAACGACTCCCGTGAGATACGTTTCAAGATCGACGCGATTAATGATCATTATCTTCTTCTCCGGGGTGAGGACCATGATCAAATTTCCGGAATAGGATCGGTCTCCCAACTTAAAAGTCGCGTCAGCGCCTTCTGATACAAATGAAACAAGATCCTTTTCCCTGAACAGAAAAACCCTGTTTTCATTAAATATTTTGAATCCGTCATCAAGCGGTTTTAAATATACGCGGTTATTTTTTGAACCGAATTCATAACTGGCTTCTTCGGAATTGAGATAATATGATCCATTAAAAACAACAGAATCCAAACCGGAAACTTCCTTCAGCAAAGCCCTTATTCTTGGCACTTCAGGCTCAGCCTCATGTCTCGGAGCATGCATACAGCCAATGACGGGCAGAAGCAGCAGTAGAATGAATCGTCTTAAATTAAGCAAAACAAATTCCTCTTGTTAAAATGATTCCGTTTGAATCATTTGTTCATAAAAAATAACCGCGATAAAATGATTTCTGTTATCGTTAAAAACCGAGTCCATACAACCGGATGCCAATTCGCGCTCCGAAACCGCTCATATCAATTTCAGATCTTACAGGGAGTCCATCGGCTGTTTCACCGGCATCCCTGGAAGGGCTTCCGCCTGTGTAGGTCACTTCTCCGTACAGATCAGATGCACGGCTGAGAGGATAACTGACGCCCGCGTCCAGATGCCATCCCCAACCGCCATAAAATTCTGTGTCATCTTCCTTGGTTTCATAGTTAGTGACTCCGTTCCATAAAAGCTCATAACCAAAGCCGCCGGTTACACGGAGATTAAAAACGGGTGACAGGTTGCCTGTATAATGAAATTGCAAAAAGATCGGGATCATGGTGATACTTTGATCGATTGATTTAGCGATGTCCTGTCTTACGCCTTCGCCAACTTCGACATTTTTGATCACAGTTTCTTCTGTATAACTGCGCCGGTAAACATCGAGTCCCAGACTCACACCGACATTTTCATCCACGGCCCGGCCAAAATTGACGCCGCCGTAAAAACCGGTGCTGGCTCCGGATGGGTCGAGAAAACCTACTTTAAACTCAGTAAACGGGTGTTGCGCGTATGAAGTGGATATCATCATAAACAACAAAAAGGTGAACGTAATTATCTTCTTCATCAAAAACCTCCGTATTGATTTTGAAAAATGTCTGTAAAAATATCATTTTGCCGGTAATCGGAAT
>JBFXGD010000086.1:0-14048 GCA_050178385.1 Calditrichaceae bacterium
AACTGATTCCCATTCTGATATCCGGATTTTTTCTTCTGACAGGCGGTGTATTAAGGTATAATCATTTTCCTGGTGAACTTACGGTTATACTTCTCACTATCGCGATCATTTTGGGCGGGTATAAAATTGCGATTAAGGCTTATACCGAGTTAAAATCTCTCCGGCCGGGAATAAATTTTTTAATGACCATCGCAGTCATCGGAGCCGTAATCATTGGTGAATGGACCGAAGCTGCCGCGGTCGTCTTTTTATTTGCTCTTGCCGAATGGTTGGAGTCGTTTTCGCTTGACAAGGCAAGAAAATCAATTGAATCGCTTCTGAGATTAGTTCCGGAAATGGCCATTGTGCTTCAGGACGACCGGGAATTATCCATACCGGTTGAAGACGTAAAATCAGGCCAAATCATTCTTATTAAGCCCGGCATGCGTCTGCCACTGGACGGATTTGTCATACACGGAGATTCATACATTGATCAGAGTCCGGTCACGGGAGAAAGTCAACCTGTGTTCAAACAGAAAGGCGATAAAGTATTCGCGGGTACTTTAAATCAATATGGCGCGCTTGAAATTGAAGTAACCGCTGATAGTGATGATACGGTTTTAGCGGGAATTATAAGACTGGTAGAAAAAGCGCAGTCCGAAAAAGCGCCGATTCAAAGCTTTGTCGAGAAGTTCTCCGGATATTATACACCTGCTGTTGTCGCCATGGCTTTCCTTGTGGCCGTTATTCCACCGCTGCTATGGAATCAGTCGTTTTCTGAATGGTTTTACCGTTCATTGGTGCTGCTGGTAATCTCCTGTCCCTGCGCTCTTGTCATTTCGACACCGGTTGCAATTGTAACGGCATTGAGTCATGCTGCCCGAAAGGGAATTCTGATCAAAGGTGGCAATTATCTTGAAGTTTTTAGCCGGATCAAAGCGATGGTATTTGATAAAACAGGGACACTTACCTATGGATTACCGGCGGTGGAAAAAGTTGTTTGTCTAAACGGATATACGGAAAATCAGCTATTATCTTTCGCATTGTCTCTGGAATCAAGAGCGGAACATCCGATTGCTGAATCCATTTGTGACTATGCGCGGCAGAAGGGAATTGAATCTCAGCGGGTGGATTCATTTAAGATTGTCCCCGGATTGGGGGTGTCGGGAATGGTTGAAGGGCAGACAATCAGTATAGGAAACGCCCGGTATTTTAATGAATTACTTCCAAAACAAAAACAAATTATCCCGGATCCGGATGGTGAAAAAACGAGGGTCTATATCGGGAACGGAGAACAGCTATTCGGGTATTTTGATATATCGGACCAAATGAGGGAAAACGCGTATGACACCGTAAAACAACTGAAAAGTACCGGAGTAGATAAAATTATTATGATGAGTGGTGACCATCAGGATGTCGCGAAAAATATGGCCCGTCATGTGGGGATTGATATCTTCCATGCTGAGCTTATGCCGGAGGACAAAGTGCGGTTAATGGAAACATTAACCAAAAAATACGGACAGGTCTGCATGGTGGGAGATGGTGTAAATGACGCCCCCGCCCTTGCGAAAGCCACTGTGGGAATCGGGATGGGACAAATCGGAAGCGATGTGACGCTTGAGACGGCGGATATTGTTCTTATGCATGATGACCTTGCAATGATTCCGCATTTAAAAAGTTTAAGCAGGGCAACGGTGGCTACAATCAGGGAAAATATTACCATAGCTCTTGGGCTAAAACTGGTATTTCTGATTTTGGCTATTCCGGGATTCGCAACTTTATGGATGGCGGTATTCGCCGATATGGGGGCGAGTCTGATTGTGATTTTCAACAGCCTGAAATTAATCAGATTTACAGATAAAAAAGTATAAAATAAAATCTAAGGTCAGAATAATTCAGTCATTGTTTGAGTTCTTGTCTTCATTTACGCCAACGAAAACCGGGAGATTCAGAACGTGTTGTGGATTGAAGTGATCGGATCATTAAGCCTTGTGAGCGTCTTTGTAATACTCGTATTGACGATTCGCAAAAAAGTACCTTACATAAATAATTACTTTTTTGGAATCGCTTTATTATTTGTCATTTGCGGTGTCATACTGGTATATATTGAAGACCGGCAATTCACAAAATTTCAGCAATATAAATTCTGGGAAAATGTCAGCGGTGAAATCCTGGAGACAAAAATAACCGGTGAAAGAGCGATCCGACCGCAAGTGACATACTCCTATATTTTCGACGGGAAAGTCTATGTGGACAGCACAAATCTTGAAACACCCGGATTTGGCGGACGAAACAACCGGCGTCAAACAGCGGCAAATATTCTAAAGGAATATATCGTTGGAAGCGCGATTCCGGTTCATGTTGATCCGGGATATCCGGAAAAATCGAAAATTCATATCGGTGTTCCATGGAATGTATTCGGAATTATGGGGTTTGGCGGATTTTTATACATTCTGGGCTTCTTCGGGGCTCTTGCATTTCTCTTAAGGATATTTTCAAGACCGGAAGATTAAGAGATATTCAAAAATTTTAATAATTTAAAACAAATAGTGATATCTGATTTAAGTTTTCCGGATTTTCGCTTCTTATTCTTAGCTTATCGCGATGTCATTTTATTTGATTTTAAAAAATTGCTGAATATTTATACCATCCATGGTTTTTGCCTGTTAATAGACCAAATTTTCTTTGCCTGTCATGCAAGTATTTTGTAAAATAAAGCTTTTATAAAAACCTCTCATTCAATACCGGAAAAAAAATGGAATTAAGAAAAGAACTGCTCAATTATCTTGGTTTATCCACATTTGTCGTTGTCGATCTGGAGACAACCGGACTCGAGCCGGAAAATAATAAAATTATTGAAGTCGGAGCCATAAAATTTGTTGATGGAGAAGAGACCGAGACTTTTGAGTATCTTGTGAACCCGGAATGTGATATTCCCGAGTTTATCACCAGGCTGACCGGGATATCGGATAAGGATGTGGCGGATGCGCCGCGGATCGAAAAAATTTTTCCTGAGCTTGACCGTTTTTTGGGCGGCGCTCCGTTTGTAGGTCATCAGGTAAATTTTGACGCGTCGTTTATTGAATATCAGTACCGTGTCAGACATAATGATTTCGAGAACTGGCAGAACCCGGTCCAGCGGTTTAAATATGTTGATAATGTCAGGATGGACACGCTGTTTTTATCCAGAATTCTGCTGCCGTTTCTACCAAAGTTAAAATTAGGCGTCGTCGCCAAATATTTCGGTTATGATATTGAAAACGCTCACCGCGCCATAGAAGACGCCAGGGCAACGGGACATATATTTCTTGAACTGGTTGACCGCGCGCTTGCGGTGGATAATAATATTCTGAGCAATATCATAAATCTGCTTTATGCCAATTCAGTGCGCGCAAAAAGTTTCTTTGTTCCCGTTCTCAAGTTCAAAAAGGAAAATAACATCACCGTTACTTCTTCGGCGCTCGTCGAAGATGTCAAACATGCTCAGCAATATTACAATATCATTGGACAAGGGGAATTCGGGTTTGATGATAATGCCGGAGATGAAGACGTTTTGGCGGTCGATGAGCAGATAGTTGACGGATACTTTCAGGATGGTGGGAAACTTGCGGATATCATCCCGAAATATGAACTGCGTGAACAGCAGCATGAGATGGCGGGATTGATAAACAACGCGTTTAATCAATCAGAATTTCTGATCGCGGAAGCCGGAACAGGCACAGGTAAATCAATGGCGTACCTTGTTCCCTCGGTGGAATGGGCGACAAAAAACCGTGAAACCGGCCAGCGTGTGATTATCTCGACAAATACAAAAAACCTGCAGGAACAATTATTTTTTAAAGATATTCCAACGCTTTACAGTGCCAGAAAGGGTAAGTTCAAAGCGGTTCTTTTGAAAGGCCGGTCGAATTATCTCTGTATTGAGAAATGGAATACGGTGATGACAGATATGAATCAACGTCTGTCACAGGATGAACGCTCGCGTATTCTCCCGCTTGTACTGTGGGCCGAACAGACACGAACAGGTGATATCGCGGAAAATATGGGTTTTCAGCTGGACAACAATCTGGGACTTTGGCAAAAGTTAATTGCCGAGCCCTCCTATTGTCCGGGACGGGCCTGCAAATTTTATAAAGACTGCTTCCTCATGAAAGCACGCGAGAATGCCAGACAGGCTGATCTGGTAATCGTTAATCACGCCTTGTTGTTTTCGGATCTCGCGGCTGACCACAGCATTCTGGGCGAGTACAGAAACCTTATCGTGGATGAGGCGCATAATATTGAGAAGACCGCCGCGGAGCATCTTGGGACCCGTGTAAGTTACTGGTCGTTCAGAAATCTGTATCATAAGTTATATGAAGAAGAACCAAAGAAGACCGGCACGATTCTACAACTTGAATACCGGCTGAGCCGCGGGAATGTGGATCAGGATGTTCAGAATCAATTACACCGGCATACCGGGAAACTGAAACGCAGCAGTACGCGCTTAAAGCAGAGCGTCCTTCAGTTTTATAATGAGTTTGCTCATGCCATCCGCGCAAAATATCAGT
Organism: Calditrichaceae bacterium; assembly: GCA_050178385.1. Lineage (GTDB taxonomy): Bacteria > Calditrichota > Calditrichia > Calditrichales > JBFXGD01 > JBFXGD01. Next base: position 4,530 of record JBFXGD010000086.1, read on the forward strand.
CCGGTGGTCAGGATGACAATCGGATCAGGTATTATCAGAATTTTCGCTATTTCAGGGATCTCACGGAACAGATTGATGAGATAAAACAGAGTATGTCCGGTTTAAGCAGAAATCTGAGTGAAATCATTAATGAATTTGATAATCTCGCTCCGGATCGGTTTGAATTTCAGGATCAGCTGCGTCGCGAACTGGTCGCGGTTGAGACAGATATAAACGCGCTTTCGGAAGCGTTCGATTTCTGTCTGAAGGCGGAATCGGATAAATACGTTTACTGGCTTGATTTACCGCGCAATGAGCGGATAAATGATGTTACCATGCATGCCGTTCCTTTGAATATCGCGGATCTGCTCCGGCAAAATTTGTACGAAACTCTCGGCACGGCTGTATTTACTTCAGCTACTCTGGCTGTCGAACAACGGTTTGATTATTTCGTAAAGCGAACGGGATTAACCCAGTTTGATGATAAGAAAGTTGAAACCGCCATTTTGGGATCACCTTTTAACTATAAAACGCAGTTAATGCTGGCCGTGACCGATTTTATCCCTGATCCCAGAAGCGCGGACTATTCGGCGGCTTTATTTGAACTGATCAAGGATATTCATAAACATCATCAAACGGGGATGCTGGTTTTATTCACAAGTTACAGCCTTCTGAATTTGGCATATGAGTCGATGAAACCGCATTTTGAAGCGGAACGGATACTGCTCCTTGCCCAGGGGAAAAGCGGAAGCCGCACCAATATTTTAAATCAGTTTAAGGAATACCGCGATTCAATATTGTTCGGAACAGACAGTTTCTGGGAAGGTGTGGATGTTCCGGGTGACGCGCTCGAGATTCTTTTTATTCCAAAATTGCCGTTTGACGTTCCGACCGAACCATTGATTGCCGCCAGGATGGATGAGATCAAAAAACAGGGAGGCAACGCGTTTTTTGACTACTCTGTTCCGGAAGCGATTATCAAATTCAGACAGGGATTCGGCCGGCTGATCAGAACAAAAACCGATTTCGGCGCTGTCATCATTGCCGATAACCGATTGAGTAAAATGCAGTACGGAAAACAATTTTTGAGCAGTCTTCCAGTAAAAGGAGATATCTACTTTGATAAGAAGACGCTGCTTGATAGCATGGATGAATGGTTTTTGGGAAAAAAGTGACATTTATATAGAAAAAATGATGTTTGATTAACCCATAAATAACCGGATTTTCAAGAGAATCAATAAATTGTGTAAATGTTTGATATCAATTGTATTTGAGAATACACTTTTCAATTGCGGGAGATGATTGATGACTGATAGAAAATTGTTAATCGGTGAACAAGATCTGACCTTGGATGACATCAAATTTTTTCTTAAATCAAATCCATTGATTGCGTTTGAAGAATCGGTCAGGAAAAAGATCAATGAGAGTCGTCAGATAATAAAAGATATTGTGGGATCTGGCAAAGTAGTTTACGGCGTGAATACCGGTTTTGGAAAATTCGCTGATGTAAAAATAAAAAAAGAGGAGACGGCAGAGCTGCAGCGCCGTCTTGTACTTAGTCATGCCGCGGGTGTAGGTAATCCCATGCCGGTGGAAACTGTCCGGTTAATGATGATTCTTAAAATAAAAAATTTATCCCAGGGTTATAGTGGGGTTAGGATCGAAGTCGTTCAAATGTTGGCGGATTTGTTGAATAAGGGGATCACACCGGTCGTTCCTGAAAAGGGATCCGTGGGCGCCAGCGGTGATCTCGCGCCCCTTGCGCATATGGCGCTTGTTTTAATCGGTGAGGGAGAAGCATTTTACGAAGGGAAGCGAATAGAGAGCAAAGAAGCGTTGCGGCGGGCCGGTTTAAAATCTCTTGTTCTGGAAGCAAAGGAAGGCCTGGCAATCCTGAATGGTACTCAGGCCATACAGGCGCAGGGGATTCGGGCGTTGATTCAGGCGAAAAATCTTGTAAAATCAGCTGATATTATCGGCGCGGTCAGCCTGGAAGGACTGCTTGGAACATTATCCGCTTTCGATCCGAGGATACATGAAATACGCAGACATCCGGGGCAGCAGAAAGTCGCGGCCAATTTTCTTAAAATTTTACAGCACAGTCAAATTGTGGAATCTCACCGGTTTTCCGATCATCGCGTTCAGGATGCCTATAGCCTCCGCTGCATGCCGCAGGTACACGGCGCGGTGAGAGATGGTCTTGAGTATGTTGAATCTGTTTTTGTAAGAGAAATGAACGGTGTGACGGATAATCCGCTTGTGTTTCCCGATAACGGCGATGTTCTGTCCGGCGGAAATTTTCATGGTGAGCCTGTGGCGCTCGCCTCAGATTATCTCGGAATTATCATGGCGGAGATTGCGAATATATCCGAAAGGAGAATCGAGCATATGCTGGACCCGTCCGTGAGCGAAATGGCGGGATTTCTAACGGAAGATGGCGGATTAAATTCCGGTTTCATGATTGCTCAGGTGACAGCGGCGGCGCTTGTCTCAGAAAATAAGGTGCTTGCGCATCCGGCGAGTGTGGATTCCATTCCGACCTCCGCCAACAAGGAAGATCATGTGAGTATGGGGACCTACGCGGCGCGCAAGGCTCTGGAAATAGTGGGAAATGTTGAAAATGTTTTAGCTATTGAATTGATCTGCGGTTGTCAGGCGCTTGATCTGAGGGCTCCGTTTCAGCCATCCGCGGGCACGCTGGAAATACTGGATCTGGTCCGGTCAAAAATCGCGCACTGGAAGGAAGACCGCCTGATTCATAAAGATATCGATGCCGCCAGAGAGTTTATACAATCTGGCGATGTCGTCAGTTATATGGAGAAAGTCACGGGTGAATTAGAATAGATCAGCATGTGGTCGTGACATAGCGCTTTCACTTGAACGGTTGTTTTTATTTTCATAGATTTGAAAAAAATTGATAGTACGGGGAATGTTTTGAAAAAATTAATACGGGAATTCGAAATTGTAACCGCGGCGAAGCTAAACAAAGTCGTTTTTATCGATAAAAATACGATTATCACACCACTCGCGAAGGATACCGCGCGTGAACTTGGTGTGGAATTTAAAGAATACAGGGAAGCGGATGTTACTGCGCTAAATCGTTCAGAAAAAGTCACGGAATCCTGGCCGGTTAAAAAAATTGCGATTGCGGCAGATCATGGGGGATACTATCTGAAAGAAGAGATAAAAGAATTTTTACGTAAAATGGATTACGCCGTTTCAGATTTAGGTCCCATGAACGCCGACCCGTGTGATTATCCTGATTATGCCGTGCAGGTGGCAAGAATGGTCTCAACCGGTGAGGCTGAACGGGGAATCATGATTGATAGTGTGGGAATCGGGTCATCCATGGCGGCAAACCGCGTGCGCGGGGTACTCGCGGCGAAATGCAACAATGCTTTCGAAGCGAGAAGCTGCCGGGAACATAACTTTGCCAATGTGTTGACGATGGGAAGCAAAGTAATCGGAAGTGAAGTCGCCAAAGAAATTGTAAAAGTATTCCTTGAGACTCCGGGTGGAGCTGAAAGACACAAACGCAGGATTGATAAAATTTTGGCGATGGACAATGGGAAGTAGGAAGTAAGAAGTAGGAAGTAGGAAGTTTAAGAAAAAAGATAAAAGAAAAAAGAAAAAAGAGTCAGAACGGGCTGTTTCTGTGGACGAAGTAGGAAGTGGGAAGTAAGAAGTAAGAAGTGGGAAGTTTAAGAAAAAAGATAAAAGAAAAAAGAAAAAAGAGTCAGAACGGGCTGTTTCTGTGGACGAAGTAAGAAGTAGGAAGTAAGAAGTAGGAAGTGGGAAGTTTAAGAAAAAAGATAAAAGAAAAAAGAAAAAAGAGTCAGAGCGGGCTGTTTCTGTGGACGAAGTAGGAAGTGAGAAGTAAGAAGTAGGAAGTTTAAGAAAAAAGATAAAAGAAAAAAGAAAAAAGATGAAGAACGGTCTGAACCCGGATTAAAATGATTAAATGATGTGCATGATTAAGAAATTGGAAATCAGAGTCATCATGTAATCAGGCGAATCATAGTTCAGACAAAGAAGTAAGAAGTGGAATGGGGAATCGGGATAAGATAGTTCCCTAAAAACAAGACGTGTTCATCAAAATTTATCCTGCTTTGTATTTAATAAATAAACGCAGAGGAGATTCTGTGAAAGATAAAATTCTGGGTGAAGCCTTAACCTTTGATGATGTATTGCTGGTGCCGGCGAGATCAAGTGTTCTGCCGCGCGATGTTTTGGTTTCAACAAAACTCACACAAAATATTACCTTAAATATTCCCATATTATCCGCAGCCATGGATACCGTAACCGAGTATGAATTGGCGATTGCTCTTGCCCGCGAAGGGGGCATCGGTATAATTCACAAGAATATGACCATCGATCAACAGGCTCAGCAGGTGGATCGTGTAAAACGGTCGGAAAGCGGTATGATCAGTCATCCGGTGACGCTGGGACCTCAACGCAAGCTTAGTGAAGCGCTTGAAATGATGCGCAAATATCATATTTCCGGTATTCCAATCGTAGATAATCAAAAATTAGTCGGTATTCTGACAAACCGCGATCTGAGATTCGAAACAGATCTTGACCGCACCATTGATAAGATAATGACAAAGAACAATCTCATTACTGCTCCCATAGGCACATCTCTTGAAGAAGCCGAAATTATCCTGCAAAAACACAGAATCGAAAAATTATTGATCGTTGATAATAAGAATGAACTCAAAGGACTGATCACCGTTAAGGATATTCAGAAAAAGAAGATGTTCCCGGATGCCTGCAAGGATGAAGAGGGACGGTTGAGAGTCGGCGCCGCCATCGGTGTTGGGGAAAGCGGATTGGAACGCGCCGAAGCTTTAATAAAAGCCAGGGTTGATGTGATCGTGATTGATACCGCTCATGGCCATTCTGAGGGTGTCATCGAATCGGTCAGAAATTTTAAAAAGCGGTTTCCTAAAATGCAGCTGATAGCCGGTAATATCGCAACCGCAACCGCGGCTAAAGATCTTATTGATGCCGGTGTTGACGGTCTGAAAGTCGGAATCGGACCTGGGTCAATCTGCACAACACGTGTGGTAACCGGCATCGGAGTTCCTCAAATTTACGCGGTAATGGAAGTTGCCGGTGTGGCAAAAAAATATGGAATACCCGTCATTGCGGATGGCGGAATAAAATACTCCGGTGATATCGCCAAAGCCGTTGCCGCAGGGGCTGACAGTATCATGATTGGCAGTCTGTTCGCGGGAACGGATGAAAGCCCGGGTGAGACGATACTGCTTGACGGCCGGAGTTTTAAAGCGGTACGGGGAATGGGTTCTCTCGGAGCTATGGCGGAGGGCAGTAAAGACCGTTATTTCCAGGATGGCCTTTCTGTGGACAAACTGGTCCCGGAAGGCATTGAAGGAAGGGTACCTTATCGCGGACCATTGAGAAACACGGTTTTTCAGATGGTTGGCGGATTACGGTCGGCAATGGGATATACCGGGTGTCAGTCTATTGAAGAGATGAAAGACCGGGCTCAGTTTGTAAAAATGAGTTCTGCCGGTCTGCAGGAAAGCCACCCGCATGATGTCATAATCACAAAAGAGTCGCCAAATTACAGCACCAGATAAATAGTGCCCCGTGATAGCCGGTCTGGGTATTAATTCCATGTACGGCAGCCTGGGGAATAGGAGTAAGGATTTAATCATGTTAAAAAAAATTGATCATATCGGAATAGCGGTGCCTGATCTAACCGACATAATAGAAACATATAAAACTGCTTTTGAAATGGATCCCGAATTTACAGAAACAGTCCCTGACCAAAAAGTAAACGTTGCGGGTTTCCACGTTGGCGAATCAACCATCGAATATCTTGAGCCATCCGCCCCGGATTCTCCGATTGCCAGTTTTTTGGAAAAACGTGGCACAGGGATACATCATCTGGCTTTTCGTGTGGAAAATCTTGCTGAAAAACTTTCAGAGCTTAAAGCAAAGGGATTCAGGCTGATTGATGAATCGCCAAGACTGGGAGCGGAGGGTAAAAAAATCGCTTTTATTCACCCAAAAAGCACAAACGGAATACTGATTGAGCTTTGTGAGATATAGAATAGCTGTTATAACAGCCCGCCAATAAGTGGCGGGCTTTTTTTTGATAATTTTCTCTGTTTTGTGATGAATATTTAAACTATGAATTTTGTTAATCGTTATTTTACTCTCATTTTTCTGGTGATCCCTGTGACATGGGCCGGTTCCTTTATCGCCGGGAAATATGTGATACATGATATTGATCCTATCGGCAGTGTCTTCTGGAGATTTCTGCTCTCAGGATTGCTGATGATACCTGTATTGATGCTTTTTCACCGTAAAGCTCATCCGGAAAAGATCAGCGGCGCGTGGATCAAACACCTGCTGATCGTTGTTTTTACAGCGGGAATTGGTTACCATATTTTATTCTTCTGGGCGCTAAAATATACATCCCCCACCAATACGGCACTGATCATCGCGCTAAATCCGTTTTTTACGGCATTTGCTGAAATTATTATCTTTAAAAGAACCCGACCCGGCCGTTTTTATTTAGGATTTCTGTTAGCGTTTTCAGGCGCGGTCTGGGTCAACATTTCCCGCGGCGGACATATCGATTTTTCGACCCTTGGAGCGGGTGAAATTCTGGCGCTCGGCGCGTCACTCATCTGGTCGGTATATACCATTCTCGCTAAAAAAACCAAACATGAAGAATGGGATTCTCTTTGGATCAACGCCTACAATTATTTGTTTACGGCAATTTTGCTTATGCCGTTTGTGGGAGCTGTTATTCAGCCTTCATTTCTTATTTCGGTGTCAGGTGAAGCCTGGGCAGGTTTATGGTACATGGCTGTTTTTCCCACAATTATCGGTTATACATTGTTCTATGTGGGCGTTCAGAAAAAAGGACCGGCCTGGGCCGCAACATTTATTTACCTGGTACCTTCAATAACCGCGAATCTTGATTACTTGTTTTTTGATGCTCATATGTCTTTTGCGATGATATCCGGAACGACTTTTGTAGTGATCGGTCTGATCGTAGGCAACATCAGTCCGCAGCAGATTTTATGGCTCAGAAAAAGTATTATAAGCCGGACTGATAACAAACATTAGTTACGTTTTGAATTAAAAGTTGATATCGAATAATTACTCATCATTCCTATTTATTTTTTTTATTCGTTTCAGAAAATCTGAAAAATACATAATTTATTTCCATGAAATGTGCAATACATTGTTTACATCAGTGAGGGATGAGGATGTCAAATTTTATTTTCTCATTTATTGTCATAGTTCATGCTTTAATTCATCTTTTAGGATTCGCAAAAGCCTATAACTTTGGCAGCATTCAACAATTAACAAAAGTTATCTCAAAACCGATGGGTATGATTTGGTTATTTACCTTTCTGTTATTTGTGATAACCGTACTGCTTTTTTGGATGAACAAGAATATGTGGCCTGCCCTGGCAATAATTTCTGTTATTTTTTCTCAGATACTAATTCTGACGGTGTGGAGCGATGCAAAATTCGGAACAGTTGCTAATATTATTGTGCTTGCGGCTGCGTTGCCCGCCTTGGGTAATATCCAGTTTAATAACATGATTGAGAAAGAACAAAAAGAGCTGCTTGGGAGCGTTGCCATGGATGCCGGTACCATTGTTGATAGTACGGGGATAAATCACCTACCCGTCATTATTCAGAAATGGTTTAAGTTTTCAGGAGTGATCAACAAACCAAAGGCGGTTTTTGTCAGATTAAAACAACAAGGGGAGATGAAGACAAAACCGGATGGTAAATGGATGAGTTTCAAGGCGGATGAGTATTTTGACGCAAGAAAACCTTCATTCATATGGGTAACCCGTGTTTGGATGATGCCGCTTATTTATCTGAACGGCCGTGATAAGTTCAAAGAAGGCGAAGGCGAAATGCTCATCAGGTTGCTCTCTCTGGTAAATGTTGTAAACGAAGGACATAATGAAAAAATGAATACGGGAGCCATGTTAAGATATTTGGGGGAAGTCTGCTGGTTCCCCTCGGCCGCCATTAACGATTATATGAACTGGGAAGAAATTGACTCTTTATCGGCAAAAGCCATCATGACCTATAAAAACAGGAGTGTTTCCGGAGTTTTCACTTTTAAGGATAACGGAGAAATGGTTTCATTTCAGGCTGACCGTTATTTTGGTGGTGGGGCGGATGCAAAATTAGAAAAGTGGCTTGTAGAAATGGTGGAGTATAAAGAATTCGATGGATATCGCATCCCTAATAAATGTAAAGTCATCTGGAAATTAAACGAAGGCGATTTCACATGGCTGGATCTGGAGATCGTTGATTTAGATATCAACACGTTTCAGCTTTATGAATAGAAAGTCAAAAATTTATACAAAACTAATCGGCTGTCTGAAGCACGGATAAGCAGGGAAATTTCCGGACGGATTAGATGCGGGTAGTTTAATTTCTCACCGCTTTTTAACTCTTTGAAAATTACATTGATAAGAAATTAAGCGAGCAGAAAGAAATATTTTATCCTATGGAAAACGAATTTAAAAAGGATGCGAAATATCTTTTTATTCCTGACTCCATAAGAGGCGTCATCAAGTCGAATGGTGATTTACACAATAAAATTGAACTTCTCAAACAGATAAATTTTACGGAAATAACCGCCAGTTCCGGCTATTAAATAATAAAAATATTACTTAAGAATCCCGCGTCTTCAGCACAATATCTTACTCATAACTCATAACTCATAACTCTTAACTCTTAACTCATAACGCTTAACTCTTAACGCTTTTAATTCCCATTTCCTGCTTCAGACACAGGGTTTCTTCATTTTTTTCTTATTTCTTAAACTTCTTACTTATTCCCTTCTTTGTCTGAACTATGATTCGCCTGATTACATGAATACTCTGATTTCCAACTTTTTAATCATGGTCATCATTTAATCATTTTAATCTGAGTTCAGACCGTTTTTACTCTTTTTTCTTTTATCTTTTTTCTTTCAATTCATCTTTCTTCTAACCCACCCCGGGCCTGATAAATCATGCCCTTCCCCTCCCTTATGCATAAGGGAGGGGATAGAGGGGAGGGGCAGTCTCTTGCAAAACAGAAAATTCGCCCCGAAGAATCCTATTTTCTAAATCCTTCCAAGGTAGCCAAAGATGCCTGCGGCATGACATACGGGTAGATTAACCGGGTTCACCGCGGTTGACTATGACATCACGCGCACAAATTGGGACGCCCCTACTCTTAACTCTTAACTCTTTTCTCTTAACGCTCTTTAATTCTCACTTCCCATTTCCTCCTTCTTCTAACCCACCCCGGGCCTGATAAATCATGCCCTTCCCCTCCCTTATGCATAAGGGAGGGGATAGAGGGGAGGGTCAGTCTCTTGCAAAACAGAAAATTCGCCCCGAAGAATTTCGAAACGCAATAGTTGAATCTGAAACTCTTAACTCTTTTTTCTTTTATCTTTTATCTTTTCCTTCGTACTTCCTCCCACAATTGCTAAATGGCGATTTAATCCTTAATTTTCCTCATTAAAAATTTAGT
>JBFXGD010000087.1:0-14047 GCA_050178385.1 Calditrichaceae bacterium
AAAGATGACAATGAGCGGCCTTACTTTACAAAGATCTTCATCCTTGCAAACGCTCATTATTCGATGCTTATTGATTCATTCACCTTTAAAGATGACGAATACATTTCTATTTTACCAAAACAAATACTTGAACTGATTGAAAAAAGAACACGGATTCCTGAAGAGATTCACTCTCTCAAGCCGGAAATTTTTCAACTTCTTATACCGTTAACTCAATATCTGGAGATTCGACAAGTCGCCCTTGAATCCTCCCCCCTCGTGGAATCGATCCATGAGCGTATATTTCAATCACTGGAAAATATAAAATAAACAAAATATGAGGGAAAAGTAATGAAGACATTAAGAGATTTACTCGATGTGGCCATCCAGCAGGAGATCAATTCACAGGATCTTTACAGAAAAGGGTTAAAAGTTATTAAAGATCCTGAGAGCCAAAAATTTCTGAAAGAACTTGTTAAAGAAGAGGAAGAGCACGAAAAAATGCTTTACAATATCAAGGAAACCGGTCTATATGATCTGGATGTGGTCGTTAAAGATGATTCCATTTTTAAGAGCGGAGAATCTTCTCATGATGTTCAGGACGAGGCTTTTAAGGAAGACTGGACGATGGAAGAAATACTGAATCTTGCCCTAAAACGTGAATACCGGGCGAATCAGATATTTGTTGCCGCATCCAAGACAGCAAGGGATACAGAACTGATTACTTTGCTTAAAAATCTGGCTGAAGAAGAGATCAACCATCATAAAAACATCGAGAAAAAGTATAAAATCCAGACCGGATCATTCGGACCGGAGATATAGTCAGGGGAATATATATACCTGACTAGCAGAATCCAGGACAAAGGAACCGCGGGAATAACATACGGAATGGAAGATTTAGCACGAAATATTTTTTGTATGTACCAGTGAAATTCCCCTTTTATCTTGTCTGACATTTTTATTTCCGGAATTAGATCACAATGTTTTTAGTAAAATAATAGTCATGATCTGATTAAATGATTGAATTTCTCTGCATATATTTTCTATTTTACAATGATCCGGAATAGAAAGATCACACTGGATTCAGACGAAAAATAGATATGTGGGATAGCCTACTTCCAGACCGCGTCTGTTTCTGAAAAATACATAAAATTACACTCGGAGCCGCTGGCTTGACACTTTTGCTTATTCGCCAATTTCGCGCAAAGAGATTCATTCTCGCTTCGCGTTCTATCCTGTTTTCGCTCATTTTACAATTGGAAAAAATAGATGTCTCGTTTACCTATGATTATACCAAGCGGTATACCAATTATTGCTCCTAAAAAACCTCCTGCAAACGAATAATAAACGGCAACCTCTGTTCTGGGAGCCGGATCTTCTCCATCTAAATTAGCATTGTAGCCTATAAATCCACCAATCCCCATACCAAGTGCCGCCCCTGCAAACAAGCCATCCTTACCTCCCCTAAACCGGCTTTTAAACTCCACTTTCTCTATATCGTTATTGGCGATCATCCTATTTTCTGCCAATATTGATATATTAGAATTGTGCTCAATTGTTGCTTTATCTGATTCATGACCGATCAGATTAATGGAAGTAGAATCCTTAAGAATTTTTAATTTATTTCCAACATAAATATTACCATTCTTTAAAAAAATTTTAATCCGGCCATCACTACCCCGGTTATTAAGTGAATGAATCTCTGCTTTTTGGGATGAAACATCGTTAAAATTAATATGGTGGGTATATGTACAGCCTAATATTAAAGCCCAAAACAGGAAGCATGAAAATAGTAGGTAGAAATACATATTAATTTGGGGGAACATGTTTTTTTTCCTTAATCATGTCTTCGCTAAAATTTATCTCATTTGTCTAAATGATCATTTTATTGACCCGCTAACTCTATTTCCATCTCCAGACTTCCCCAGGACCTCGATGGACAGCCTCCCTCAGAATACTTGTAATTCACATCCAGTGTATAGAGCGAATCCCTGAAGCCTTCCGCGGACGCTACAAAACTGTATTTACCCGGTTGAGTGCCAAAAGAACAGGGAACTTCGCAAATCAGCGTGCTGTCCCGCAGAATAACATTTGATGACTGATCCATTAGAATATTAAGATCAGCCTCAATCCCGTCAATTCTTATAGAGTAAAGCTCTATGCTGTCAATTCCCTGCAGGGTCGCGGCATCTTTCACAGCAATCACACTAAGGATCGGTTCTTCATATATATGCACACACGGGCCCGCAGAGTCATTGTCACAGGAGATTATTAAAATATAAATTGTCAAACAAATCAACAAAGCCTTCCAGGAAAGCAACTCATGATAATAACATTTCATTTTTTTAATCTCACTGAAAAAGGATGGTCATCAGTTTCAATTTTTTAAATAAAGCATACTGAAAATATGGCAGCTAACAAATAATATACTATTGCTCATCTTAAATGCAAAACAGAAAAAAAACAAAACTTTTCAGATAAATCATAATTCCCCAACCGATGCGCCTTCACTGTATCTACTGGTAACCAGGAATGTTCTCACCCGGTCCATATTGATCATTTTTTCACTTATTTGAATTTTCTTGTAAAGATCATTTAACAAAAGTCGAGATTAAGAATAAGTTAACACCGTTAACTTGATTTAATAAAAATGCTAATCGAATAGATATAAGTACAATCTCACTACAAGGTAAAATAATTTTTTCCTTTTATAAATTTCCATACAAATAAATACGGCAGAATTATTTAATCTTAAGGAGAAGTGTATGTACAAATTTTTACTGGTATTATTTCTGACTTCTTTTGCGCTCGCATCATCTATCGATGTTTCCGGAACGATTGCAACCGATTCAGTGTGGGAGGCTGACACAGTTTTTGTCAAAGGTGATATTTTAATCGAAAACGGTGTTCATCTGAGCATCAATCCCGGTACGACTATTATTGCGGAAGGATTCTACAAGATTGACGTCCAGGGTTCAGTTCAAGCGGTCGGCACCTCCGTCGACTCGATTAAATTTACAGCATCCAACACAACCGAAGGGTGGAACAGAATTCTGTTCTCCGGAACGCCTGTTTCAAATGACAGTTCCTTGTTTGATTACTGCATTATTGAATACGGCAAACCATTTACTAATTCAAATAATCCGGACGGTGGCGCTTTTTACATCACTGGCTTTTCAAAACTGAGTATTCGTCATTCCGATATTCGTCTTAATCACGGAAGTAATGCCGCAATTATTATTGATAATAGTTCCGTTCTCATTGAGAACTGCAGCATTCATGATAATAACAATTACGGTATGCTGATCGGTGGCAGTGGTTCCCTACCCGGGATTTACAATAATAAAATATTTGACAATTCAGGATCAGGCGTTTATACCGGATACTCAAATCAGGCGGATTTTGTAAACAACCTGATATTCAACAATTCCGGTTATGGGATATACAGCTATCAGTCAAATTCACGTTTTATTAACAATACTATAGTGGAAAATCAAGACGGAGGAATTAATTTCCGGATGAATTCGGTAAATGACCTGTACAATAACATTATTTATGGCAATGTGGGCACACAGGTTCAATTAGAAACTACCTGTGATCCTAATTTTTACAATTGCAATATACAGGGCGGTACAGAAAATTTTAACGGTGACGGCGCCGGAGTCGAATATACGGGCGCTTACAGCAATTGTCTTGATAATGATCCACTCTTTATGAATAGTGAAGATGATCCTTATGCCCTCCAGGAGCTCTCTCCCTGCCGGGATAGGGGATATAACGGTATTTATGATGCTTCCCTGCCGGCGCTTGATCTATCCGGCAAACAACGGCTAAGCAACAGATTGATCGATATCGGCGCGTATGAATATTATATCAAAACAGATATCGTTTCAGGAGTATGGTCAAAAGAAAATTCACCATATCTGATAGACGGAAATCTCTTTATTGAAGACGGTAGCACACTGACCATCGAACCCGGCGTCGAGATAATATTCCAGGGATTTTTCCAGATCGATGTGCAGGGAACTCTTATCGCGGAAGGGACGGAGAGTGATTCAATTAAATTCACCGCGGCCAATCAGCAGGAAGGCTGGAGCCGGATTGTTTTTATTAATACTCCCGCGAACAATGACACATCGGTTTTTTCCTACTGTATTGTGGAATACGGAAATCCTTGGAGAAATCTTGACAATAGCAATAAGGATGGAGGGGCGTTTTACATTACAGGATTTTCAAAACTCAGTATTCGGCATTCCGATATTCGTTATAATCATGGCGTCAATACAGCCGTCTATATGGATAATAGCTCCCCCGTTATCGAAAACTGCGGCATTCATGATAATTTTAGCTATGGTATGTTGATTGGTGGAAGCGATTCCCAACCGAAAATTTTCAACAATAAAATATTTAACAATTCATCAGCCGGCGTTTATACCGGATACTCCAATCAGGCGGATTTTGTCAATAATCTAATATTCAATAATTCCGGTTATGGGATATACAGCTATCAATCCAATTCACGTTTTATTAACAATACAATAGTGGGAAATCAAAACGGAGGAATTAATTTCCGGGCGAATTCGGTAAACGATTTGTACAATAACATTATTTATGGAAATGCAGGCACACAGGTTCAATTAGAAACCACCTGTGATCCTGATTTTTACTACTGCGACATTGAAGATGATTCTTCAGGTTTCAGCGGTGACGGAGCCGGAACTGAATATAGCGGGATTTATTCCAATTGCCTGGACGTCAACCCGGAATTCGCGGATTCACTGCTCTACAACCTTTCGGAAGGTTCCGGGTGTATCGATGCCGGAACGCCGGATACAACCGGATTAAATTTGTATCCATTAGCGATAAACGGTGTTGACAGAGTTTACGGTAACCGGATTGACATCGGCGCCAGCGAATTCGGAATTCCTACCGCGATTCAAGATGACGGCTTTATGATAGCCGATTTTAAATTAAATCAAAATTATCCGAACCCGTTTAATCCGGAAACGACCATTAAATACTCTATCTCCCGACCGGGCCATGTTAATGTAATTGTTTATAACATCCTTGGTCAAACTGTGGCGCGCCTGGTCGACAGAAATCAGGCCACCGGAAGCTACCAGGTAAAATTTGACGGTTCAAATCTCTCAAGCGGACTCTATTTTTATAGACTTTCCGTTGATAACCGCGAAAGTTCGATTAGAAAAATGATGCTGATAAAGTAATAAGAGACCTGATATAAACTTCAAACGGCAATCCTTTCAGATTGCCGTTTTTTATTTTAAACTTATATTTATTTCAACTATCAGCTTAGAGTAATGAAATCAGTTCATCCAGATTCCTGATTTCAAAATTAATTGAATTTCCCGAATTATTTTCGATACCGGAGGGATTGAACCAGCAGGTATCGATGCCATAATTTGAGCCACCGGCCATGTCAGATGTCAGGCTGTCACCCACCAGTAGAACATCTTTCCGGTCCGGATGATTCAGAATTTTAAAGACTATATCGAAAATACGTTTATCGGGTTTAGCGAAACCAACTTCTTCGGAAATAATCACATCATTAAAATAATGACCAATCGTGGAATTTGATATTCTCGGCCGCTGAACATTCTTCAAACCGTTTGTGATTAAAAAAAGCTGATATTTGGCGGAAAGATATTTTAATACATTTTCAGAGCCGTCAATCAAATCCGTCCCCTGAGCGAGATAGTTCAGATAAACCCTGCTAAAACTGACCGGATCAATCGGTATGCCTGTTTCCGTACCCAATTGTTCAAATCGTTTCACCTTAAGATCAACCTGTGTGACATTACCGGTCTCATACTGACGCCAAAGAGCGGAGTTCAGGTTTCTGTATAACTGCAAATATGACGTTTCATACGCGAATCCAAACTTTACAAATGCAGCTTTCAGGGCTTTCGTTTCCGCTTTGTCATAGTCAAACAAAGTACCGTCTAAGTCGAACAGGATATATTTGTACGCCATTCATAATTCCCGTGTTATTTGGAATCGTAATAAATCTGTCTCCGCAAATACTAAGTGGAAAATCTTATAAGGAATCGAGAAATTTCACATAGGAATCGTATCTGATTTCGGAAATTTCACCATCGTTCACAGCTTGTTTGACAGCGCATTTAAGCTCTGTCAGATGCAGACAATCCCGGAATTTACAAAATTGATCAAATTCGCGGAACTCACGAAAATAAAACCGGGCCTCATCCCGGTGAATATCAATAAAATCGATCAACTTAATTCCCGGAAGATCTAACACCTCTGTATCTTTGTCAAGTTTATAAATTTTAAGGCTGGTGGTTGTATGACGCCCCTTGTTGGTAAGATCGCTCACTTCACCGGTCTCAATCTCAAGATCCGGTGAAATCCTGTTTAGCAAACTGCTTTTTCCCACACCGGAATGCCCGGCAAACGCTGAACGGTGTCCTTTCATCAGACTGTGAAGTTCTTCAATTCCCTCACCGGTCACAGCCGATGTGGCAATCGTCGAATAACCTATATCTGTGTACAAACTGACAAAAGAATCAATTTCCGTTCGGTCTTCAAGTAAATCAGTTTTATTCAGACAAATAATCGGTTCTACCTCTTCCAACTCGGCAAGCACGAGAAACCGGTCTATCAGGCCGGACTTAAAAGGAGGAGATACAAAGGATGAAACGATCAGAATGCGATCCAGATTTGGCGCCAGATGCCGAATATAGGGTATTCTTTTTTCAAGATATTTTGGCAGGTCTTTTCCGTGGATAATCTCTTTTTTCTCTTTGCGGTCCTGTTTCTCCCTTAAAAAATACTGGATTTTCTTTTGTTGACGTTTTGTAATGTTTTTCATACGCTCTATTATAAGTTTTTTTTATCAAGATAATCAAGTATCATCTTTTCCCGTGATACCGGTGTATCCGAACAAGATACCGCCGCGGAAAGCCGCTCAACAGCCGATTGAACCACATGTTCTTTATCGGTGTAAACCGTCATCAGCTTATCACCCTTTATGACTTTATCGCCCGTTTTTCTATTCAATATAATCCCGGCTTTGGGATCGATAATATCTTCTGATTTTTCTCTTCCGGCGCCCAGGGTGATTGCAGTCAGCCCAACTTCCAACGCGTTGATCCCCGAAATAAATCCTGTATTGCCGGCCAGAACATCGGATTGAAATTTTGCTTTCGGATACATCTCCGGTTTTTTCACATACGATACATCACCGTTCTGTTCCGCCACAATTTCCAGAAACTTTTCCCACGCTTTTCCGGATTTGATCATTTCCCGTGATATTTTCATACCTTCTTCAATAGACTCGGCTTTTTTACCGAGATATATCATTGTTCCGCTAAGGTAGTGTGTCACTTCCATCAAATCATCAGGACCCTCGCCTTGCATACATTCAAAGCACTCCACCATCTCCAGCCAGTTCCCAACCGTATTGCCCAATGGTTCGTTCATGTTGGTGATATAGGCAACCGTCGGTTTCCCCGCTCTTTCCCCAATGGCAATCAGGCTTTTCGCCAGTTCAACCGATTTTTCATATGACTGCATAAAAGCGCCGTTTCCCGTTTTCACATCCAGCACCAGCGCGTCAATCCCTTCGGCCAGTTTTTTACTCATAATGCTTGCCGAAATCAGCGGAATGGACTGAATGGTCGCCGTCACATCGCGTAATGCATAAATCTTTTTATCCGCGGGGGCAAGAGATGCCGTCTGACCGATCAGACATACGCCTGTTTTTTTAATCTTTTCACGATATTCATCAATGGAATAATCCACACGGAAACCCGGGATGCTTTGGAGTTTATCCAACGTGCCCCCTGTGTGACCAAGTCCTCGTCCCGATATCATCGGTACCGGCACACCTGCCGCCGCCACAATGGGAGCCAGAATGATTGATACCTTATCACCCACTCCACCGGTGCTGTGCTTGTCAACCTTGATACCCGGCACCTGAGTTAAATCGGCTGACTCACCTGAATGAAGCATCGTATTGGTTATTGCCAGCGTCTCCCTTGTATTCATACCCTGCAAAAAAATAGCCATGAGCCAGGCAGCAACCTGATAATCGGGAATATCGCCCCGGGTGTATCCGTCGATCATGTAACTGATTTCCTGATCTGTTAATTCTCCCCCGTCCCGCTTCCTGCTTATAATCTCGTATGCCGTCATAGTATAAAATTCTTTCCGTTTATAAATATCCGTCTGATTGATGAAAAGGATTCCCGGCCCGGTTATAATCCGGGGTTTCTTAATAAATCGCACATTGAGGATTGATTAGTAATCTGAAGATTTCGCCTGACCGTTGCTTACGATTGCCACACTCGCGCTCGCGCCGATCCTTGTCGCGCCGGCTTCCACCATTTTGCAAGCCTCATCGTAAGTGCGTACACCACCGCTTGCCTTAACGCCCATGCGCGGCCCGACCACCTGACGCATCAACGCAACATCCTTAACGGTCGCGCCACCGCTGCTGAAGCCGGTTGAAGTTTTGACAAAATTAGCTCCCGCCCGTTGGGAAATCACGCAGGCGGTCACCTTTTCTTCGTCGGTTAGAAGACACGCTTCGATGATCACTTTTACAACACGCCGGCCCGCTGCTCTCACAACCGCGCGGATATCACGTTCAACCATATCATAATCACCCGATTTCAGGGCGCCGACATTAATTACCATATCAATTTCTTCGGCTCCGCGGTCCACCGCCGCCTGAGTTTCGGCCGCTTTAATTTCAGGAAATGTCGCCCCAAGTGGAAAACCAACCACCGTGCATACTTTAACCTTTGAATTCCTAAGTTTTCTGCTTGCCAGAGATACCCAAAAAGGATTGATGCACACAGATGCGAAATTATTTTCGAGCGCTTCGTCACAAATTTTTTCAATGTCGTCCCTGGTGGAGTCGGGTTTCAGGAAAGTGTGATCGATCCATCTGGCCATTTCATATTTAGGAGGGCAACTTGGCGCAACTGTACCAACACGGCTCGCGCCAAATGAAACCAGATCATTCGCTCCTTCGTAAGTGAAAGGCTTGCAGCTTTTTGGGCATTCCTCACAATTGCTGCAGTTTTCCAGATTCGACTCGCTTATAACCTGAGATATAATACTTTCGATGATTTCAGATGTTATACTTGACATAGTTCAGCCTGATTTTTAATTATTACTTTAATTTTATTATATGATAAATTCTGTTCCACACAATTCATTCACCCGGATCAGGTTTCAACAATATCCACATTGTCCACCACGCCCACGATTACCGCCTGGACAGGAATTTCATTATCGTTAAAAATGATTCTCGCGGAACCTCCCTCTCTCATCACAAGCACCTTGTCACCCATACCGGCCTGAACGGTATCCAGCGCTATGAAGGCCTTGCCTTCGGCCTGATCCGATAAATCCAGAGGCTGGACGATCATCAGTTTTTTGCCTTTGAAATGACTGTTCTTAACGGTGGATACTATATCACCGAGCACTCTGCAAATAATCATATAGTCCTACATATCACACTAATTGTTTAATTTCATCCATAAACCGATTTGCCAGGGCTTTTGCATCAGTATCCGTCTCGGCCTCCGCCATAACCCTTACGATTGGTTCCGTATTAGACTTGCGCAGGTGCACCCAGCTCTTGTCAAAATCGATTTTTACACCATCCAGTAAATTGATATCTTCACCGGCATATTTTTTAGCTATCTTTTCCAGAACCGTGTCGGGATTCATCCCTTCAATATCCACTTTCATTTTCACGATGGTATACTGTGGCAGTGATTGATGAAGTTCAGATAATTTCCCGCCAAATTCAAGCAAATGCTGTAAGGTCAATGCGACAGCCAGAGGCGCGTCACGCCCAAGATGAAGTTCCGGCAGGATAACCCCGCCATTTCCTTCGCCGCCGATAATCGCGTCATACTCGGCCATCATTTCGGCGACATTAATTTCTCCGACCTTACTGCGGAGGAACATGCAATTGTAATATTTTGCGATATCTTCAGAGGCCATTGATGTGGACATATTCACTACCACGCGCCCCATTTTCTTTGAAAGTATCAATTTCACGGCGAGTGCCAGAGTATATTCTTCTCCGATCGGTTCACCGTTCTCGTCAACAATGGCACAACGGTCCACATCCGGGTCAACGGCAAAACCGAGATCAGCGCCCGCTTCTATTACCGCTCGGCTTAACTGTGTAAGATTCTCAGGAAGCGGTTCAGGAGTGTGAGCAAACTGCCCTGTAGCATCGTCATTTATGGCGATAACTTCACAACCCATTTTACGCAGCAGCTGAGGTATAATCAGTCCACCGGCGCCATTTACCGTATCGATTACAACCCGAAATCCCCTTTCACGCAGTTTCTGCAAATCAATATAGGGAAGATTAAGAACCGATTCGATATGGCGTTCATTTGCCCGTTCATCACTTACTTCATCACCAAGATTCTGCCAGGTTTTTAAGCTGAATTCACCGTTATCGGCCATTTCATAAACCTGCCCGGCTTTCTCCGGACTTAAAAACCGGCCGTTTGAATCCATAAATTTCAATCCGTTCCATTGAACCGGATTATGACTGGCGGTAATGGCGATGCCGCCTTCTGCCTTATAGTATTCAATGGACATCTGCACAGTCGGCGTGGGAACAATCCCTATATCAATCACTTTGCAGCCTGTTGCCATCAGACAGCCCTTCACGATTGACAGAACAAAAGGTCCCGAAACTCTTGAATCCCGTCCGACAACAACTGTACCGCCATTTAAATAGGTACCGTAAGCAAGGGTATATTTCTGTATTATTTCAGGTGTAAGGGTACTTCCTATTTCTCCGCGTACGCCCGATATTGAAACCATTAGCGTGGACAAGAAAAACCTCCTGTCAAAAGATAACCGATTCCATAACTTAATCTAAAAATATAAACTTAAACTGTTATAAATACAAGGACTCGATGCCGATTTTAAAGGCATTTTTCCCTTTTTCAAACTATTAAATCCGCAATTTTAACCACATTTCAAAAAATAAACTGATTAAGAGCAACGTACAATGGACCGGCGAAAAAATATTTTCAGACATTTGGAAATAAATCCCGGCTTATTAAAAATGGCGGGTGATTTTAAAGCAAATTCAGATTTTTGTCATCAGAACACTAATTTGATCCGGATGACCAAGCACAATAAGTTGATCACCCGCGGAAATCCGTTCTTCGGATGAAGGATTTGAAATCACATTTTTTGCCCTGATAATTGCCAGCAGTGTCACGCCGTATTTTTTGCGAAGTCCGATCTCTGAGAGTGTTTTATCCGCAAAACCGGAAACCTGATTCACCGTCATTCGGCTCACCCGGACATCGGGGAGCTTTAAATCATCCAGTGCATGTACCGACCAGTCCGGCTTTCTGAGTTGGTTATATCCATCGGCCCGAACTTCGGAGTTGAGCGCGTCTATGAGTTCATCGGAAATCAAAAATCTTTTTAGGACGCGGGTAAAAATTTCAATGGATGACTCAAATTCTTCTGCGACGATTTCATCGGCGCCAAGCTCCCGAAGCGGTTCGATCTCCCTCACAAAACGGGTTCTCACGATGATATAAAGTTCTGGATTTTCAAGCTTTGCCAGAAAAACAATCCTTCTCACAGCCGCAGCATCGGACACCGCGACTACCATTACCCTGGCCAAATGTATCCCCGCCTGCTTCAGAACAGACCGCTGGCAGGCATCCCCAAAATAAATCGGTTCACCTTTAAATCTTTCCTTTCTTACCGTCTCCGGATTCATTTCGAGTATGAGATAAGGAATTTGCGCCGATCGGGCTGTGTGAGCCAGATTTCTCCCGCTTAATCCGTATCCGGCAATAATAAGATGTTTTTCAAGTGTTTTTGTCGCGTTGTATTCTGAGAATTTCCTGTTCTTCAGTCCGGCAGGAAGCGGTAAAAAATTTGCAATTCTGTCTGAATATTCACCTATTCTAATCAGAAAGGGTGTGAAAATCATGGTTAGAATCGTGACCGACAAGAAAATCTGATAAAATTCTCCGGAAATTAACGCCTGACTGTAGCCTTCTTTTGCCAGAACGAATGAGAACTCACCTATTTGAGCCAGCGCCAGAGCCACAAATACAGCTGTACGCAATGGGTATCCCAAAATCAAAGCAGCAGCTCCGGATGTAAATAATTTTAGCAAGACGAGTGCAAGAAGAACAAAAATTATTATTTCATAGTGATTGAGAATCGTCCTGATATCCAGCAGCATCCCCACCGATACAAAGAAGAAACTTAAAAAGATATCACGAAACGGCAATATATGCGAAATGGCGTTATGACTGTATTCTGATTCTGAAATCATCAGACCAGCTAAAAACGCTCCCAGCGCCAATGATAGTCCGATCATTGATGTCAGCCAGGCAATGGCGAAGGCAAGAAAGACGATGCTTAACAAAAAGAGTTCACGAAGCTGGGTTTTTGCAATCTGAAAAAATATTTTGGGTATCAGCCAGCGGGTTCCCACAAAAACAAACACGACCAGCAGGGTGGCTTTACCGAGGAGCAACGCGATATAACTGGTGTTAATCTGACTGTTGCCGGATAACAGAGGCGTTAAAATCATCATTGGAACTATAACAATATCCTGAAAAATCAGGATACTCAGAGATGTCCGCCCGTGAGGCGCGTCGATCGCCGAAGATGCCTGTAACTGATTTAACACAATCGCGGTGCTGCTCAAAGCAACCAGAAATCCAAAAAAGATTGATTTTTCCCAGCTAAAATCAAAAAGTTGCGCGATAACCGCTGTTAGCAGAATAGTCAGTCCGACCTGTATCGAGCCGCCGACCAAAACGGTCCGTCTTAATTCAAACAAATGTTTAAATGAGAATTCCAGCCCGATAGAGAACAACAGGAGAATAACGCCTATTTCCGCCATAACTTCAACTTCATGCATGGCGCTAACAAGTGAAAGCCCTGCCGGTCCGGCCAGGACTCCCGTAATCAAAAACCCAACGATCGGGGGTATTTTTAACTTACTGCAAATAAAGGAAACAGGAATTGATAGCCCTAGAATTATAACTATCTCAACAAGAAGCGGTATTTCCATCTCAACATTTCCGGTAATGAATGGTATATCCTTCGAATAATTTAAACATCAGGAGCATGATTTTACTAATTTGTCTGTGAGTCTTCCAGAAAACCACCGGGAGTTATTTTATTCAACAAAGAGACCGATGGCGATGATACACATCAAAAGGAATGCAAAAAGAACCAGTATCCAGATTCCATCGACCTGGTTGTTTGTCTTTTTGTCCGGTTCGGATGTTTTGTTTGATTTCTTTTCAGTCATAATTACTCCTAATATTCATATTATAGAGGACTTAGCGCATACAGTTCTTCCTTACTTATAAAAACGCCTTTTGTTTCATCTTTTCGAATGATTAGTCACAATTCTTAAACACATCTATTAACCGGTCAATCAACCGATCGACATTGGCGAGAATCGCCGAAATATCATCACCGGTTAAATCATCATAATGAATTCCGGCTGAAACAGCTACGTTTCTTCTTAAGGCCTTACTTAACCTGTATGCAGCTTTTTTTACAAGATCATCCTCCTTATGGCCGTGAACGGAAATAACCGACGAGTTTGCCTTTGCCTTATCCAGGTCATAGCAAATCCCCAAACCGATTGCTCCGATATGAGATTCACCACCGCTGATTATTATCTGAAGATCTCTTCCCACCTCAAGACAGAGCAGGTTGACCCGCTGCTTCTCTTTGCCTTCTTCAAATTCGATTTGTTTTTTATTCATGAAACAATTGAAATTAAATCATTTAAGATCATTAATTAGTATTATTCTCGTGAACAAATCTAGTTATTAGAATGTTTTTCGGAAAACCTGCGTTAGTTTCTTTTAGACTCTTTGATAAATAATATAGATAAATTATTCCGAGGTAACAAATATGCGCATCCGGTTTATTATATTTTTCATTCTTCTCGTGTTACAAGCCGGCTGGACCGGACGTACTGTCTCTGATTTCAAATTAAAAAATATCGACAATTCCTGGACCACTTATTCTGAAGTAAAAGGCG
>JBFXGD010000088.1:0-1246 GCA_050178385.1 Calditrichaceae bacterium
ACTACGGGTGAAAGATTCGCGGGATTTTTCTCCCTGCCCGTTACCCGGCCGCGGACATCGTATCCGGTGGCATTAAAATAACGCAATGCCGCGTAATTGATGCCTTTCAGATCGCTATACCATCTCAGATTTTCTTCGATGGCCAGTTTAGTATATCCGTAATAATTGGTCGGGTTTAAAGGGTGTTTTTCATCTACCGGCATATATTCGGGATTTCCATAGACGGCAGCCGAGGATGAAAATATAATATTTTTTACTTTATTTTCTATCATGGCATTGAGCAGGTTTAAGGTGCCGGTAATATTATTTCTGGCGTATTTAGCTGGATCGGTCATAGATTCACCCGCCGCTTTCCAGGCCGCGAAATGAAAAACCACATCGATATCTTTAGATAATGCTTTTACAAGATCACTTTCATTTCTGACATCTCCACCAATGACTTCCTGCGCCCTCGGATCGAGATTTTCCTTGAGGCCAAGTGAAAAATTATCAAATATAAGAACCTTGTGGCCTTCGTCGCACAACTGATGGACGACATGACTTCCAATATAACCGGCGCCTCCGGTAACTAATACTCGTTTTGAAAGTGACAATTCATCCTCCTTTGATCCGGATAATGATTAAATGATTTATGGATGAGAACTTAATCAATTAACAGATTACGATGCAAGGTTACAGATCATCTTATTTTATTTAATACTCTAAAATCCCGTAAATAAAAAAAGGCTCACATTTCTGTAAGCCTTCAGTAATTATTGTACCGGGGACCGGACTTGAACCGGTACGGGATTTAACTCCCGAGGGATTTTAAGTCCCTTGTGTCTACCAATTCCACCACCCCGGCAGAATAATTGTTAAAATTTTTTGAGGCGACGGGCGGATTCGAACCGCCGCATAAAGGTTTTGCAGACCTCTCCCTTAGCCACTTGGGTACGTCGCCATTAATCTGTTAATTTTTTATTCAGAAACTCTCTACCCTTGCCGCTTTTGAAAAATTTCTCTCTGTTCATTGCAGCTCATTTATCTGGAAAAGTTTCTTTATAAACCAATTTCAAAGGTCGTCTGTTTCTGGTGGACTTTACCAGACCGGCTTGATGCTCTGACAGTCTTCGTTTCAGATTGCCACTGCATCCGATATACCGTTTTTTATCTTTTTCACTTAACAATATATAAACATCATACATGGCGGATTCGCCCGCCTAAGGCGGGTTGCAGACCTCTCCCTTAGCCACTTGGGTACGTCGCC
>JBFXGD010000088.1:1256-13886 GCA_050178385.1 Calditrichaceae bacterium
TTGCCACTGCATCCGATATACCGTTTTTTATCTTTTTCACTTAACAATATATAAACATCATACATGGCGGATTCGCCCGCCTAAGGCGGGTTGCAGACCTCTCCCTTAGCCACTTGGGTACGTCGCCATTAATCTGTTAATTTTTTATTCAGAAACTCTCTACCCTTGCCGCTTTTGAAAAATTTCTCTCTGTTCATTGCAGCTTGTTTATCGGGAAAAGTTTCTTTATAAACCAATTTCAAAGGTCGTCTGTTTCTGGTGGACTTTACCAGACCGGCTTGATGCTCTGACAGTCTTCGTTCCAGATTGCCACTGCATCCGATATACCGTTTTTTATCTTTTTCACTTAACAATATATAAACATCATACATGGCGGATTCGCCCGCCTAAGGCGGGTTGCAGACCTCTCCCTTAGCCACTTGGGTACGTCGCCGGAACCCTATAAATAAAAAAGAGCGAGAGACGGGATTCGAACCCGCGACCCCAACCTTGGCAAGGTTGTGCTCTACCAGCTGAGCTACTCTCGCTTAAACATTACATATATATGCTTTATTTTTAGAAGTGGAAAATATAAAACTTTTTTAATTTCCTGTCAAATATTTTTTATCAAATTTTAAGTGTTATTTCCACCTGTCTTTTATCTGCTGCTTCAGCCTGTTCTTTCTCCTGGCTGCTTTCTTACCAGATTCTCTGGCTTGCATCAGATAAAACACAAAAATAAATACTAACAGTATTACTATTATACTTTCCATAATATTAGTGGAGACGCCGGGAGTTGAACCCGGGTCCGAACATGGACCAACATAAACATCTACAATCATAGCCGGTTATTAGTTCTCGTTTTGCAACAGGCTGACCGACAGGCCAGTTTCAAAACCAGTTCATAAAGTTTTTGAAACTTAACGCATGAACATCATTAAGCTCAAATCCACCCAAATACGGCGCTTAACTTATCCCCGGTGAATCAGAGAAGAGCAAAGCGTGACAGCATTATTAAGCTGCCATTGCATAATTATAATCGGCACTTATCGTGCTTCTGACTAATTACGGGATAGTCAGGATCCCGGATTGCCGTTCATATCCTTCACATGCCCGTCGAATCCAAAATCGTCCCCGGACATATATTGACTCTTCAAAGAACTAAAGGAAGGTGACCGTGATCAGGGGAAGGCCGGGGGAGGACCTTTTATGCTGAACCTTAGTCACCTTCCTTAAATTCTCTGAAAATCGTATTTCAATAGCTATAAATATACAAGTTATTTATAATTTTATCAAGTATCAGCGTTTGTTAATATGATATATTTTCGAAAGATAATTCCGTTAGTTTAATTTTTTCGCAAATCAGGTCAAAAACCGGTCCAGCTCTCCCGTATCAGGCACCGGACATGATTCATATTTACCAAACCAGCGGTACCGATGATTTGCGATCAGATCATAAATCCAATCTCTTATAGTCCCCGGGATCAATATAAAAACATAAAGCACAGGCCATAATCCGTCAAGTTCCTTTACAATCCTTAATGCTGCCGATGATCTTAAATATGCACTGCCCTCCCTGAACAAAACAATAGAATGCGCGTAATTTTCCCGTATTCCGGACAGTTTTAATATCTCCTTTGCTTTATCTGAATCCAGATGCGCAAAACTGAATTTTCTCGCTGAATCTCTTTTTATAATAAATCTCACACTGCCGTTACAAAACTTACAGATTCCGTCATATAAAACAATTTGTTTGTCCAATTACAGCCCTGACATTCCAATTTACTCTATTTACTGAACGATTTAAAATATTGTAAAGTTCATTCCCGTTCATGCGGACTTAACTATATTTCCGGAAACTGATGTTAAAATAGAGCTAAATAGTCAATCTGCATTTTCTTTGCGGGTGGCTTTAACAAGAATATTACTCAAAACAGTCGCATCAACCGGCTTTTCCAGAAACTCAAAAATATGGTACTTTTTCATCATTTCAGTTATATTGAGATCCATTGTTCCGATCATCAGAATCACCGGCAATTCGGGTCTGTAACTGTGAATCTCACAAGCCAGATCAATACCGGTCATTCCTGGCATATTCATATCCGAAACGATCACATCATATTTCGATGGATCTTTCCTGAAATTTTCTAATGCATTGAGACTACTGTCAAACGCTTTGACACTATAACCGATTCTCTTCAACAACTGACTGCCCGCTTTTATTAACTGAGATTCGTCATCAACCAGCATAATCATCCCTTTACCCCTTTGAAGCTGAATTTTTTCAACTTTAGCGTCAACCGGTTCATCAGAGATCATGGGGAGCAGAACAGTAACATTCGTCCCGATACCCGGCTCACTTTCAACAAAGATCTCCCCATCATGGCTTTTGACAATTCCATGAACTACGGACAACCCCATACCTGTACCTTCTCCTGCCTCATGGGTTGTAAAAAAAGGTTCGAATATCCTGTCCATGATTGATTGATCTATTCCTTTGCCCGTATCCCTGACTGATATTGAAGCATACTTCCCATTATCCATATTTATTTTTTCAGGAATACTCACATCTTCCGGTACCTCTACAGAATTCACTCTGATCTCTATTATCCCCTTGCCTCTTTCAAGCATTGCCTGGTAGGCATTTGTACACAGGTTCATCAATAATTGCTGTATTTCTACATCGTTAGATAATATAACGCCGCTGTTTTTATCTATTTCCAGCTTAATCTCCATGTTTGTCGGCAAAAGTGATCGAATCATTTTCATAGAATCTTTGATTGCCGCTGCAATATTTATCGGTTTATATTCTCTTTCAACTCTCCTGCTGAAGGTGAGAAGCTGCCTGACCAGTTCTTTTCCCCTTTTTCCAGCTTCCGCGATTTCTCTAAGATGCTGTTGTGCCTTATGATGTTCGGACAGATCATCAGATGCCAGAAATGTAAAACTTTGAATCGCGGCAAGTATATTGTTGAAGTCGTGAGCAATTCCTCCGGCCAGCGTTCCGATCGCGTCCATTTTTTGTGATTGCCTTATCTGAGCTTCCAGTCTTTTGTTCTCATGTTCGGCCTTCTTTTTAGCGGAAATATCAATACTTAGGGTCATAAGCCCTGCAAAATCACCGTTTTCATTGATTATGGGTTGTCCTGCTCTTATGACATCGACCAAATGGCCATCCTTGTGGAGCATCTGCATCTCAATTTGCAGCGCTCTGCCTTTCATAATCTCATCAAATCGTTCTCTGACTTGTGCGAGATATTTAGGGGCGATAAATTCTATCATCGGTCTGCCAATAACCTCTTCTCTTTGGTAGCCCAATAACCGCTTGATCCCCCGGCTGCAATCAGTAATAATTCCATTTTCGTCAATCATTTCCCCTCCGTAGGGCAAAAGGTCAAATAATAGACGGTTTCTTTTTTCACTAATGGCCAGCGCATTTGCGGCTTTAATTTGCTCCGTCATATTTCTGGCTATTCCACGCACAGCCATCGCCAGACCGCGTTCATAAGTAATGGAATTTCGATACTCGAAAATGAACTCTTCTCTCTGATTGCTCATCAAAAACAACAGTCCGTTTGTCTCCGTCTTGTTCAGCACGGAATCAAGATATTCCTGGTATTCAGCAGCATGTTCCAGACTCACCAGATTCATGAGCGGTTTATTTATCACTTCGTCTATTTCATACCCTAAAATCCGGGTGACCGCCGTATTTATCTGTAAAATATATCCGTCCAGAGAGTGTACATATACAATATCAGTCACGTTATTGAAAAGATTGTCATATTTCTGCTCTCTCTCCCGTAGCTCTTCATATTTTGCTTTTTGGCTGGCGATATTTTTTTTCTGATTATAAAGAAACACACTGGTAAGGCTAAATCCAAATAAGATGACGATGCTGGAAATTATCAGCACAGCCCACCATAATTCGACAGAAATTGTCTGCATTTCAGATCCCGATAAATGATAAGAGTCAGAGTATATTTTTGTTAAGATTTTGCGAATGAAACAATTTTATAAAGCGACGGCCAATTGTTCGGGTGACTATATTTGTCTAAACGTTAATCCACTGAACTTTAAATTTATTATTGTTGATGCAGTATACGAGAATGTATTCCGTCCCTATTGGATCATATATTCCGACTAAAATAAATTCTGCATCACAATCTAATAACTTTTTTTGGGATTTTCACCTGGGAATCTTTTTTCCTGAAAAATCATAGCATCTTCCAACCTATTTGCGTAGGCTTAAGGACTTCACAAAATCATAAAGTGTATCAAATATCATATCCGGTTTCACAGGAGAATTGTCAAGATCCCGCTCCCGGAATTTACCGGTTTTCACCAGACAGGTTGTGATTCCAAGTGCTGCCGCGCCTGCGATGTCAGATTCGATGTCATCTCCTATCATCAGAACATTTTCCGCAGGTAAGGCAATATCCTTTAGTGCCATTTCAAAAAAAGGTTTCGCCGGTTTTCCAATCAGAACTGAATCGATGCCAGCGGCATATTCCAGAAGAGCCACAAATGCCCCCGCATCCAGCTTATATCCATCATCGCTCAGCCAAAAACGATTTTTTTGTAAGGCGATTAACCGCGCCCCATTATGAAGATAAAGAAATGCTTTGTTCAATTTATCATAGGTAAACTCTTTACCGAGATCACCCGCCACAACATATTTGACATGCCCGCTGTCAACGGGAATATCATTAAACTCTTTTTTCGCGTCATCAGGAAGCATCAGATGACATTTCGGATAATTCAGCGCGCGCAGGTAAACCGTTGCCGCATAAACTGCTGAAAATATCTTTTCCTTATCAACAGCGATACCCATCTCAGACAATTTCAGTCTAAGAGTATCCCGGCTTTTCATGGTCGTATTTGTAATAAATCTAAATGGGATATCGCTTTTTGATAAAACACGAATGGCTTCTTCAGAACCCGGAATTGGTGTGTTTTCATTATAAATCACACCATCCAGATCAATCAAAAGGCCCTTTATCTTACTCATACGTCCATCCAGATATCATACTAATTTTGGAATAGTCTATCCTGCGGCAGGATTATTATTCCAGGATTTTACGATACAAATTTACATACTTATGGCTTTGTATCTCCCAGGAATAATTTTTTTTCATACCGTTTAGCATTAATTTTTTCCAGGCGTTTTTCTGTCTGTAAGTTTCAATCGCAAAAGAGACAGCCCAGGATAACGCGTCCGAAGCGTAATGTTCAAAAACAAATCCGGTCCCGGTTCCGGTCGGTCTGTTATACAGCTCAACTGTGTCTGCCAGACCACCTGTTTTTCTGACTACGGGTACCGTACCATATTTCAGGCTGTAAATCTGGTTTAAGCCACACGGTTCATATCTGGAAGGCATAATAAACATATCCGCGCCGGCTTCGATTAGATGCGCCAGCTCATTGTTGTATCCTTTGAAGAATGCTAATTTATTTGGAAATTTATTCTGAGTTTCCTCAAAAAACTGCTCATACAATGCCTGGCCGTTTCCGAGAACAACAAACTGAATATCATAATTTTCCAGTAGGAATGGCAGACTACTGTATAAAAGTTCAATCCCCTTTTGTTCGGCCAATCGGCTTACAATACCGGCCACGGGTATTTCCGGATTATACTTCAACCCCATTCGTGACAATAGCTCAATCTTGTTTTTTTCCTTACCGGAAAGATCGTTCTCTGAATAGTTATAGGGGATCAATTTATCTGTACCGGGATTCCATTCATCATAATCCACCCCGTTTAAAATTCCGCTAAGATCTTCACTGCGTGACTGCAGCAGCTGATTCAACCCTTCGCCAAGTGATTCCGTCTGAATCTCTTCCGCGTATGTGCGGCTCACTGTCGTGATCTTATCGGCGTGAGTAATTCCTGTTTTTAAGAAGTTAATCTGCCCTGTGTACAGATCATCCTGATCAAACAGGTCCGAATACTCCATCAGGCCAAGCTCATCTATTTTATCTGCAGCGAAAATCCCCTGATAACCAATATTATGGATAGTGAGAACCGTTTTAGTGTGCTCAAATAATTTATCCCAGCTGTAAACAGACTTAAGATAAGCCGGGATTAACGCTGTCTGCCAGTCATTGCAATGTAATATATCAGGAGCCCAATTCATTCTCTGGCAAATTTCCAGAGATGCCCTGGCTAAAAGCGCGAATCTGATATGTTCATCCTCATCATTTGTGTAAATATCGGATCTGTCAAAAAGGGATGGACAATGGATAAAATAGACATTGGCATGGGTACCCGGGAGTTTAGCCGTAAAAACCGAATATACCTTTTTATCCCCTGAAAACCAGAGCTCCAGATTCTGCATGGATTTAATGATCCGAAAATCCTGAGATTTCAGATCAATTGAAGAATAGAAAGGCATTACCAATCGTATATCATGACCTTCCGCGTGCAGATATTTACCAAGCGCTCCTGAGACATCGGCCAGGCCGCCTGTCTTTGCAAAAGGAACAATTTCTGATGAAACAAAACATATTTTTAATGAATCCATGATTTCCCGGAGCAAAATTAAGCTGTTTTTTTAATTAAATATTCCATAAAGAAGAAGAAACACCACCGGGATCAGAACCCCGGTCGTCGCGAGCCAGGCTCCTCTGCCCTTAATTCCATTTTTCCCTTTTAAAATAAACAAACCGGATATAGCGAGAAACAATAGGACAAATCCGTAAATATCCGAAATAAATGTCCAGATCTTATTTGCTTTGTTTAAATGTAAAAATTTAAAATAATGAAACATAAAATGATCTTTAAAAATAGTCTGCCTGACATCACCGCTCTGCAGATTAAGTTCCAGTATATTCGCTCTGGGAGTGCTTCCTTTGAGTAAAATCTTTAAAACATCAGGAGACAGCTTTGCGACAGATATTACACTATCTTCAATGCTTAGTTGTTTAAGCGCCACCCCGGCAATCTCTTCATCACCTGAAACTTTTATAGGGTTAATTTTTAATTCTATCACTTTCTTTTTATAAACAAAACTCCAGTCATTGATATGATTTAACAGGATACCTGAAACAGCAAAAACAATTGTCAGACCAACGGCCAGATATCCAAGATCACGATGTAATAGGTTGTTCCACTTTCTCCACTTCAATTTTCGAGTTCCTCCTTAAACAAAAAAAACCGCCATCTATGCGGTTTTTCGGTCAATTACAATATGAATAATATACCGCTTTAGTTAATCCCCAACCCCCTGATGTATAACTTTTATATATTTTGTGATTCATCCCCGTCGATTCACTTTGGACGGACAATCTGTTGATTAATGCTTAAATCAGCGATTTTTCCGCGCGGTCTAATTTAATCAATAGATTTATCTTATGCAAAGATGTATCCGTCACATTTTTAATTTTCAGAATAATAATCTGCATATCAGAACAGCCGTTATCAAACCCGCTGCGTCAGCCAATAACCCGGCCGGAAGAGCATATCTTGTGTTTCGGATGTTCACCGCGCCGAAATAAACGGCAATGACATAAAAAGTCGTCTCAGTGCTGCCGAACATGGTTGATGCCATAAACCCAAAAAGTGAATCAACGCCATAGGTATTCATGATTTCTGTCATTACACCCAAAGATCCGCTGCCGGAAAGAGGGCGCATTAGGGCCATTGGCAGCACTTCAGAGGGCATTCCTATCAGCGCTGTAAGGGGACTGACAAGGACAGTGAAAAAATCCAGCGCCCCGCTGGCCCGAAGCATGGCAATCGCCACCAGCATTGCCACCAGATAAGGTATAATCTTTACTCCTATATTGAATCCTTCTTTAGCCCCTTCAACAAAAGTCTCATATACTTTCACTTTTTTTAGACCGCCGTACCCCAAAAACACCAGAATAATGAGCGGGATGGCAAGAATAGACAGCCAGTCGATTGAAGTTTTTAGAATTTCCATAGTCCTCTCCCGCTATTTAGACCTTTTATGTTGATATCTTTGAATTAATTTAACCGTAGTAACGCCCACCAGTGTCGCCATACTCGCCGCGATAATGGAAGGGATAACAATTTGCTGAGGATTCACTGACCCGAGAGATGCTCTGATGGCGATGGCGGTGGCGGGCACAATGGTAATGGCGCTGGTATTAATAACCAGAAATGTGATCATATCATCACTGGCCGTGCCTTTTTTTGGATTAATTTTTTCCAGCTCATCCATTGCTTTCAACCCGAGAGGAGTTGCCGCATTACTCAAGCCAAGCATATTAGCCGCAATGTTCATAAGCATGGCGCCGATGGCCGGATGATCAGACGGTATTGCCGGGAAAAGCCTTTTTGTGACCGGGCGGACAATTCGGGCCAGAATTTTTATCATCCCTGCTTCTTCCGCTACTTTCATAATCCCCAGCCAGAGAGCCATCACCCCTATCAGGCCTATTGATATTTCTACAGCCGTGCCTGCAGCCTTTATAGCAGCGGTGGTTACCTGCCCCAGCTTTGTTTCCTCATTCAAATTCCGTTTCTGATTGACGCACTCGACCGGCACCGGCTCTGATACTTCGGTATAAATATCTATGCCCGCCGCGACGAGGATGCTCAGTACGATCATCCAAAGCCAGATATGATTTAACATAAAACCTCCCGGTTGGATCTGTTAATAATCCCGTTTCTGTAATTTCAGATGTTACTTATTTTAAATTTTAAATTCAACTCCCTGTCAATATGCAGTTTATCCGGCTTTTAACATCCGGGAATTGTGATATGGTGCACAATAGCAACATACTCATATTTTTTATATATTTAATGGTTTAATTGACAAGCGGGATGACAAAACTTCCGGAGATATTTTGGACAGAAGAGATCAATTCGATTATTTTGAGCTGCGCTGGTATGATCGGATTGACCGAAGATTTTCAGCTATCCTGTTCCTTTGTCTTATACTGACTTTTACATGGGTTTATATTGCCGCTAATTTTAACTATGATAAGTTTCAAACCGAGGTCCGCTCACAAATCATCACAAAATACAAACAGTTCGCTGCTGAACTAATCATTGAACCGCCAGAAATATCTGATATGGCAGTGGATTCAGAATCACTGTCTTTTTCCGAAACGGAAAGTACGCGGGAAACTCCCGAACGTATTTCTCCCGGGGAAAGACGCGACCGCGAAAGGAAACGAATCGAAGATGAAATAGGGAAAAGTGAGTTTATGTCATCTATCGCCAGATCAGATCCATATGCCGATCTGCCTGATCCTGAGACAGATTTCCTGTTTGATGACGGGAGATCTTTTATTGAATTAGAACGCCCGTCTCCTGAAAGCCGGATAATACCATCCGGAAGATCCGGTCATGATAATTTTGACGCCGGAACACTTGATGATCCTTTAAAGAGCCCTTTTAATTACAAACTGGAAAGAAGAGGCGCGGCTTATATCGAGTTCACGGATGAACTCCTGCGCCAGCCCGATGAACCCAACGGTTATCGTGATCCTGAAGAAATCAACCGGGTAATATATGACTACCGGCCGATGATTGAGTACTGTTTCAGGAAAGGCTCCAGACTCAACACCGGCATGAAGGGTTATATAAAAGTGCAATTCAGGATATCCTACAAGGGCCATGTTCTGCCGGAGAGCATAAAAATTATCGGCTCAACCATTCATGACCGGAACGTCGAGCAATGTATTAAGAATTACATCAGCCGCTGGCGCAATTTTAAACGCCTGGATGAAACAATGGGGATCGCTAAAGTTGTCCAAAAATTTGTTTTTAATTAGCAGTTCTCACATGTGCTTTTTTCTGTTTAGCCATTAGTTTCTGAAATACTTCTCTGGTGCGTTCTTTCAGTTCATCAAGGGTTGCATCATTCGTAATCACATAATCCGCCCATTTAACTTTGTCCTCCAGGGGAATTTGTTTATCAACCCTTTCCATAAACTGCCGTCTGATCATTCCGTCCCGCCCTATCACTCTCATCTGCCTCAGATTCAGGGGTGCGTTGACTACAACTACAAAATCAAAAAATTTTTCAATACTGATTTCATAAATCAAGGCGGCATCGACAATGACAATCGGAAACCGTTGAGAAAATCTGGCTTTTTCCATCTCTTCAATGAGACATTCCACCATTCTCGGGTGAACGAGGTGATTTAATTTCATCGTGCTGAGTTCATCCTTAAACGCAAGTTCGGCAAGCTTCTTGCGGTCAAGTTCACCATTTTCCATAAAAACCCCGTTCCCGAATGTATTTTTTAATAAACGCTGCAAATTCCGGTCTTTTTGTATCACTTCACGCGCCTTTAGATCGGCGTTTATTACTTTACAGGACATCTTCTCAAAAAATTCACATACAGTTGACTGTCCACTACCTATTCCACCGGTAACACCCACTACAAGCGGATTTTTATATTGTCTGCGCATCTGTTACCTCACTATTACAATTTTTCCAGATTTATCATAACCTGCTGATTTGATTATAAATATATATACTCCGGTTGCCACCCGTTTTCCATCGGTATCCTTGAGATCCCAGGAAATTCCTCCAAAATCCGGCAATTTATTAATATTCCTTATGAGCTTTCCGTTTATACTATAAATATAGATTTCGGCTCTCTCCGGAATACCTCCAAAAATAATTTCGTCATGATACGGCCTGACAGGGTTCGGGTAAACAATAAAATCATCTTTTAATGTGGCTTCAGTTAAAAGATTGATTTTGCCCGTTTCGTCAAGCTCAACCCCATTTTCCCCTTTCAGATTGTTCAGGATGAGATATGACGGTTGTCCAAATGAACCGGCAAAACTTTTCCGGTCCAGACTCAGCTCGACAATCCTGCCATCCTTATCTGTATTCAGTGCATCTGTCACCTCTCCCGAAGGCACCAGTTCATAATTATCCCTGTTCATGAGCTGCATCCGATCCATTGAGACGCTGAATCTCAACTTCAAATGATACCGGTCTAAAATTTCAATTTGCTCCAGATAAGGTTTTTCAGGTTTCCGATCAAAAATATATTGAGTAAAATTATATTTTTCATCTACCGGCACACCGTCCTGATCTGTTATATTCCGTACATTTACAGTATCCGTTTGCCCGTCTTTAAAGGCTTCATTAAAACTGACCAAAAGTTGTTTTTTGTCTTTTATATTCAAAACTGATGTCGCGATCCGGTAATTCTGCGATGTAAATATATTATAATTCCGGATATCCGGTACCAGTACATTCTCATTGAAAGTCAATATTAACTGCCGTTCATTGATCACATCCGCTTTGACTAATCTCGGGGGATAACTTGTTTTCGCCGAGTCCGTATCGCAAAGAAATCCTTCAGGAATTATATAAACCGAATCGATTGCCGAAACCGCGTAATAGTATAATTTTTCCGATTCTAACCCCGTATCCGTAAATTCCGCATCAGATGTATATGCTAACAATGTGAGCTCATCGTACCGGCTGCCGCGATAAACCGCGTAATTTCCGGCAGTTGCCGCACTTCCCCACCACAACCTTATCCGGGTACTGTCAAGAGGCTGTACTCTCAACGGATACGGAGCGGCCGGTCTGTTGGCACTCGCCCGGGTAAATCCGGTAATGTTGTTTCCATCATTAAAATAAAATTCATCATTACCGTCACCATCCATATCGTCTATCAAAATCGAATTGGATCTTGAACGCGATGTATGCCAGATAGCTTGTAAACCATCTTCCTCAATAGCGAAAATATACATATTAGGAAAAAAAGAAACAAACAAACATGGACGATTGTCAAAATAAGATATGGATATTCCGCTGTCATAGTCACGTGTGGAAAAGTACCCATAGAAATTTAAGGTGTCCCGCGGAACCAGTTTTCCGTCATAATCACGATACCGGAAACGCTCCAAGGTCCAGTAACGGGCATCAAATTCATGCTCATAATTCAGATTGTCTATTGTATGTGTAGCTGCAAATACATCCGCAAGTGATAAAACGCTGTCCTTTGCGGCCAGCATTTCAGTAGCGTCGGGAAACCTCGTCCGTCCTGTCGCCAGTACAACAAAATTATTGTCTCCCATGCTGCTGTAAGTGATTAAATCGCCGTCGTAATCCCCGAACGTCAGATCGTTCAGATGATCTCCGTTAACATCGTTATTCAGCACTAAAGGCACCCCGTAGCGATTCAATCCCTGAGTCGGATTGCTTAAAACACCAATTTCATTAAAATTATTATCACCCGCCGATTCCAGCAGGACATAATCCCCCTTTTTTCTACCCGCAAGCTCAATCAGCCCATCTCCGTCAAGATCCGAATATCCGGCCGCCCAGAATTCGGTTGTATCAACCCAGACAATTTTTACCGGAAAATTATATTCTGATGTTGATTCGAGAATATAAGCATCGTCTCCGTATCCCAGAAGAATATCGCTTAATCCGTCATGATCCGCGTCGCCGGCATCCCGCGGAATTGCGCTGAAGGATGTTTGCGCCCTTTTTTCAAACCGACCATTTTCAAATTCATATATTTCAACCGGGCCGAACATATTTTCCTCATCATAGCGGCTGATGATGATCTCTTTCTTACCGTCGTGATCGAGATCCGTGCTTTTATTCAGCATATATCCGGCAGGTATGGTCCAGTCAACCTTATTAAATGTTTCTTTTGTGATTATCGTATTGTTTTCAAACGTATAAAATTCCCCGTCAT
>JBFXGD010000089.1:0-13640 GCA_050178385.1 Calditrichaceae bacterium
ACTGCAGTGTTATAGATATTCATGCCGATTATAATAATTCCATTTTGTTCTCTATTCTTTAAATATGAAGTTCTTATTACTGAACAGTACGTACACAACGTACATAATTAAATATCCTGATTGCGTCGCCTTGCGGTCCATGGCCCGTAGGATAATCATCCGGATTACCAACTTTGGGATCGCTGCGCTGGGCACCGGCTCCATGCACATCCTGCCACATTCCATTCATGTAACCCATCGCACGCCCAAAGCTTACATAAACCGCAAAACCGCCGCCCACAGATGACCAGTTGCTGTGCGTGGTGCTTGTCCAATAGAATCCATAGTCAGCCTGCCCGGCTTCATTCGTAATTTCTGTGCAGTTAAAAAGCGGATCGATGGCAGCAGAAGCGTTTGTTCCGGACGAATACGTGTAATCAACTATACTTTGCAGCTCTTTTGCATCCGGCAGCCGCCAATCGGTATAGCCCGCGTATTCAAGATTTTCCGCATAGCTCAAAGCGTCTTCCCAGTTCATGGCCGTTTTGTTGTCATTTTGCATCCACATAAGTCCGGTGGCATCATCACTGATCGTACTGTCGCCGTTATCTCTAAAATTATTTATGCCGTATCCCGTGTTTCCGCGCGTGTATAAAACAAAGAAGGTTTTTTCACCCGGTCCAAATGGCATTTCCAGACCATACCCTTTGATGCGGCCATCGGCAAAATTTACCCCAAACAATAAATCTCCGCCGGTATATAGGGATGTTGTGGCAAATTGAGAATCAATAATGCGTTCACCGGCTTCCACATCACCATAGGCAAAATCGAAATATTTTGTGTCAATAAAGGGAATAAGCTGGTCCGTTGATACGCCTTCATAGCCGCTTGGGTCAACGCCGCTGAAAACTATAAGTGAGTACAATTCTTTGATGTCCGGCAACCGCCAGTCATCATAACCGGCCTGATCAAAATCATCGGCCCCGGCAAGCGCTTCCGAATATGTCATTTTATCGTCCGCATCAATATCCCCGTCACCATCCATATCCGGACTCTTAGCCCACATCAAACCGGTTACCATGTCCGTAATCGTCCCATCACCGTTATCCACATAGTTTGTCTCGTTGCGTGAATACATCGCGTCCTGGCCGTAAAACGCGTCACCTTTTGATGGAGTCACAGTTACATTATTATTGTCGTAGAATTTCGTTTGATTGGTACTCACAACAGGATAACCACTTATCTCAGAGAGATTATCGTCAGTTAATTCTGTACTTGTTAGCGCATTACTGCATGCTGTAAAAATGGTGAACACCAAAGTCAGCAAAATAAATATTCTTGATCTCATTTTTTTGTTCTGTTTTATAGTTTAAAATTCTTACCTGCGGCCCGGTCTTTGTTGTTTGCCCGGATTCCTGTTTTTAATATACGCTTCATATTTAGCGATTTGATCATCATTTAACAGTTCTTTAATCTGGTTATCAAAATCCTTTCTTAAATCTTCCATTGCCTGACGGTTGCTTTCACGATCGCCTTTATTCGCTTCCATTAATTCTTTGGCGTCCGCAAAATGTGTAAA
The DNA here is from genome assembly GCA_050178385.1 of Calditrichaceae bacterium. Lineage (GTDB taxonomy): Bacteria > Calditrichota > Calditrichia > Calditrichales > JBFXGD01 > JBFXGD01. Next base: position 1,559 of record JBFXGD010000089.1, read on the forward strand.
ATGCAGATCAGTTATCGCGGATTTCTGCTCTTCCGTCAAAGTAAGCGCTTCAGCCAACTCATCCACTATTTTTACAATTTGCGCGGAATCGGGCAGTGCTGGCGGTCCTTGCCGCTGAGCAAACAAATTGCCTGTAATAATCAGACTTATCAGCATCACCAGCATCGGGTAAGTTCTTTTTCTTTGATTAATCATTGTACTTCTCCTTTTGTTTTAATGATATTTTCTGTTCTAATACTTGAGACGTTAACCAGGAAAAAAACTTGTGGTTGGATTTAATTTTTTATCCGCGAGTATTTAATGGATAAAATAACCCTTCACCAACTGTTAGTGAAGGGTTAAGTATGTGTTATCGCTGTAACCAGGTCAGGAATTGACAAACGGCTGTTTTTCAAACTTCATAGTTCCGTCTTTTCCTTTATAGATATTTATCCATACACGCCAGTTCTTATCGTCCATATCGGGATAATCCAGCCTGTAATGGCTACAGCGGCTTTCTTTACGCATAATGGACGCTTTGAGCTTCATCTCGGCGCTGATAATCATATTGGCGGTCTCATGCGCAAGTCTCAGCTCGTGCATATCCGTAGCCTTGAGCATAGGCATGTGGTGATCGCGCAACTCTTCAATATTAGCCAAAGCGGCTTTTAACAGATTCTCCTTTTTTATATAAAGTATAAAGTTGGGAATCATGATGCCCTGCAATGTTTGTGTAACCCAGGCAGGGCTATAACCGGCTTCTTTTTTTAACGGCGCGAGCATCTCTTCCTGAACTTTATCCCGTTTTGATTTTGAGATCTCAGATAATTCAACATTTTTTGAGTATTCGGCTGCTGCCTCTGCCGCTACGGCGCCCTGAACCGCGGAACCGGCTAATGATGATCCAATCTGTGTATAGATAGCCCCGGCCATATAAGATCCCAAAGCATCACCGGCTGCATACAGACCCGGAATATTGGATTCACATTTTTCATTAATCGGCACAAGTCCTTCGGATTTATGAATGGACATACCGGCAGAAGATCCGCCAACGGCGGAACCGCCCATTCCCGGAGGTCCGTCGCCTTCGCCATCAGGTTTTTTCCCCCCGGGCCGGGAACCTTCGCCACGAGGTGGTCTGTCACCATCCGGTCTGTCGCCGCCATCCTGAGGGCCGTCCTGATTAAATTCAGCAGGCCGGTAAGGTCCTCCTTCAATTTGTTGAGATTGCTCCGTTCCCGGAGGCCCCATTTGGACTGAATTTCCGCTCATATAAGCCATGTAATTCAACTCAACACCCAAATCGTGGCGAATACCTACGCCGGTTGTACCCGGTTTTTGTTCAAACATGCCATGCCAGCCATCATAACAGGCCGCGGCATTGGTAGCCTGACCCGGATGACCGTCGTTCCACTCTTTGCCGGTGATTTTGGCGCCAATGTTATAAGCCATAACGGTCCCATCATGTGTGAGATCGCAAATGGGAAATCCGTTTGGCTTAAAACCACCGGCTCCTGTACATAGAATAACACTTTTTGCGCGGAAAATATGGACCTTTTCTTCGTCCAGACTAAATCCTGCCGCTCCGGCAATACGGCCATTTTCCTTTATAAGATGTGTTATGGTGATCCGCTCCATAACCGGTATTTCGCGCTCATCAATGGGTTTGCGGAAAGAGTTATTGTACAGGTTGGAATCAAAGAAACCCCATTCCCGTAATTCATTTACGCGAGCCAGTGATTGCTCTGCCATTTGCCGGGTATAAACCGGATTATTTGTACCAAGGGCAGAGCGGGAGACCGATTCTACAAACTCATCAAGCGTGACATGTTCCTTTGATGAATCAAACGAGAATATGCCTTTTGCGAATGGTGTTTGTCCGGATGAGCCTAAGCGACCCTTTGAAACGAGTAATGTCTTTGCCCCGGCGTCATGAGCTTTTACTGCTGCGAATAATCCTGCCATGCCGCCTCCTATCACCAACACGTCGCTGTCAGTTTCGGTAAACCTCATCTTAGTGATATCCACTACAGGGCGTTCAGAAGACCAGCCGTATTTCAGTCCCATTGATGCGAGGGCCGCTAAACTTAAAGCACCGCCGGCCATCGTAATAAATTGACGTCTGGAAAGATCTTTGTTTTTACGCGGCTTTTTCATTTTGGTTTAGCTCCCTTGTTTTTATCTGTTTAAAAAAATATGTTTTTAGAACAAGTATTTCACTGCCCATTGCCAGAGTAATAATATAAATGGACATGGCCAGGTTGGTGTGACGACCAAGATCTATCATATGCCATGTGGCAATCGCAACAAAAATCATCGCCAAAACACCATGAATATATCTCCAGTTTGTATAGCTCAAAGACAGCCTGTCGCGAAAGAATGAAAGAATGCCCAAGGTCAGCATTAAACTCCACGCGACTATCCCAAGTATCACCCCCAAACTGTCAAATGTAGTGATGATAGTAACAAATGCCTCCAGAGGGGCAACACCGGCTTCAAAAAATCGTGATACGACTAATAGAAACGGGTGAACCAGGAAAACCGCTACGGCCGTATATCCAATGAATTTGTGGTATTTAACAATCCTGCTCATCCTGAACAATTTTACAGCTTTCCCGTTGCTTCTTGTGAGAAAAAAAAGTCCAAGCATCATGGGAAAGGCAAGAATGAACAAAACTGACAAGGATTCTTTCAAGACAGTTTTACGAGCGAAATCTCCCAGGATATATAGCATTAAAGGGAAACCAACAAAAAATCCTGTTACAGGAACAAGCCAATCTTTCTTAGTATATTGCATCATTTTTTCACCCCCACGAAACGATAACCGGAATCGATTTTTCCGGTGAAATGGTTATAGCATCAACCGGACAATACATCCGGCACAGATGACAGATTTGGCAATCGGCAGGATACATGATAACTGCTTTATTTGTATCGGGATCAATACGAATCACATCTGTAGGACAGGTCTCTACGCAAATTCCGCAACCGATACACCCGTTTATGCTTTCTATTGACATTTATTTTATTCCTTTCCTTTTTACCGGAATAATTTAGTTGCTTTATAACTTATGACGTTTTTTTGGGAAATCTCTTGTGGTTTGTTTTGAGTTTTATTAAAAAAAAGAGCCCTTCATTCTGACAAATGAAGGGCTTGAAAAATCGGATGATTTAGCTGTGATGGATTTTAATTCACGTAATTCATTACCGTGTTATAGCGGCTGCTCACATGGGAGATTAAATAATTCACAGCCGTATTAAAATCGCTGTCAGATTCTAAGAATGTATAATAAGGCTGTTCGCCATCAGCACCAACTACATAATCGGAAATCAGATTCTGGTAATATTGATATTTGCTTGTCATTTTTGCCGGTTCAAACGCGGTCTCAACAACTTGTCTCAGATAGGTTTTGTAGCTGTTTAAATATTGCTCATCATCCAATAAATAGCGTATTAAGGGCCAGGAACTATTTACTTCATAGCAGGAAACCGAAAGAGCCCCCGTTTGTTTCCCTGTTTGCAAGGCTTCGTTGTTGTCCCAGGGGATCCATGTTAACCAGGCATGTTCAGGATCATTATAAAGATAATAATTATGAGGCATCCGGCCATAGGTATCCCAGTTTTGAACCGCAATATTAACAGCAAGCCATCTTAGAAATCCATTCACATTAAAAACCGTCTCCAGGGAAGCCCTCCAGGAAGCGGCATTGGTTGTTCTTTCGGATGAATGCAAAACATCAAAAAGCGCTTCAACATCCGACCAATCACCGTCTTCATTGGTCTTCTTCTCAAAATAAGATGTACTGAACGTGTTGGCGGCAAAACTGGCGCCGCTGCCTTCAGGTTTATAAACATTACCTTCATCCTCAGCAAACTGGTTTTCTATCATGGTGTCATCCACAATTTCGATCATCGTATAAAGGCCAAAATATGTAGGTCCATCGCCATGATCGATATAAATGCGATAAAAGGCGGTTCGCGGTGCGGGTACACCAAAATCCCTGAAAATTTCCGGAACAACTTTTTCACGGAGTAAGGATTCATCATCGAAATTACTGGAAAGAGAAAGTTCTTTAAACCCATAAAAGCGCTGATTGGTGATCTGCGGAATCTCATCTTCAAACTGGTCAAAATTAAGCCTTAATGGTAATTTCCATATTCCACTTGACCAGGTGGATTGTAAGCTGGAATTTCCTTTAAAACGAACACCAACCTGATACCACTCGATACCATTTGAAAAAACAGAGCAGGGGACATAAACCGGATTCTCGTTTGAGTCATCCGCGGGCGCAGTGGCACGCGATCCGAAACTACCGTAGTTCTGTTCCATTTCATCCAGCATCACCTGCCAGTTGTCGCTGTCTATTACAAGATCCAAACGATTTACCCGGTTTTGAGGAAAAACAATATCATAGTCGGGATCGGCGCTTTTCCCGTGTGTGGTTTCAGTCCAGTCAGGAGTCTCAATTCCCGTATCAAAAATCAGTTGACTTTCGGTGCTGTTTGTACTTGTATCTTCACAACTAATCAAAATTGACAGGAACAGCAGCACAGATATAATTTTGATATACATGTCCTTCTCCTTATGGGTATAAATTTTTTCAATTTACAATCGTTATTGTGTCGGAAATGATGAGACTTTTGTACAGACTCCCGCCCGCGTACGTTCCGTCCTTATATAGCCCGTCAGTAGAAGTTCCGGTGCAACTACCACCTGTGTAAACATTGTACGAAGTTCCTTTGACAAGTTTTGATGATGAAAAGACAACGGACTGGTATGATTTTGCGGGGCTAAAGGTTAATATCTCTTCACCGCTTTGGGATTCCATGTGTATTAATGTTCCGGCGTCTTTTGTTGAGTTGAAGTTTACAAGAATACAATATTGTTCTGATGATGTGCACGGAGCTTTTGTCATTGTGAAATAACTACCCGCCGCTACCAGAAATCCACCGTTCATCTCAAACGTACCATCATAATCCAACGCGCTGCTTGATGTGTCTGAAGAACCGCTGACGAGTAAGGTCCCATCGGTCATTAATATTGAAGAGTTTGCGTCAATGCCATCACCATCCGCGTTTACTACAATATAACCTCCGTTAACATAAATATAGCTGCCGCTCTCCGCTGCCAGGTTAATGCCGTCGTCACTTGAGACAATGTGTATCTCACCGCCGTTAACGGTAATATCCCCCTTGACGCTTTCAATACCTTCAAATGACTTTTCAATGTTAATCTCCCCGCCGTTTATGACCAAATCATAATCGGCATGAATAGCATCATCATCGCAAGAAATAGTTAGGATACCATCATTGATTGTGATCAGGCCATCGGAATGAATTCCATCATTACCGGAATTTATTGTGATTGTACCTCCATCAATAGTCACACTTATAGATCCATTGATTCCTTGTCCACCGGATGATATTGAGATTTCCCCGGAACTGATATCCACATCTTTTTGAGCAGCTATGGCTTCACTGGAGGCGGTTATGTCAATAACACCTTTCTCAATAGTAATGTACCCCATTGAAGCGTCATCGGCATTATCGGATTTCAAACCAATACCGGCAGCATCCACAGTGATATTTCCATCTTTCACAATAAGATAATCTTTTCCCCTGATACCATCATCAACCGCATGGACCCGGATATTTCCGCTTGTAATTATCAATCCGTCCTTACCTGAAATACCGTCATTGTAATTTCCAAAGACCGTTAAGCTGCCATTTCCATAGAAAGTAAGATCAGCTTTACTGAAGACAGCGGCATTGGGTTCAGCCACATCCGTGTTTGCATAAGTATATGATGACCCGTCCTTTAAATAATTTTCTGAATTATCCGCAAGAACGATCATTACCCTGGCTGCCTTCTCAACATACACAGGCGCATGTGTCGAGCAGTTGATATCCACGTTATTTAAAATGAGCCGGACAATTTCATTATCATCGGTATCAACTACTATCCGGCCATCTTCAAGTGAACCGCTTATATTATATGAACCCGCTGATGTAATTGCTAAGATGCTTCCCTCCGCGATGGCACCGTTTCCATCAACAGTAATGCTGTTTCCATTTAACATGATTGGAATTTCTTCAGAGCTGTCCCAGATATAATCTCCCGCATCATCATGACTTTTAGCATCATCAACAATTGTTGTTTCGGTTTCATCTGCAGTATCATCTGCATTTGTAGAATTTTGGCAGGCGATGAATCCTGTCGTTACTAAACTAAATATCAGCAATACATATATTTTGTTATACATTCATACCTCTGTTAATTATACGGTTCATTCTAAATCTGTTCTTCGTCAAAGAAGAGATTGATATTTTTAACACCATTTGAATTATCCAGGGCGTTTATAAATTCCGGGTTTTTATCCTTGTTCTTCAACCTGACATAATAGGATAGCTCCAATATACCCTGATTTTCGATTGTCCGTGTGTTTATCACCTTATGCCATCGGCAATACCTATCCAGGATCGGTATGTAGGAGAGGGGATCGACGCCATTTGGCTGAAAAGAAAATTGCAGTAAATAATCATTTTGCCGCGCAGCAGTAATATTCGATTTTGCCAGTAATAAAATAATTATCCCGACAAAGACTGATCCAAAGATGGCAATTTTATAATATCCCACACCGAATGCCATACCGATCGCCAGCGCAAAAAATATGAAAACTATATCCTGAGTGTCTTTAACAGCCGTCCTGAAACGAATGATCGACATAGCGCCAACCAGTCCGAACGCGCGGGCAAGATTATTACCAATAACCATGATAACGATGGCTGTGATCATTGTAAGAATAATCATCGAATTTACAAAAGCCGCCGAATACCCGGCCCCGCGGTAGGATTTTCGGTAAATGTAAGCGATAAAAAGTCCACAACACAAAGCGACGATGATGTTTTTCATTATTTCAAATATGGATACAGGAAACAGATTTAGACTTTGCATTTCATTAAACATCACAGCACTCCCTGCTTATGATCATGTTCCGCCTGCTAAAGCGTTGATTTTTAAACTCCGCGTGTGTTTCCAGAGACATGGTGTACTTTGATAATGCCCGTCGGTTTAATCCATATTTGCTAATAAGCGATATGATCCAGTTGGGCAGGCTTCCAAAAAATTTTACTTCAAGAATAAAGTGGTTGATCAATGCAGATTTAACGTTATCTTCTTCATAAAGATGCTTTAGGTCGGGATAAATAACACTGCGCAGGTTTTTATCAAATGTTAAACGCAGAGATGGATCCATTTTTCCCTGAAAGGCTTCACGATCGTAAATCACCAATACAGCCGGGCGTAAATTTTTCACATAATAATAATAAAGAAATTTCCGCGCGTCTTTTTTCTCCGCGCCATTTCCACTAAACGACAGCACAACATCATCTATACGTCTTGAGACTAGTGCTGGGGTAATATTTGCATAATAAAGCGGCGCCCGGCTTTTTGATATACAATTTGTGTTTTTGTGTTTTATTTCCAGAAAAATTAAGCTTTCTTCTGAACACTCATCATACCCTCTGATGCGGAATTTATTTCTGATTTGTACGCCGTCAATTTTTTCTTTGTAGCATGTAAACTGCGGCGAGTCATAATAAATGCTTCTAACAGTGTATTGCCCGTCACTCTGTTTTTTTGCAAAATTATCCAACTCCATATAAGGACTCAGCTCTGTCCTGAGCTTATCAACAAGGGTGTTAGGGACTAAATATTTATATTCATATCTCGAAGCCATAATCTTTCCTAATTTAAAATAATCTGTTTCAGATAAAACGGAATGGACAACGGGCTGCATTTAATTTTGGCCGGCGTAAGCATACCGGAAATAAAGTCATTTGATATTGAATTAACGGTCGCCAGAACAATAATACACTGCTTCCCGCCTATGAGCTGCATAACCGGTTGAGTCATCTGAACTTCACCGGATAATTGCGATTTAAGGTCAGGTGAATCAAAAAAAACATTCCCGCCTTCCCGGACAAACGCAGCGTCTTTCAGCGGGACAGGGATACAGGCAACCGCCGAATCAAAATTTGACAAGATCAAAAGGGTATCATTGGTAAATGACCTTTCAACGCGGCCACTAAATGGCGAAATAATCAGGTTTTGCGAATCCATTTGTTGTTTTAAGAAGAAAATCTCATTTTCAACCGCGTTAATTTGTTCTGTCAATTTGTGTATTTCCTCAACTTTCTCACCACTCATGCTCGATTCCAGTTCAGCCTGCCGAACGTTTACGGCTTTAACCAGAGTATTTAATTCATCGGCCGCTATCTGGTATTCTTCCCCGGCGATAAGATCTTTATCAAACAATTCCTTAAGCCTCGCGGTAATTTTTTCCTGTTTATCCGATTCCGATTGGGCCATGGCCAGTCTTTCTTCCGCCTCCCGCACTTCTGTTATTTTGTTGCCACTCATGCCTGATCGCAGCGATGCTTTCAGAATCTGCAGTTCGCCATCCAGTTGAATAAGGTTTTCATGCTTTCTGCTGGAGTAGATAATAGCCAGAGTATCTCCCTTAGCAACAATCTGTCCGTTGGAAAGCTCAGGATTCAGCGTTAAAACGATTGATTCGCCCCGTTCAAATGAAGTAAGCTGATAGGAATTATTTATTCCGCTGCTAAAATTAATCGTGCTGGTCAAAATCTGCCCGTCATTTCCGCGGGACAAAATCCATTGTTGAGCGGGCAATATTTTTGCTATACTGTCAATTGTATGCGGCACTTTAATTGGTAAAAAGAAAATGCCCATAGCTGCGAGAACTATGCCGATGATAATTAGGATACGATGGTTTTTTCCCGACATTATTTGCCCTTTTATTGTAATGATTCTTAATATTAAATTTACTCATGCCTGAGTGCTTCAATAGGATCCAGTGCCGCTGCTTTACGTGCCGGGTACCAGCCAAAGAACACGCCGATAAACGAACAAAACAAAAATGATAATAGAATGGATTCCATCGTAATCAACACCGGCCAGGACATGATATTCTCAACCGCGCTTGAAGCAAGGATACCGCCGGCTACGCCTAAGACACCTCCGGTTACACTCAACAAAACAGCTTCAAGAAGGAACTGCATTAATATATCTTTTCCTTTGCCGCCGATGGCCAGTCTTAATCCTATTTCGCGGGTGCGCTCCGTAACGGACACATACATGATATTCATAATACCAATCCCGCCCACGACCAAAGATATAGCAGCTATAGAGCCAAGTAAAACCAGCATCATTTCGGAAATTGAGCCAAATGTACTGATCAGTTCGGCCTGCGTCCGTAATTCAAAATCATTGTCTTCACTGTCCTTTAATTTATGCGCAAGACGCATGGCTTCTTCAATCTGTGTACTTGCCTCGTCAATTTGATCTTCGGATACAGCAGACATAACAATTGCGCGCAGATGCGTTTGGCGGATAACTCTTTTCATAACGGTGGTGTACGGCGCGAGTATGATGTCATCCTGGTCCTGTCCAAAAGTATTTTCACCTTTTTCTTCCAGTACTCCGATCACTTTAAACGGTATCTTTTCAAAGCGGATGGTTTGGCCGACAGGATCAATATCGTCGCCAAATATATTCTCAACAACAGTCTGTCCAATCACGACTACTTTTGCGGCGTTTTTTATATCCTGGGATGATAATGAACGGCCGCTGGCAATATCATACTTTTTGATATATGTATATTCTTCGTTTCCGCCGTAGATTTGGGTCGGCCAGTTATTCGTTCCAAAGATAACCTGACCGGAACCATCAATTTCCGGGGATACAGCCGAAATTTTATCACAGTTTTCCCTTATAAAATCAACATCTGCAACTACCAGTGTTTGTGACATCTCCCTGCTGTGTTGGACTCCGCTACTATTTCTGCTGGCGGGTTGGATATGAATAAGATTTGTACCCATGGAAGATATTTTTTCCTGGATACTGGCATTGGATCCTTCTCCGATAGCAAGCATGGCGATAACCGATGCCACACCAATTATGATTCCCAGCATCGTAAGGAAGGAGCGTATTTTGTTTCTTTTTATTGCAGCAATGGCAATTTTAATTACGTTTAATATTTTCATTTTCAACTCTCGTTGTACGGGTTAGTTTGCATCTATTAATAAATCAAAAACGGCATCTTCTTCTTTTAAGTTTTCAAGTGCCGTTTGGGCTTCCGTTAGTGTGTTTACCAGAATATCTTTAATTATCCGGCCGTCACGGAAAACTATATTTCTTTTTGTAAAAGCCGCGATATCGGGCTCATGAGTTACAAAGGCAATGGTTATCCCGTTTTCATTTAACTCCTGGAACAGGGCCATAATCCCGAAAGACGTCCTGGTATCAAGATTACCGGTTGCTTCATCGGCCAGGATCAGTACAGGATCGTTTACCAGCGAACGGGCGATGGCCACACGCTGCTGCTGACCGCCGGACATTTGATTGGAAAGATGGTTCATACGGTCTGCTAAACCGACCGCATCCAATGCATACTCCGCTTTTTCCCGGCGTATTTTAGCGGTAATCTTAGGATTGTACAACAACGGCAGTTCCACATTTTCCAGGGCCGTGGTTCGCGGTAACAGGTTATAGGACTGAAACACAAAACCCAGTTTCAAATTGCGTACATCAGCCAATTGGTTTTTATTAAGTGATTTAACATTTGTACCATCAAGCCGGTAGTCGCCTGCTGTTGGTCTGTCCAGACACCCAAGAATATTAAGCAGGGTAGATTTGCCGGATCCACTGGCGCCCATAATGGCCACAAACTCGCCGGCATTTATTGTCAGGTCAATACCACGCAGCGCTCTGACTGTTTCAGTCCCCACCCGGTAATCTTTTTGAAGATTTTCTATTTCGATTATTTTATTGTTTTTCATTTTTCAGCAATTCTTATTTTTGTCAGGTTAATGTTTTTGAGTTCATAATTTGTTAAATGTTACCTGCCCGGGCGTCCCGGAGCTTCCTGGACAAACGGGCTTTGTGTTTCTTCGCTCTTTGCAACATTTTTGCTTGTGTTACTCCCCGCTTCCATAGAAGTAATAACCTGGTCACCCTCATTCAATCCCGAAATTATTTCAACGCTTACTCCATCTGTTACACCGGTTTCTACTGCTACAGGCTTGATAATTGATCCGTTTTTTACCCAAACGCGTTTGATATTATCAGGGATCTCATCTTTTTGAACTTCAGATTGTTCTGTCGTTTTTTGTGAACCGGAAGCCGGTCTTTGTGGACGTTCACTCTCCGGAAGGCTATTGAAATAGTCAGTCATTTGCTCTCGATCCGGTGTAAAACGTATGGCTTTTCCTGCTACAACCAGAGCATCTGTTACTTCTTCAACATATACAGTGATGCTGGCCGTCATACCCGGTTTTAATTTTAATTCAGTGTTCTGCGCTGAAACAATCACGGTATATGTAATAACATTCGATGTTTCAGTTGGTTGTAACCGTACTTCTGTGATCGTGCCGGTAAAAGTTACCTCGGGAAAAGCGTCTACGGTAAATTCCACACGCTGTCCTTCTTTGACCATGCCAATATCTGCTTCGTCCACATTTGCTTCAACCTGCATTTCCGAAAGATCATTAGTGATTGTAAACAGTTCAGGTGTGCTCATACTGGCTGTAACGGTTTGCCCTTCTTCAACCGCGCGGTTAAGAACAACCCCGTCAATCGGAGAATAAATATTGGCATAAGCCAAATTTAGTTGTGCTTTATTTAAATTGGCATTGGCCGACTTCAAACCTGCCTGGCTTTTTTTATAATTATATTTGGCCAGGTCATAATCGCTTTCTGACAGCAAATCCTTTTTAAAAAACTCTTCATTTCGTTCAAAGTTGGCTTTTTGATATTCAAGTTCTGCCTGCGCGTCAAACAAATCTGCTTCGGCATTTTCCAAACTTGACTGCAAAGTCGATTTGTCGAGTTCAGCAATCAATTGCCCCTTTTCTACTTTCGAATTAAAGTCCACAAACAACTTTTCGATCACGCCCGATACCTGGGTTCCAACAATAACAGTATTCGTTGCTTCCAATGTCCCGGTGGCGGTAATTGTGTTGCTTACCGTGCCTTTTTCTACGATTGTTGTCTCGAAAACGTAATCGTTGTCATTGATTC
>JBFXGD010000090.1:0-13639 GCA_050178385.1 Calditrichaceae bacterium
CGGCATACGTTATAAATTATTAATGGTATACTCTGGCGGTATTATTTTTGAAACATTCTATTTTATCAGAAAGCAGGAAATATATAAAAGGTTCATTAGAGTTTTTGGATACTAACCAATTTATCTATGATGAAATTTATGGCGCTTATGGAAGTGAAATATATTATTGAAACAGAAAGATTATTCCTTAGAGAGTTAAGATCATCGGATGCAGAAAAAATGTATGATTTAAATTCTGATCCGGATGTTGTAAAATTTACGGGTGATATACCTTTTACTTCTATTGAAAGCGCTCGAGCGTTCTTAGAAAAATACGATGAATATAAAAAACAAGGATACGGCCGTTGGGCAGTGATAACCAAAGATTCCAACGAATTTATTGGCTGGTGTGGGCTTAAATACAATGAAGAAAAATATACTGATATTGGATTTAGGTTCTTTCGAAAAGAATGGAATAAGGGATATGCAACCGAGGCCGCAAAAGCCACTTTGGAATATGGATTTAGTGTCCTGAAGTTAAATGAAATTATTGGACGCGCATCAACAGATAATAAACCTTCCATAAGAGTTTTGGAAAAATTAAAAATGAGCTTTTGGAAACTGGACAAATGTGATGGGATTGAGAACTCTTCATATTTTAGGATAAGTAAAGCGCAATATGACAGATGGAAATAAAACAGAGACTATGATATTTATTCTCAGGTGAATAAATCATCTCAAAGAACCGCCTATCAGCAGGTTAAGCTGAATTTAAATGTTTGCTGTTCTTAAGAAAACTTTTTAATCTGCGGAAATGTTGTGTGTCATTTAATGCTGTGGACGTAGAGTTTAAATCAGTTTAACACGCAATGTTTTGTGCAGGAAAGAAGAAAAATGGAAGATTATTTGAAAGAAACAAAACTTCTTGACTTTAACCATCATGATATTGATGTATTAGTTCAGGATCATGGTTGGAAAGGTTTTTCTGATTACGAAAAAATAGGTTCTATTTATCATTTCGTCCAAAATGACATCGCTTTTGGCTACAACGAATCTGATGACATACCAGCTTCAGCCGTTCTGAAAGATGGTTATGGCCAATGTAATACAAAAGGTACATTACTTATGGCTTTGCTCAGAAGCGTCGGAATTCCCAGCCGATTCCATGGTTTCACCATAGACAAAAAATTGCAAAAAGGCGCCATTACAGGCATATCTTACCTGTTGGCGCCAAAAAGCATTATCCATAGTTGGGTGGAGGTTTTTTATCAAGATAACTGGTTAAACTTAGAGGGATTTATTCTTGATAAAAAATATTTGAACAACCTGCAATGTAAGTTTCCGGATATTACGGGTCCATTTTGTGGGTATGGTGTTGCGACTCCAGATTTCAGAAATCCTAAAATTGACTGGAACGGTACTGACACCTACATCCAAAAAGAAGGAATTAATTATGATTTTGGTGTGTATGATGATCCGGATTCTTTTTACAAAGTTCATGGCTCCAATTTAAGCGGTATAAAATCAATTTTTTATAAGCATGTGGTAAGAAAATATATGAATTTAACTGTATCGAAGATCAGAGATACAAAAATCACATGACAAGGCAAATGCACACGGACGGCAAAATGCACCGCTCGCTCCTCGTTCCTCTTTTTAACACCGATGATTACACCACTTTGTGTGAAGAAATCAGGATGAAATTTTAAATCGTTATCTTGGAGACATGAAAATTGTATGGGATTCATTTATTGAAAGTTTAAAGGAAGATTACCCACTCTTTTCATCAGAGTGGCGATATTATAATGAAGCAAAAACCTGGCTTATTAAAATCACAAAAAAGTAAAAAACTAGTTGCTTGGTTTCTATTCTTGATAGAAAGTTTAAAACTACTTGCTATTTTTCTCTAAAAACTGAAGATTTAATAAAAAATAGTAATCTTAAAAAAGAATACATTGATCAATTTTTACATGGAAAGAATTACGGAAAAATAAAAGGCGTGACTGTGGAAATTCATGGTTCAGCTGATTTAGAAATGATCAAAATACTTATAGAAATCAAAGAAAAGTTAAATTAAAGTAATAAATATCGAATAATCTCAAGTGAGAAAAGGGGAAATTTATATGCCCAAAAATGCAACGAAATGGGGAATATTTTTCGATGCTTTTCTTAGTCGTTGGAGATAGAAATTATTAATAGAACCAACCGAAGTTGATATTTCTGTTGAAGAAGAAGATTTCCCGCTTGAAGAGGTGGTGTAAAGATTTTTGAATAAACTATAACACAGGGTTTTGGGACGAAGGGAGCCGAAGGGACCGGAGTTCCAAAACCCAACGCCAAATTTTTGACGCCGGCACTGGATTTTTATGTCTAATTCCCCTAAAATTTATTTAAATTGAAGGCGTTACAGGTCAATTTATCCGGGATTTAATTTGGGAAAACCGCGCCCTTTATGCCAAAACGACCGGGTATACATTATATGAAACTAGTATTTGCAGGACTAGGAAGAACCGGAACGACATCCCTCGTAAAAGCGATGGAGATTCTGGGATTATCAGTTCTGGCTCAGGAAAAACTATTTCGGAACAGAAAGGTCCACAGGAAGGTGAACGATAGCCTGAGAGGCAAAGCTGATCTTGATCCGGCTTTATTTTCGGGCATTGATGTAACCATCGGATGGCCGCTTTGCTTTTTGTTTAAAGAGCAGCTTGATCGTTTTCCCGATTCCCATTGTATTCTGAATGTGCGTGAACCGGAGAGATGGTTTGATAGCGTTGAAAAAACCTGGGATCAAATCAGGATATTACGTAAAGCCCGCTACGTGCCGGGAATACGTGAAATCAATTCAACTCTGGAATTTGTTCAGGAAAGATTCGGAGGGGCTCCTGAAAAAACACGATGGATTGAAGCGTACAACAATCATATAGCTCTGGTAAAAAAAACGGTTCCGTCAGATCGACTGACCGTTTACCAAATTCACGAAGGATGGGATCCTCTATGTGAGGTTCTCGGTATAGCCGTTCCGGAAGAAGCGTTTCCTGTCAAAAATACCGGTAAAAGCGGTGAGCTTGGGGAAAAACTGAAAAATTTATTCGGAATTGGATAATTTTAAGGTGTCATTATTGCTAAGCGAATTAATCAAATGAAAAAGGAATCCTGAACATTGCGAAATGATTTTAATATACTCAATTCGATCGGAAACACACCGTTAGTTGAATTATGTCATGTGGTTCCCGACGGCTGCGCGCGTATCCTTCTCAAGCTCGAAAGCCATAACCCGACCGGCAGTATGAAAGATCGTATGGCACGCGCCGTGATCACCGGAGCCGTTTCCCGGGGTGAGCTGGTTCCCAAAGGAACCGTTGTGGAATATACGGGTGGCAGTACGGGAACTTCGCTCGCATTTGTATGCGCCGTCATGGGGTTTCACCTGTCAATTGTTACGTCCGATGCCTTCAGCCGGGAAAAGCGGGATCATATGCGGGCTCTCGGGGCTCAGGTTCTGGAACTCCCGAGCGATGGGGGAAAAACAACCAAAGAACTTATTCAGCGGATGATCGCCAGAGCGAAAGAACTCAGCGCCTCCCCCAACTCCTTTTTCGCTGATCAGTTTAACAATCCCGACGCCGCATCGGGTTATGCGTCCATGGCTGAGGAAATCTGGGAGCAATCGGGCCAAAAAGTAAATGCTTTTGTCCAGTCTGTCGGTACAGCACAATGCATCACAGGCGCCGCCGGGGCGTTGCGTAAACTAAACAACTCAATCCATATAATCGCTGTTGAACCCTTTGAATCACCCGTTCTCTCAGGAGGCCAACCCGGTCCCCACAAGATAGAAGGTGTCGGTCCGGGATTCATTCCGCCAATCTGGTTGGAACATCTGGCTGATGAGATTATTCAGATCTCAACAATTGACGCGAAAGAGATGGCCAGACGTCTGGCAAGGGAAGAGGCCATATTCGCGGGTACATCAACCGGCGCCAATGTTCTGGCAGCCATTAAGGTTGCCGCTCGTCTTGGTTCCGGGCAGACCGTTGTCACCGTTGCCTGTGATTCAGGTCTCAAGTATTTGTCAACCGATTTGTACAGTTTTACGGATCCTAATGGAAATGAGTACGCGGTATGGTCAGATAAAGACGCGTAACAGGTCAATGAAATTTTTACTCCTAACATCCGTAACGGGAGAGTCTGACCTTCTCATGGGGAGAGTTAAAACGCCTTTGGGCAGCACAAAACCCGGCGGGGAAGAATTGTTCTATATTTAAAACAAATTATCCAATATTAGAATAAAAATGATAAATAACGGAGATTTCTAATCAATAGGTTAGGGTGACGCTGCGCGCGCTCATTAATACTATAAAGTTCCAGACAGTTTACTTGTGGTTTCTCTGAATAAACAGTGGGGTAATTCTATGAAGACATTAGTACTTGGGGCTAGTGGGGCAACTGGAAGACTAGTTGTATCACAATTAATCAACAACGGCATATCGACTAAAGTATTAATACGATCTAGCGCAACCCTACCTAAAGAAGTATCGGATAATAATGACATTGAAATCATTAAGGGAAATGTTAATGATTATTCCACAGATCAGATCAGAGATCTGTTAATCGAATGCGATTCAGTTGTTTCATGTCTCGGCCACAATATTAGCTTCAAGGGTATATTCGGCAAACCTCATAACCTTGTTTACAATGCAGTAAGAAAAGTCACAGACGTACTAAGAGAATCAGATGGTAAGAAGAAATTTATACTAATGAGTACAACTGCGTATACGGATAAGATTCATGGAGAAAAAGAAACATTTGGGGAAAGTATTGTATTTGCTTTGTTGAAACTACTATTACCTCCTCACACAGATAATGTAAATTCCGGCGACTACTTGTTTAAAATAATCAGAGAATCAGAAAAGTTTGAATGGATTGCCATCCGTCCTGATTCACTAATTGATGAGACTATCATAGGTGAGTATGAAATCGTAAATATGAAGAAAAGAAGCCCAATATTTGATCCAGGTAAGACAAGCAGGGGAAATGTTGCACATCTCATGGTTGAGTTGTTGTCAAATGATAAACTATGGCAATCCTGGAAATTTAAAGGACCTGTGATATATAACAAAGAGTAAGTTGATTACCTATGTATAAAATATTCGTCATGAATAATAAAAAAGAAAAGCCCTAACAAACGCTAAAACTTGATTCGGTACTCTAAAGCCTGGATCTACAGACGTCAGCCTGGAAACACAGGCACCTCACAAGTTAAGCGTCTGTCAGGCAGAAATAGACAATCAGAGAGGGTTCTCAAATATGAATAAATTTGATTTCTTAATCGGTGATTGGAATCTAAAATATTCAGTACCAAAGTCATCTTTAAGTGCTGAATCTAGCGGTTCTGGTGAAGGCACATTTTATAGAGCGCTAAACAATAAATATGTTTTTTTTGACTATAAAGCTCAATTAACTACCGGTTCAGCACAAGCTCACGGAATTTTTGCTAAAGATGGAAGCCGGGATAATTATAAATATTGGTGGTTTGATGATTCGGGTGCTTTTTCAATCGCGTCCTGTAAATTCATAAAAGATAATCTTTTATTTATGATTTGGCATGACTCGTGTTTAATACAAACTTTTGAATTAATCAATCAAAATTATATTGTATTAATTATGTCTCAAGCAATCGATAATCAAAATTTTGAACCTGTTCTAAAAGTTGAATTTTCAAGAAAATAAGTATGCTTGCCTGCCTGACAATCGCTTGAGGCGGATACGAAAACGTCCGGTATGAATTCGAAGAATTTTGTGTTTTGCCAAGTTCGTCGGTGCGGCGCTTAAGCGTGGCCGTTAGAATACAAGGGGAAAAAATGAAGAACTCACAAGAGACATTCCTAACAAGATTTTTGAAGATGGAAGCGTCGGGTGGCATAATTCTAATGATCGCTGCTGTGATCGCTTTGATTCTTGCCAATACTCCCTTTAAATTAATATACGCTTTATTGATAGATACCCCGGTAGAAATTCGAATAGGTCCTCTGGAAATTGCAAAACCATTGTTACTGTGGATCAATGACGGACTAATGGCAATATTCTTCTTTCTGGTCGGATTGGAATTAAAGCGAGAGTTAGTTGAAGGCGAGTTATCCAATAAAAGAAATATAATTCTTCCAGGTTTGGGAGCTATTGGGGGAATGTTGTTTCCGGCGTTAATCTATACATATTTCAACGCTGGAGATGCAACGGCAATGAAAGGTTGGGCAATTCCAGCAGCCACTGATATTGCATTTGCTCTGGGAATCTTATCTTTGCTTGGCTCAAGGGTGCCAACAAGCATAAAAATATTTCTGACATCCCTTGCAATCTTTGATGATATCGGTGCAATCATCATTATTGCACTTTTTTACACCGAAAAGATTTCTCTAGCTGCACTAATTGTTGTAGTCTGTTGCATTCTGATACTTGCCTTGATGAATAGGAAAAAGATAGAAGCCAGGAGCGCTTATGTCATGATCGGGAGTATCATGTGGGTTGCAATGTTAAAGTCCGGTGTTCACGCAACCTTAGCGGGTGTGATTCTGGCGATGTTTATTCCAATGAAATCCGAAACACGAGATAATTATTCACCACTAAAGAGCTTCGAGCATGATTTACATTTTTCGGTAGCATACATCATCTTACCAATCTTTGCATTTGCAAATGCGGGGATTAGTTTTGTCGGCCTGGGAATTGATGAACTCTTTCATGAAGTTCCATTAGGCATCGCGCTGGGCTTATTTTTCGGAAAACAAATTGGCGTATTTGGCTTGTGTTGGTTGGCCATTAAGAGCAACATTACTGAACTGCCAAAAGGGATGTCCTGGTTATCATTATATGGATCTGCGGCTTTATGTGGCATAGGGTTCACGATGAGCCTGTTTATTGGTTCATTATCATTTGAGGAAACGGGCATAAATTTATTGTTTGATGAGCGTCTTGGGATCATATTTGGATCATTGGCATCGGGTATTGTTGGATATCTTATTTTGCGGAGAAGTCTGCGTTTTAACCCTGCATGAAGCAGACGGGCGGGCAAAATCCCCGCGGGAAGTACTCGGTCGCGTTTTAGGTGATCTCTGCTTATGAATTCTTATGCGCAAACGCCTGTGCGCCGCTTATGCTCTCATTATACATCTTGACATTTAACATTGCTCATATTAAAATATGGCAAACTAATTCCAGAACAGAGATTCTGAACATATATTTAATAGAGAGATGTCCCGCCGATATGTCCGGGAAATTCAAGTTTTTATTTAGCGAAATCACAAGTATGTTTTTTCTCGCATGCCACTCATGCCATACAACCTTTCCATTTTCGCTCATGTCAGAAAAAAAATATCCATATTAGAGTTCAAAATTCATAAACCGGATCCTGTGCCGGGGTAAGGAATGATCTTGGAGATAGTATCTTTCAACCTTCTGCTGCCCGGAGACAATTTCGGATTAATTCAAGTAAGAACGATCTTTTGGAGCTAACTATGAAAAACCTTATTTGCATCTCCCTGCTTTTTATCACAACCGGCCTCTTTGCTGCGCAGTCGGTTATTGTCCAAGCCGTAGGAACGGCAAGCATGGGCGATACGAAAAGCAAGAAAGAGACAATGGATGAGGCTAAAGCCAACGCCTTGAGAAACGCGGGCGAAAATGCGGGGATTTATATTTCATCAGAAACGAAGATCAAAAATTATATAATGGAAAGCGATCTCGTGGAAGCGTTCTCGAAGGCCGATGTGAAGATCCTGAGCGAAACCGGCGAATGGTTCAGGGATGAATCATTGGGCGACAGCTACAGGCTGACGATAATGGCTGAAGTTACGCCAAAGGAAATGAAAGAGAAGCCGGGTAGAAACGATATGTCAGATGACCCGAACGCTTTGCTGAAAGTCAGGTTGTGGACTGAAAAAAATCAGATGGAATTCAAAGCAGGCGAAAAAATTGCTTTGTTTATAAAAGGAAACAAGCCGTTCTTTGCGAGAGTAGTCTATTTTCAGGTTGACGGAACGCAGGTCCAGTTGCTGCCAAATCCCTTTAGAAAGGACAATTATTTTAACGGTGGTACGGTCTATAATCTGCCTTCGGGAACGGATGGCTATGAGCTGACTGTTGAGCCGCCGTTCGGAGCTGAAAAGATCGTATTGTATGCGAGCACCGGCGAACTGGGCGATTTGAAGGTCGAGGATGCGGGAGCCGTTTATACCGTCGGGGAGAAACCTGAAGATACCGGTATCAAAACAAGAGGAATTAAAATCACGAAAAAAGAGGGCAAAAGCACTCAGGCAGCCGAGTTTGACGAGCAGGTTCTGGAGATCAGGACCGGCAGGTAAATGACTGTTCATTCAGATTAATGGTGTAAATCCCGAGGTGAAAAGTGCATAGAAAAAGTATTTCAATCAAAATATTTTTAGTTTTTATTTTAATTTCCGCTTTCTTTCAGCCTGCTGCCGCGGCGGATTCGCCTGAAGTATTTGTACAGACCGGCCATGCAAATGGAGTGAAACTAATGGCTGTTTCGCCTGACGGCAGGTTTCTTGTCAGCGCCGAAACACTGGGATATCAAAAGCTATGGGATATATCCAGCGGCAGGGAATTACGGACTATTAAGTTTGGCGACACGGTTCACGGATTGGAATTTATTGATACTGAACGTTTTATCATACTGGGCGCTGATAAAGGCGAGATTTTTAATTCCGCCGGTGAAAAACTTGAGACGCTGTCGTTGCCGGTATTGTCGGCTTACGGGAAAAAATCGGTCACGCCAAATCTCAAATACTTGTGCGTTGATAATTCGCTTAACGGAAGCGGCGAGATAACTCTTTTTGATATCAAAGATGGCTCCAAAATCCGGCTGCCGGAAGACAGAGACGATTACAGCTCTCCATTGTTGGATTTAGGATGTGGCTTCTTTGGATTTTTCTACGACAGTTACCGCGATGATAAAAGCGATATCAATCTAATCGGGAATACCGCCTATGTAATTTATGATCAGGAGCTGAATGTTAGAAAAAGAGGGCTGATAAAAGGCCAAATCTATATAGGGGCCCAGCTGAAAGTCGATAATGATCTAAAGTATGTGTATAAAAACCTTAATTTCAATGATAATTCCAATATTACAGTATACGATCTGGATACAGGAACTGCTGTAAGGACGCTTCCGGGGAAAAAAGGGGCGCAGTTCGAATTGGTGGAAAATAAAATTTTTACAAGCATGATCAGGCTTCGCGGAGATGGGGGCAAAAGCGTTTATGATATCGATTTCACCGTCTACGAACTACTCGGTAACGGCGGCTACAAAGAAAAGAAAATGTTGTTTACAGATCTGAACATTCTAAATCCGTTCAAAATCACACCAAGGGGACAGATCATCCTGAATAAGGCTAGAGATTTGAATAATCGGGATTATGCTACGGACCTTGAATTATATGATATCAATGCCGGGAAAGAAGTTCGTAAATTCGGAGTCAAGCCCATTGTGTATCAGCAGGTCGCTTATGAAAACGGCCGTCTCCTGAATATTGAGAAGAGTTTTCATAGAACCGATAACATTATGAAAGTATGGTATAAATATAATATCTGGAACGCTAAAACAGCAGGATTGGAAGTTTTTGAATATTCTCACAGCACGGAGGATGTTTATCAGGATCGAAACAACAAATGGATAATTAGAAATGCGAAAGATTTTTACCGGCAAGTGCCGGCGGAGTTCTTTGCTGATCCATACGAAGGCAGGTACAAAGAGTATTATGACAGCGCTGTCGGGTATCCGATATTTTTTAAAAGCTCTTCCGGTGATATTTTAAATTATAAATTGGATGCTATCTTTGTAGATGCTACTTATATCTCTGTGGAGAGGAAATCGGATAAAACTGAAGTGGCGAGATTTTATGCTTTTTCAGACGGCGAATGGATCGTAATAACTCCGGAAGGATATTTTAACGCATCCCCGAACGGAGCTAAATATATCAATGTCAGAATTGGGAATCAGGTTTACAGCATTGATAATTTTTATGAAAAATTTTATAATCCGCTTTATGTCGCTGCGGTGCTTCAGGGTACTGAAGCAAGACCTGTCGCGGATATCAGAGCGGGCGTCGCCTTACCTCCGCAGGTGAGAATAATTTCTCCCGAAACGAACGCCGAATTTAAGAGCGAGCAGGTTGCGATCACCATAACGGCAAAAGATATGGGTGGCGGAATTGACGAGATCAGGCTCTATCATAACGATAAAGCGATAGGTGAAGAAACCAGAGGGGTTAAGCTCACGTCCAAAATCGCGGAAAGCACAAAAACTTACAATGTCATGCTCGTTGACGGGATAAATACCTTCAGGGCTGTAGGATTCAGCAGAGACAGGACAGAATCAAATCCATCCGAAATCGTCATAAAACTGCTCGCGCCTGAAAAAGAGACATCCATGTATGTTCTTTCCGTGGGGATTAACGGTTACAAAAATCCGGCGCTGGATTTAAATTACGCTGAACCTGACGCAAAGGCTGTGGCTGAGTTTTTCAGGACCGGCGGGACCGGTCTTTTTAAAAAGGTGGTGATCAAAGATGTTTATAACGAACTGGCCACAAAAGAAGGAATTCTGCTAAAGATGCAGGAGCTGCGGAACACACAACCACAGGATGTTGTATTGATATACCTTGCGGGACACGGGGAGAACGTTAACGAGAACTGGTATTTTATTCCTCACGAACTGGTTTATCCTGAAAGGGAAGATGATGTTATAGCAAAAGCCATTTCTTCAGAAGAGCTCACATCAGCCATCAAGAATATCGCGGCGCAGAAAATACTTGTGCTCATCGATGCGTGTAAATCAGGCGCGGTGCTTCTGGCATTCAGGGGATTTGAAGACAGAAAAGCTCTGTCACAATTATCCAGGGCGACCGGGGTTCATGTGGTAGCAGCCTCTGCAAAAGATCAGTTTGCGGCTGAAGTAAAGGATCTTGGCCACGGGGTATTCACATATACACTGCTTGAAGGCCTCAAAGGCAAGGCAGCGGGGGCGGGCGAAAACGTAACCGTGAGGAAGCTGATGAGTTATATAGAAGAGCAGCTTCCCGAACTGACTAAAAAATATAGACAGGAAGCGCAATACCCTGTTGTAGATTCAAGAGGAATGGATTTCCCTCTGGTGCAGGGGAAATAAGCGTTGTACGGATTGCGATAATAATTGCAGACGATACTAAAAAGTGGCAGGACAAAGTTGGGCAACAGTAAGCGGGGTTACTTAATCGCATTAAAAGGTCTTAAAGCATTATACGCAGATGAGATGCCCAAAAGGAGGGAAACACTGGTCGAATTGAAAAAATCAACCACCGGTGATAATACAGGCGTAGTGGGATGTATTCTTTCTGATATTACAGGAGCAACTACTGATTATGGTTTTGGGGAATTCCGGGTGGCAAATTTTGATAGAAGTACTGCTTATTATGGGACACTTTAACCAGGATGAGTCGGCGATAGAAAATGCATCTTCTGAAAACATAAACACATTATTCGAATAGGATTATGATGAAATTACGTTGTCATGATATGATGCAACTAAGAAGTATTAAGAAAAGCTATCTTGATAGCTGCTATTCCGCATGGAATTAGCGGGACTAAATTATGAATAAAAATTTGATTTTATCCTGGATCAATATCGGAATTATTTGCGGCTTTTTAGTTAGCATCATTTATCCACTTTTACAGTTTATTTCAGATTTAACTCTGGGAGTGGTTCTCGCTGTTTTAATGGGTATCCTGCTCAGCCTGGCTTCCGTCGGCCTGTATTATTTTATTCTTATTTATAAGAAAACAATCACCTCTAAAATTGCTGTTTTTTCAAATATTATTGCCGGCGCTCTGCTGACTCAAATGTTTTTAGTCCAGCTTGCGATCAAATCTTCCAGGCCAATCCTGATTGAAGAATCGAGTAAATGGATATGGCAATCACTGAATCATATTCACTACGGGCTGGATGTTGCCTGGGATGTTTATATATTTTTAGGAACATTTTTGTTTGCCATAAATATATATACACATCCAAAATTCGGAAAAATTTTTTCTGTTTCCGGAATATTAGTCTCTCTGCTAATGATAATCACAAACATATTCTCATTCCCAAATCCACCGTCTGAAGAGTTTATTGATTTTGGGCCGCTCATTGGATTGTGGTATTTAGGAATTACTATAAAAATTGCATTTTCAAAGAAGTGGATTCATCATCAGATCACGAAAGCGATTGTATAATCAATCAATCTGCCCGAATGCCTATTGGTGGCATTTTTTGAGTTTGGTGGTGATTAAAATGTATAAATTGAATTTACTTTGGTTGATAGAAATTAATATATCAGATTCCAGAAAAAAGCTGCATCTTTTGAAAGATTTTCCTGCTTGCCTGTTTACAGTAGTTAAAGAATGACCACTTTAAACTATATTTGGTATAAACCGATCTGACGTATGTCTTCATAAAGATTTCGGGCAAATGCAGGTTTACTTTCAAGCAGAATTTACATTGCCAAAAAACGGAATCATTTTGGGTTAAAATTTTTTTCATTGTTCTCTAAAAGCCCCTTTTGTTTTTGATCGCTTATGATAGACAGAACATAGGCAGAACTATTCTTAAACAAGATTAATCAAACGACATCATATCTAACCGGAAAATAAACAAGTGACCGTAAGATAAAAATAAGAAAGCCCTGAATGATACAGGTAATAATGATTTTGAAGCTGAAGACCAACCCCGGGCCGGGTCAAAACCTGATGCATAGGGAAAGTGTCAGGCGGCATAAAATCGTATTTAAGATTCTGGGAATCTCTTTTGGAGTTCACGTAATCTATGTAATTTTTCCGGACGGAATGTTTTTGATCTGTTTTGTTGTTATTAGTTCTACTTTAAATGATTTAAGCAATGCATGAACTTTTGTTGATGATAGTTGAAATAAATATGGTAAAATAGGGGGAATAAAGTTGAATAATTCATCTCAATCAGATCAGGGACGTAGGTTATTAAAATATGGTGTATTGTTGTTTTTGTTAGGATTACTAACCGGATTTGTAATACCCGCGATGCAAAATCCACGGATGGGACTTTCAAGTCATCTGGAAGCGGTAATGAACGGTATGTTTTTGATATTGTTAGGTATTGTCTGGCCCAGACTGCGTCTCTCAGACGGTATGTTTAAATGGGCTTTCCTCCTTGCTCTTTTTGGTACCTATACGAACTGGATGACCACCTTGCTGGCGGCAATATGGGGTGCGGGCGCGGACATGATGCCCATCGCCGGAGGCGGTTTTTATGGAGTCGCCTGGCAGGAAGCACTGATTAAATTTGGTTTAATCTCCTTGTCATTGGCAATGATCATCGTAAGTGGCTTGTCATTTTGGGGGCTAAGAGGAAGCGCTTCAAACAGCTAAGATATGCAAATTCGCCCGTTTGTTTTCAGGCTATTTAAAGGACAAAATTAATTAGAAAATTTGTCGGATATATCATAATTTTACTAAATAGAGGTAAATGCCATAATTTAAATGAAGATCGCTACCTGAATGGCACACTTCAATTCAAATTTCAGAATCAAATAATGTGAATTATATAATCACATAAGGGAGGTGGGAGATGAAAAAAGGTGATAAGCCGGTTGTCGTG
>JBFXGD010000091.1:0-13632 GCA_050178385.1 Calditrichaceae bacterium
AATATTAATATTCCAGACCTATGCCGCACGCTAAAATCTACAGATGAAAATAAGGAAAAACATGGAAAGTTTTGCAGGTATGACCATTTTGTATCTAATCAGGGTAAGCACTGTTACGTTAAGCCAGATTTTTATCCTGCTGGGACCCGTTCTGATTTTATCATTAATTATGTATTATATATCGGATGTACTTGAAAAAAAGTCTTTATCCGTTTTCGGTTATAATTTCCTGATTTATTTTACGGCCATTGGAGTCGCGGTTCACGAGCTTGGGCACGCCGTCTTTGCCTTGATATTTGGACATAAACTGGCGGAAGTAAAGTTGTTTAGTCCCGATAAGGAATCAGGAACTCTGGGGTATGTTCATCATACTTATAATAACAGGAATTGGTACCATAGAATCGGTAATTTTTTTATTGGTATCGGACCGATTCTATTCGGGTCTATCATTATTTATTTTTCGGCAAAATTCCTGGTGGGGAATCATTTGTTTCTGCCGTTAAGCGATTTGTCCATAAATACATCCACGCTGAGCTCAACCGATAACGCGTGGACATTTATCAGAGAAGTATATTTTAATGTATTGCAGGTGTTTGCGGTATTGATTGATCCCAAAAATTTATCCGACTGGAAATTTTACGTTTTTCTGTATTTGGTTTTCGCGATTGGATCCAATATAAAACTGAGCCCTCCGGATATAAAAGGTGCCTGGACCGGATTCAGCACTCTTGTCGTTTTGATGTTCGTGTTTAATTTAATAACACTTTGGATAGGTGATCAGGCCACCGCGTACGTCATTCTGATAAGCCAGACTTACAGCTTCTTTTACGCCATAATGATTTTTACGGCAATCCTGAGTATCGTGTTTATTATGTTTATCACAATTATAAAGATTATAAAGGGAGCGATAGTCAGATAGTTTTTTATTATGCTTTAAACAAAGATGAGATAATCGTTACCCTTGCTCCCTCCCGTCATACTCAGAACCGGTTTATTCCGTTTTAGAAAACTCAAGCCTCACTTTTCCGATTTCATTGTTCAGTATAAATCCGGTGACTTTGTTATCCGTGTCACGCCTAAATTCGATCATCATATACGGAATGCTAAACTGATCGTTCAAAATGTGATTCATCTTTGCGGGGACTTCCATGTTGATAAATTCCGGAAACTTTGGAAGTCCAAGATACAATTCACCATCTTTTATAGTCACCGGATATGTCATTTGAATTTCATCGCTAAAATAGTTACCGGTGTAAATCATTTTATCCGATTCAGTAATATTTTGCGGTTCCAGTTTTGATGCGGTCATTACACGGCCGCCCTGATGCCATTCAAGTTGAGATACCCGGCCGTTTTCATCACGGAGAAAGATACCCTGCGCGTCAGCGACTTTGAGAAAAAATTTGTTATCCGCTTCCGGGAAAAATTTAAATGCGGGCTGTCCGGTCGCCTGCCCGAAAAGCTGTTCATTTTTACGTGTGACCGTCATGATAAATCCGCCACCAAAATCATACCTGCCGACGTAGTTGTCATAAACTTTTTTATCAAATTCCGGTTCCGGTAAATCCGTATTAATCGCTGCGGCGGTTTGAACGGCCGGTTTAGGTTCAACCGGCTCCATTTGATCAGTTAAATATAATTCCGCGATTTGCTTTGTCAGTTTATTGGCATTTATGTTCCCGAGATTTGAAAGAACAATTACCGATACTCCCTGATTTGGGAATCGTAGATAATGGGCTTTAAAGCCACCGGTAAAACCGCCGTGTTCGGCGATATTGAGCCCCCGGTATTTTTTTAACTGCAGGCCAAGGGCGTAATCGATGGTTTCTCCATTGTTCAGAATTCCCTGCCGGTACATTTTTTTTGTAAAATTGGTTCCGCCGATTTTATTGGCAATGAAATTTGAATCCCATAAAATCATGTCATCAATGGTTGTGCACACCCCTCCGTCGCCCACAATATTTCCGGCAAAAGAATGTTCTTCTGTGTATTCATGTTTGTTTTTAGCGATATAACCGGTAGCAAGATTTTTCTGATTAAGGTCAGGATTGTCAAATATAAAAGAATGATTCATGCCCAGCGGTTTAAAGATATTTTTTGAAACGAATTCTGCTAAGGTCATGCCGCTGACGCGTTTTACGATTAATCCGGCCAGAAAATATCCCGAATTGCTGTAATAATACTCATCTCCGGGAGTAAAGTTGAGCTGACGCTGCCGGGTAATCAGGTCAAACAGACTCTTTTCAGTGAGTGATCCTTCCGCGGCGGTCCCCGTTAACAATGTCAGCCAGTCATAATCGGTTATGCCGCTTGTATGATTAAGCAGATTGCGGATCGTAATTGTCGGGCCGTAGTCAGGGAATTCCGGGATGTATTTTCTGATGTCATCATCAAGCGAGATCTTTCCTTGTTCCTCCAGAAGAACAAGCGAAGCAGCCGTAAATTGCTTGGAAAGAGAGCCAATATTAAACACAGTGTTTGTATGAGCGGGCAGGTTTTTGTCCAGATTCATCATCCCGTATGCTTTTTTATGGGCGACTTTTCCGTCCAGGATAACAGCGATAACGCCGCCGGGAGAATCAGGTTTTAGCCATTGTCCGGCGAATGAATCAATTTGCGATGTCATGAGAATCTGAGAAAAAACGGACTCTGACAGGATCAGAATCAGAGCAAGTATCTGGAAGAGCTTCATCTTTTTCATTTTCTTTTCCTTTTATTATTTTGAAAAACATATTAAATGTATATAAATTCACAATACCTATAGACGCAAATATTATTCCGGAGTTGCGTGCCCGCGGTCATATGAAATAAAATTTTTGATCTTTGTTTAAAATTATTAGATATTTACTTATATAAAATTAAAGAACCAGGGGAGAAACAATTGTGGCGCATAATTATTTTCATTCTGATGATTGCCGGATTGCTTTCCTGTAAAAATGAACAAGCGGATGGCCGGCAAAATAATTATGGTGTTTTTTCTTTTGAACAGCAATTGACGTTGCCAGGTACACCGGACTTAGTCTATGATGCCATAACGGGTGATATCAGCGAATGGTGGGATCATTCATTCTCCGAATCGCCGTTGAGATTTTATATTGATCCTAAACCGGGCGGCGGTTTTTATGAGATTTTCGATGAAAGCGGAAACGGTGTGCTTCATGCGACAGTTATTTATGCCAATCGGGGTAAAGCATTAAGGTTTGACGGCCCGCTGGGTTTGTCCGGGAAAGCCGTTCAGATGGTGACGACATATATGTTTGATGCCGCGGGGAGTGACTCTACTACGTTAAAAGTTTCTGTTCATGTTGCGGGTGAAGTCGATGAAGGCCTTCGGGAGACCGTTAAAGCAGTCTGGCATCATTTTATTTTTGAGAGATTCGGGCCTTACATGGAAACAGTTTATCAAAAATCCTTATAGTAAGAGAGCGCGATCATTATCTATTTGTTTTTGTATCAGAGGTGACTAATTTTTTTCATATAATAAAATAAATCTTAATATGAATAAGATTAGGCCGAATATTTAAAAATATAGCCACTAAACTGATTTAGTTGTTTGAAAACCTTGCCATTGGTTTAAATCATTGTGTGTGCGAATCGTGAATATAATTCAAAGAGGATGCTATGGGGGATCAGCAAGACGACCGAAGAAAATACCAGAGATATGCCTGCTCCATCGATGAAGGAGTGCATGGGCGCTTTACTTTTTCTCCGGAACGGAATGAGCTGTTTACGGCTTATATATTTAATATTAGCCTGGGTGGTATGTATTTTTCTGTTAGAAATGATCAGGAAAATAAATTTAAAAAAGGCAATATTGTGACGTTCGTTGAAATAAAGAAAAGCGGTTCACAGAATTATCTGATAAATGTTGAGGCGGAAATTATCTGGCTGTTGAATCATCACTTTCTTAATCATATTGGTCTGGGGTGCAAATTTCTGAAAATTTCAGATAATAGTAAGGATCAGATTTCAAAATTTATTGAATCCTGTAATTTTGTAAAGAAAAAGCCCACGATTATAAACTATCCAAATCTATAAGAATGATGAAATCAACGCTTAATTCCTTTAAAAAAACACTTGATCTGACAGAAAAAAAATTACTCAGTATTTCGGAAAATATCAGCGCGATGCGTCCGCGGGAAAATAAATGGTCCGCGCGGGAAATACTGGGCCACCTGATCGATTCAGCCGCGAATAATCATCGTCGTTTTGTTCTGGCGCAATTATCAGATGATCTTGTCTTTCCGGGTTATGATCAGGATGTTTGGGTTCGCGCTCAAAATTATCAGGATGCGTCCTGGCCTTCACTTGTGGCGCTATGGAAATCATACAATTTGCATATCATCCATCTCGTATCTCAGATACCGGAAGAAATTCTGCTTAAGAGTCGTCAAAATCACAATTTGGATAAAATTGCGTGGAATACTGTTTCTAAAAACAATCCGGTCACTCTACATTATTTTATAATTGATTATATTGGACACATGAATCATCATCTTACTCAAATCATGAATATTGTTAGTTCTCTCTAATTCACATCATAAAAATGATTGGCCAATATATTTAAACCGGTCATCATTTATCTGTTTAATTACGCCAGCGCTATAAAAAATTACAAATCCCCCACTTTTTTGTTGACAACGAGTGCCGTTCTTTTTATACTTTCTGGTAAGTTGTCAATAACCAACTTGTTAATTGCGTTAACATATTTACTGATTTAATAGCTGTAAAAAATCTTCCATCCCGTTTATCGGATTGGGGGAATTGCATATAGAGTCGGCAAAAGAGTGTCCTTGAAAAAGCATTCACTGTGTAGTTTCATATTCGCGGAACACACAGTTATATAAGACGAATTGAATTTTGCAATTTAGAAAAATATAGTTTTACCGTACTTTTTTCTGCCTCAACAGGGAAGTCGAATCTAATACAGGAGTTTTGCCAATAATTACACATTGACAAAATACGTCCTTAAACGGTCAATCAGCGAATTTTATTTTTCAAATATCATCCCAAATTTAATTCCTGAGAGCATATCCGCATTTCGGGCAAACAAAATCATCAATGTGCTCTGAACGAAGCTTATTCAAAATAACTAAAATAATAACAACCAAGGAGAATTTCCTAATGTCAGTTTCTACCCCAAACCTGACGAAATGGTTCCTTTTTCTCTCGACCATGCTGTTTTTGTCAGTAAACCTCTATGCTCAGGGTGTTACCACCTCATCAATGAGCGGTATCGTGATGGATGTTCACGGAGAAGCTCTTGCCGGAGCCACTGTGATCGCTGTCCATGAGCCGACCGGTACCGAATATGGTGTATCCACCCGTGTGGATGGACGCTATAACCTGCAGAACGTAAGAGTCGGTGGGCCTTACCATATCACCGTCACCTACGTTGGATATAAAGAGCAGGAAATGACCGATGTCCACCTGAATCTGGGTCAGGAAATGAAAATTGATTTTAATCTTCAGGAACAGGCGTTTGAAGGCGAGGCCATTGTTGTAACGGCTGATAAGGATGATATCCTCAGCAGTGACCGCAACGGAGCGTCAACCATCATATCAAGCCAGAAAATTGATCAGATGCCGACAATTTCCAGAAGTACCGGTGACTTGACAAGACTAACGCCACAAAACGACGGCAACAGCTATGGCGGAAGAAATGTGCTTTATAATAACTTTTCACTGGATGGTTCGATTTTTAATAACCCCTTTGGACTGGATAGTCCGGTTCCGGGCGGACAAACCAATGCTCAGCCCGTAAGTTTGGATGCGATTGACCAGATACAGGTTTCTCTGGCTCCTTTTGATGTACGGCAGGGTGGTTTTACCGGCGCCGGTGTCAATTCCGTTACAAAAAGCGGTACAAATGAATTTACCGGATCCGCGTATACTTTCACGAGAAATGAAGGAATGATCGGTGATCAGGTAAGCGGAACAACGGTGACTAATCCCGATTTGAGCTACAATCAGTCCGGTTTCAGAATTGGCGGCCCGCTCATTAAAAATAAACTGTTCTTCTTTGTAAACGGTGAAATTGAAAGAAGAGAAGATCCGGGTTCAAACTATGTCGCATCGCGTCCTGGTTTATCAGGATCCAATGTATCCAATGTGTTGGCCTCTGACCTTGATGTTGTAAGTGAAAGACTTCAGGATGTTTATGGTTATGAAACCGGTGCTTATGAAAACTATATTCATGAAACGCAAAATGATAAATTCCTGGCTAAACTCGACTGGAATATAAATGCGAATCACAGCGCGAGTCTGCGTTATAATTACCTTAGTTCATGGAGAGATGTTTCTCCTCATCCGGCGATTTCTACCAGCGGAAGAGGTCCGGACAAAAATGCTCTCCCCTTTGAAAATACCAGCTATATCATTAATAATGACATTAACTCAGTGGTCGGTGAATTAAACAGCCGGTTCGGAAATAAGTACTCCAATCACCTGCAGTTTGGTTACACCTCTTTTAGAGATTATCGTGATAGCAAAAGTGAACCATTCCCGTCAGTTGATATTGAAAAAGACGGCAGAACCTACATTTCTTTTGGTCTGGAAAGATTTTCAACCAATAACCTGTTAGATCAGGATGTATTCCAGTTGACGGATAATTTCAATGTGTACCATGGTGATCATCTGCTTACCATCGGTACTCACTATGAGTTGTTCAAATTCAACAATTCTTTCAATTTGTTCTATTATCCCGGATATACATACAGTTCTGTAGAAGACTTTTTGGCTCATACTGATCCAACCGATCCTGCAATGTTCAATGATTTTAATGCCGATGTCGACAATTCTAATCAAAATCCATTTAAAATGGATGAAACCGATGTCGCTCAGCTCGCTTTTTATATTCAGGATGAATGGCAGTTCTCTAACCGCCTGATGCTGTCAATTGGTATGCGTACGGATATGCCAATTTACTACACTGATATTCCGGAAAATTCAGTTATCGAATCCTATGACTGGGTTGATGAAAATGGAAATCCGGCCAATCTCGACGTAAGCAAATTGCCGGATTCAACACCACTTCTTTCACCGCGTATTGGTTTTAACTGGGATGCAACCGGAGACCGCAGCGCGCAGTTGCGTGGTGGTACCGGCGTATTCACAGGAAGAATTCCTTTTGTGTGGGTAGGTAATCAGGTTGCTAACAGCACAATTACACCATACTATACCTTTCAGATAAACGGAACCGCAAAAGACTTCAAATTCCCTCAGGTTTGGAAAACAGATCTTGCTGTTGATAAATCCTTGCCTTGGGGAGTTGTCGGTACGGTTGAAGCGATTTACAGCAAAGATATTAACGCGGTCGTTCACAGAAATTATAACATGCCGCAGCCAACGGAACATGCTGTGGGCGCTGATAACAGGGAAATTTTTGCAGCACCAACCGCCGAAAATTTTGAACCATTTAAAGTTAACAGCATTGTTGACGGTAGTTATCTTGATGCCGGGGCAATTGTTCTTGACAACACGGATGAAGGCTATCAGTTTAGCTTTACAACTCAGTTGAGAAAAGTATTTGCCAACGGTTTGTTTTCAAGTATTGCCTATAATTATGGATTATCAAAAGATCTTACAAGCAGCCGTGGTGAAATTGCAGCGGACGCTTTCCAGCAAAATCCGATAGTCGGAGATCCAAATGATCCGGAATTGAGTTATTCCGATTATGGCCTGACACACCGGTTTGTAGGTGTTTTATCCTATAAAAAAGAGTACAAGAAAAATTTCGCCACCAGTGTTGCTGTGTTCTTCGAAGCTGCTCAGGGTGACCGTTTCTCATTTACCTATGCAGGCGATATGAACCGTGACGGTATCTCAGGAAACGATTTGATTTATGTTCCGAAGGATCAGAGTGAAATCAATCTGGTTCCAACAGATGCCAGCGATACAAGAACCGAAGATGAAATCTGGAATCAATTGAATGCCTATATCAATCAGGATGATTATCTAAAGGATCGCCGCGGTGACTATGCCGAAAGAAACGGCGCCTTGTCTCCATGGTATACTCAGATGGATTTAAGAATATTACAGGATTTCTATGTAAACATCGGTGGGAAGAAAAATACTTTCCAGTTGAGCCTGGATATTCTGAATGTTGCAAACTTCATCAACTCCGATTGGGGCGTTCGGGAAATTAAAAGTACCGAAACACCTCTTTCTTTTGAAGGTTATAATGCATCAGGTGAGCCGATTTACAGCTTCCCGCTTTATGGCGGAGAGCCATTGTCTGAATCATTCAATGATGATACCAGCCTTGACTCAAGATGGAGAGCTCAAATCGGTCTACGTTATATATTCTAAATTTTACCGGAACCGGTGGATTGTCTAAAATTGATTCACCGGGTTTTTTCTCACACACGAAGCGGAGCACGCCGGAATATGAAGGCGTGTTCCGCTTTTTTATTAAGATTGACTGCTTCTTAAACTGAACAAACGATTTAATCCTGCTTTGTTCATCCTGGCCAAAATTTTACTAATCGCTTTTAAGCTATACATAAATTACATTATATAAAACGCACTAACTATTTTAAGATTATAAGGACTAATGATGCTTTTGACATCGGATTACAAACCGCCCTTTCTTTTAAGAAACGGACATTTGCAGAGCATTTATCCGTCGCTTTTCAGAAAATTTGATCCGGCATTATATAAGCGAGAGCGCATATCCACTCCGGATGATGATTTTCTGGATCTGGATTGGTCGGAAGTGAATAGTGACTG
This sequence comes from Calditrichaceae bacterium, assembly GCA_050178385.1. Taxonomy (GTDB): domain Bacteria; phylum Calditrichota; class Calditrichia; order Calditrichales; family JBFXGD01; genus JBFXGD01. The sequence goes on from JBFXGD010000091.1 coordinate 8,731, forward strand.
TTTGGCTGTGATTTCCCATGGCATGGAAGGAAGTTCACACCGTGCCTATGTGATAGGTATGGCGCGGGCGCTCAATCATCAGGGATGGGACGCTCTGGCATGGAATTTCCGTTCATGCGGAGGCGAAATGAACCGTCAGCTCCGAATGTATCACAGCGGTTCAACTGATGATCTTGATCTTGTCATCAATCATGCCTTATTAAAAAATAAATATAAGAAAATCGCGCTTATCGGTTTTAGCATGGGCGGCAATTTAACATTGGTTCATCTGGGGCAAAAAGGAAAAAACCGGGACCAACGAATTCGGGCAGCGGTTGTGTTTTCTGTGCCGACAGATCTGCATTCGAGTTCAATGCGTCTCGGGGAACCGCAAAATATCCTGTATATGAAGCGTTTTTTGCGTATGCTCCACAGGAAAGTACGGGATAAGAAGCTGCTTTTTCCTGACAAAATTGATGATCGTGATTTTCACCGCATAAAAAACTTCAAGGATTTTGATGACCGTTATACCGCTCCGATCCACGGCTTCAAAAACGCAGAGGATTACTGGCATAAATGCAGCAGTAAGCTGTTCCTTAAAGATATCGCCGTACCGACGCTCATTGTCAACGCGAAAAATGATCCTTTTCTGCCGCCGTCCTGTTATCCCGTGGAAGATGTCAGGGATCATCCATATATCTATCTGGAAATTCCGAAATCAGGAGGGCATGTGGGTTTTGTTTCTTTTAACAGTGACAATTCCTACTGGTCAGAAAAAAGAACTATCGGTTTCCTGAGTACACATGTGACTTAGTGAAACCATGAAATTGAGTTCACCCGATTTTTAATAATCTCGGCACATTGTTCAGTTTTTATGAGAAGGATTGTTTAAACATTTTATTTATCTTTATTGGTTTTCTTGTTAAGTTTACTATTATTCCATTTATAAATTCGCAGAAAACTGTAATATCGCGGCAGGATATTTAGATAATTAAAGGTGAAACAATGAAAAAAATTCTGATTCTCGGAGCGGGGAAAAGTTCTCCCTACCTTATATCATATCTTCTTGAAAATTCTTCGAAATTTGACTGGTTTGTAACTGTTGGTGATAAGGATATCAAACTCGCGAAAGAAAGGGTCGGCACGCATCCCCGGGGGAACGCGGTCTATCTGGATGTGAATGATTCGGGATTGTTAAGCAGACAGATAAAAAATTCTGATCTTGTACTAAATATCCTGGCGCCCGTTTTTCAGCACCTTGTCGCCTGGACATGCGTCGAACATGGCAAGCATATGATCTCGGTATCCTATACCGACAGCCGGATCAATGATCTTGAAAAAGATGCTCACAGAAAAGGGGTTATTCTGCTGACAGAAATCGGCCTCGATCCCGGAATAGACCATATGTCTGCCGCCTCAATTATAAATCAGGTAATTCAAAAAGGTGGAATCATCAAGAGTTTTGAATCGTACGGCGGCGGCCTGTCCGCTCCCGACTCTAAAACGAATCCGTTTAATTATGTCATCAGCTGGAATCCAAGAAATGTGGTCATGGCGGGTGAAAATGGCGCCCAGTATTTGAGAAACGGCAAAATAAAAATTATTCCTTACTATCATCTCTTCAGGAATTCCTGGCCGGTTGAAGTGGAAGGTCTCGGAGTGCTGGAGGCCTATCCGAACAGAGATTCTCTGGCTTATTTAAACATGCCGGGTTTAAAAAACGTTTCAACACTGATACGCGGAACCTTGCGTTATCCCGGATGGAGCGAAACATGGCTACAAATTGTGCGTCTGGGTTTGCCAAATGAGAAAATGCGAATCCCAAACCTGAAAAATAAGACGTATGCCGATTTGGTGGAGATATTTTTGCCATCTACCGTTCCCGGATCCAATCTGGAAGAACGTGTCGCAAATTTACTCAATATCAGTCCGACCGGAAAGATTATGGAAAATCTGCGATGGCTGGGGCTGTTTTCTGATGAAAAAATCGGCGTCAATGTGGAATCCTCCGCTGAAGTGTTGATCAATTTAATAAGCAGAAAACTGTACCTTCCCCCTGACGCCAGGGATATGGTAATACTCTTTCACAGAATCAGGGCAAAATACCCCGCGAAGAAAAACCGGAAGGAAGAAATATTATCCACGATGATTCATTATGGTGAAAAAGGGGGATTTACTGCCATGGCAAAAGCGGTCGGTTTTCCCGCCGCGATCGCCGCTAAACTGATATTAACCGGGAAACTGCCGATTACCGGATGCTATATTCCGACTCATCCGGCGATCTATGAGCCTGTTCTTGATGAGCTGTCCCGTAACGGATTTGATTTTCGTGAATCGGTAAAGAAAATCAGCTAGAGCCTAAATTTTATCAAGAAAAGGCCTGAGATACTGGTAATCAGGCGTAAGATTTCCTTTGTGAGCGATTACCGCACGTTTAAATTCAGGGGGAATATCAAGCTTTTCAAATGGAACATCAAAATCCGCGGAAGCCAGTTTTGGAATAAACGGGAGAAGCGAATCCCCAAACCCTGATGTCGACTCTCCCGGCAGTTCGCTGGGAAGTTTGTCCACCGCGAGAATGACGGGGCCGTTCCCCTGAAATCCGTCAAATATATTACCGGTCAATGGCTCATAAACATAAACCGGATTGTCTGATGTTGTTGTTTTGACATTGCATTCGATTGATCCATCAATATCGCAGGTAATATCGGATATTACTCTCAGCATGGGATTTTTTACATCTTCAAACAACATTTTTAAAGATTTTTTTGTAACAAGTCTGGGATATTTCTTTTCCCAATAGATACCATTTACCAGCATGGATATAGCAGGAATGTATTTTTCAAAATCCCCACGGTATTTCTCCGGATTATTAATATATTCGTTAAAATCAAATGTATTGTCCGGATTTACGGGTTTGGTGAAAGCATCCACATCAATGATAACAGTGGTGATCCCGTTTTTTCTCAGAATCGAATGATCGGTCACCAGCAATTCTGGCGCTGAAATCAGTGCCGCGGGAAGCAGATCAAAAATTTCCTGCGCTCCCTGAGAAACCTGACCAGATCCCGTTACCGCGATAACTACGGGAAGTATCTCTTGCGGAAGCCCTTTTTTGCGAATGGTATCCGCCAGCAGATGTATGTCGCTTTTTGCTTCATCAAGGCTGTTATATTTATTGGCCTGTTTTATTAGGGCAAAAGGATTTTCAATCCCCTCTGCTAACAGACGTTGTCCGTATATCCACAGGGTATTAATAGCGCCTACTATTCCCGCGTATCTGCCAAAGAATATAATGCGGCGACCCATTTCATCGGTAACTTTTTCGTAATCTATAAGCGTATTCTTCAATTCAAGCATACGTTTCAGGAGTGGCATATTGTACGACTGGCCTTTTATAGTGTGCGAAAAAAAGCAGTACGCCTTGTTCTCAGATAATTCATCAGCAGGTACTTCTTTGACCCCGAAGATGACATTACAGTCTGACAAGTCATCGTTTAATATCGCACCCGCGTCCTTATATTGATTATTGGTGAAAATTCGTCGCTTTGACGGTGTTATGATGATGTCAAGACTAGTACCATTCACTAATTCTTTGACATGATCCGGCGACAAAGGCGCTCTTTTTTCAGTCTGATCTATATCTTCCCGTCTGATTCCAATGCGATTATTCATATTAAACCTTTCCTGATTTGTCGGATGTAAGGATATTCGAAACAATAAATACGCTGCGAGGTATGTTCAATACAGTAATAATATAGTTTTTTAATAATCATCAATCAAGAACAGTTGAACTGTCTATAATTGAATTTCAGTCCTTCCGGATTCAGCAGAAAATCTTTATGAACAGGAAATTCGGGGTACGATGTATCAATTTTATTTTGTTTAACAGAGTCAAATATTTATATTTGTTTCAGGTGATATTCCTGATCAGGAGTAATATTTAATCCACCAATTCATGCAGGAATTTCTGGATGGAATTTTCAATCTGACACAATTTTACCAGGAAGGTTTTTTTTATATGGAGTCGCACAACGTTAAGGGATCACCACGACAGGGGTTGTTCGGAACAACCCTGGGATTTTTCTTTGGTTTCGCGGCCGTTTCACTTTATGGGCCGACGGCAGTAAAATTTAAAGAAGCAATGGATTTAAGCCCGGCATTGCTCGGTTTTCTTGTCGCGATTCCTTCTCTTTCCGGCTCGCTTTTGCGCATTCCATTTGGCGCCTGGGTGGACACCACCGGCGGTAAAAAGCCGTTTTCCTGGCTTCTTCTTTTATCATTGTTTGGTCTTGGCGGTGTGACATTTCTTCTCAGATTTACTTATCCCGGCCAGATGCAGGGATTGTATCCGATTGTCCTGTTTTTCGGGTTTCTGAGCGGCTGCGGCATAGCCACGTTCTCGGTAGGTATCGGACAGACATCTTACTGGTATCCGCAAAAGAAACAAGGATCCGCATTGGGAATTTACGCGGGTCTTGGTAATTTAGCTCCGGGGATATTTTCATTGCTGCTCCCGATATATCTTACATATTACGGTTTTATTTCCGCCTATTTCGCATGGTTCATTTTTCTGCTTATCGGGACAATTCTCTATCTGAGATACGGAACCAACGCCTATTATTTTCAATTCCGTAAGTTAAACCTGAGCGTGGCGGAAAGCAGGGAACGGGCCCAAAAGCTGGGACAGGAGATATTTCCTTCCGGCAATATGATGGATAGTCTGGTAAATTCAGGGGCAAAGCTGAATACATGGGCTCTGGTCGCGCTGTATTTTACAACCTTCGGCGGATTTATCGCGCTTACGGCCTGGTTTCCAATCTATTGGAGTCAATTTCAGGGATTCTCGCCTGTAAAAGCGGGGCTATTCACCGCGATTTTCTCAATCCTTGCCTCGCTTCTAAGAGTGGCGGGGGGATCAAT